>NZ_QGLF01000004.1:0-300000 GCF_003173055.1 Zavarzinia compransoris
CGCTGTGCCGCCTCGGCCTCGGCCAGCCTGTCCTGATGCTCCTGCTGGAGGCGGGCGATCTCGTCGTCACGCCCGGCAAGGGCGGCGGCATGCGCGGTCGCTGCGTCCGCCGCTGCCGCTGCGTCCGCCGTCGCCTGGACTTGGAGGGTCTCGACGAGCGCGTTGTGCTCCCGATCGTCCTGTTCCTTGGCCAGATGTGCTGCCGTCAGACGGGTCTCGCCCTCGGCGATCGCCCGGGACAGGTCGGCCTCGAGGCCGGCGATCCGGGTGCCCAGGCTCTGTTCGGCGGCTGTTTTCTGTGCTTCGAGAGCGGCGATGCTGGCGTCATGGGCAGCGCCAGTCTTTGCCAGATGTTCCTCAAATTCCGCGACACGCGTTGCAAAATGTTGCTCGACCTCGGCTTTCGCCGTTCCCGCCATGGCCAGGCGTGCTTCAAGATCGGCCACATGCCCGGCATGGGACAGTTCCAGCGCGGCGATTTGCCCCGACAGCCGCTCGGCTGCCTCGGCGCCGGCCGCGATGATGTCCGCCTGCTTCGCCTCGTGTTCGGCGCTCGCCGCGGCGATGTCGTGCTTCAGCTGCTGTACTTGATCAAGCAGGGCGGCCTCTCTCGCCCGGCCGGCGGCTTCCATGTTGGCCACTGACTGGTAATCGGCATGCAATGCCGCGAAATTCCGTTCCTGGGCTTCGATCCTGCCGCGCAGCGCATATTCATTTTCCTGCCAGGCGCCTTCGGCCGCAGCCAGGTGTTCCTGAAGGTCTGCGTATTGCTCGTTACGCTGTCTGTCGAATTCGTCCCGCGCTGCATTCAGCGCCGCGGTTTCGCTCTGCAAATCTGAATATCTGGCCTCTACGTCAGATAGATCCGCCTTGAGCTTTGCCAACTCTCTCCCGTACAGAAAAAATTTAGCCATAGCTGTGCTTTCTGGATCTGCAGGTCAATTCCCGCTGTTTTCGGGCAACACATAGAAATCGGAGAGTTACACAGAAGATGCTTCACGTTGGTTAATGCGGTTATCCGACAAATCTCTATGATTGTGTGCGCAACTCTGCATTCGCATTCCAGGCGTCGGCGCCGTCTGGCTTCTGCGCTGGCATTCGGGATATCAGCGGAATATACCACGCGGCCACCCCGCTTTAGGTATCTCCATGAGTCGATATTCATTTTGCCGCGTCGGCGGCAGGGGGGCAAGCAAAGGCAACCACCGGGTGTTCTGTGGATCATCCCCGTTCCACGGGCGCGGCGCCCGGGGAGGCTTCGCCCGCCGGAAATACGCTCGCGGCCTTGCCACCATCGGCATCCCCGGGGCCGCCACGAAGACTGCCTCGCCAACCTCGCCTGTAATGTCAGGCGCTACGGAGCGCCAGCCGGCAACCTGAAGAGCCCGTGGGAGGGGCAGGGCCTTCTCGGCCATTGCCCTGCGCCCCAGATCAAGGCGCTCGATGCCGGTCCGACGCCATATTCGATGCAGGCGCCGCCGCGATGCAGGCTCTTCGGTGTGTCCAGGCGATGAGCCCGTGCGGGCAGCAGGAAAGATGGCGATGGCGCGGATTTCCTGCCCGAGATGATCGGCTTGCCCCCCTGGCGTTTGACTGATACGAGAATGTCCCTGCACATCGTTGGCGATGGCTCCCTGCCTGTCCGTCATCGACAGGGGTGCGGAAACGAGTGATGGCTCCGCGACAGCATTGGCGAGCACTTCGATTGCTTGAATCGATGAAACGGAAATCGATGAAACGGACAGGGGTCAAGTTGTCGGGGTTGGTTTTTCGACCGACGGCGCCGCTTAAGCGGGGGAGTTAAAAGTCTAAATGAAATTCTCTCATTTTATCATTCGGAACCTTTGGTTCATCCTTATTGTTGTTTTGCCGACATTTGGCGCGACCGTCTATTATACCGCGATTGCTTCGGATATTTATCTTTCCGAGGCCAAGTATATTGTGCGCAGTCCCAATCGCACGCAATTGTCCGCCCTGTCGAGCGTGCTGCAAGGCTCGGGCCTGGTCAAGGCGCAGGACGACACCTATGCGGTGAACGATTTCCTGCAATCCCGCGACGCGGTGAAGGCGATCCAGGCCAGCAACATCGACCTGCGCCAGATCTACGGCAGGCCCGACACCGACTATTTTGCCCGCTATCCGAATATCCTGTTCGATACGAGCGATGAGGGCCTCTACAAATATTATTTGAAGCGGGTCGTCGTTGCGCTCGACAACAGCACCGGGATCACCACGCTGAGCGTGAAGGCTTTCCGCCCCGAAGATGCGAGAATCGTGGCTGCGGCGGCCTTGGTGGCCGGCGAGAGCCTGATCAACCAGCTGAGCGCGCGAGCGCAGGAAAATGCCCTGCGCGATGCCCAGAACGAGGTCCGCAACGCCGAAGAACGGGTGAAAGCCGCCGAGAAATCGCTTCTCGACTATCGCGAGCGCGAAATCATCATCGATCCGACCAAGCAGTCCGTGTTGCTGATCGAGGGGATCGCCAAGCTCCAGGCCGAGTTGTCGATGGCCAATGCGCAATTGTCGCAGGTGCTGCAGAGCTCGCCCAACAGTCCGCTGGTGCCCACGCTGCGGGCGACGGTCCGGGCCCTTGAAGAGGAAATCATCCGCGAACGGGCCAAGGTCGCGGGCGCTTCCGGCGCCATGGCGCAGAAAATCGCCGACTACCAGTTGCTGATCCTCGAGCAGGAATTCGCGTCGAAGGCCTTGGCCTCTGCGACCGCCAGCCTCGAAACCGCCCGCATGGAGGCGCAGCGCCAGCATTTCTATCTCGAGCGCGTCGTCGAGCCGAATGCGCCTGACGTCGGACTCTATCCGAAGCGCATCGTCTCGATCGCCATCGTTCTGATTTCCGGCCTGGTGCTCTACTTCATGTTGTGGCTGTTGCTCCTGGGGGTGCGAGATCATGCCAACAGATAGGGGCCTCGGCCGGGCGGCGCTGAAACCCACCTACCCCAAGACCCTGTTCCAGTCCTTCGCCCTTGAGGGGCAAATTCTGCTGGCCCTGATCATGCGGGAGATGCACACCCGCTATGGGCGCGAAAATCTGGGCTTTCTGTGGGTGATGGCCGAACCCCTGCTTTTCGGCGTCGCCGTTGCCTTCCTTTGGGGGGCGATGAAACCCGCCTATGAACATGGCATCGGCGTCTTCACCATCACCGTTTCCGGCTACATGCCCATGGTGATGTGGCGCGGCGTCTTCTCCCGCTCGGTCCTGGCATTTCGCGCCAATGCCGCGCTCATGTATCATCAGCGGATCCGGCTGATCAATTTCGTCACGTCGCGGGTGGTGATCGAGGTTTTCGGCGTCATCCTTGCCTACGTCATCGCGTCCTCGCTGTTTATCTTCATCGGCCTGATGGATTGGCCGACGGATCTCGGACCGTTCTATGCGGGCTGGCTGCTCCACATCTATTGGGTCTTCGCCACGGGCGTGTTCGTCTCGGCCGTGAGCGAGATGTCGGATTTCATCGAGAAGGTGACGGGCCTTCTCTCCTATATCTACATTCCCTTGTCCGGCGCCTTCTTCATGGTCGACTGGCTGCCGGCCGCCTATCGGCCCCTCGCGCTGCTGATGCCCAGCGTCCACGCCTATGAAATCATGCGGGAGGGACTTCTGCCGCCGGGCTACGCAACCCACTACGATGTGGTCTATGCCGTCTCATTCTGCACGGTCTTGCTGCTGGTCGGGCTTCTCCTGCTCCGCCGAGCGCCCGATTTCATGCGCATCAACTGACGGCGCCACCGGATGTTGAACGTTACCAATGTCGCCAAGTTCTACCACACCGAATCCGGGCATAAGCTGTGGGCGCTGCGCGACGTCAGCTTCAGCCTGGCGCCGGAGCGGAAACTGGGCTTGGTCGGCTCCAACGGCGCGGGCAAGTCGACATTGATCCGCCTGCTCGGTGGGATCGAAAAGCCGGCAGCGGGCAAAATCGACCTGAACGGCATGACCATGTCGTGGCCGCTGGGCTTTTCCGGCGGGTGTCAGGGCGGCCTCAGCGGCATCGACAATGTCCGCTTCCTTGCCAAGGTCTATGGAGTGGACTTCAAGCAGTTGCTTGCTTTTGTCTATGACTTCTCCGAGTTGGGCGAGCATATGCGGGAACCCGCCCGGACTTATTCGACCGGCATGCAGGCTCGATTGAATTTCGCCCTTTCGGTCGCCTTCGATTTTGACTGCTATCTGATCGACGAAGTAATTCTTGCCGGTGACGCGCGCTTTCATGCCAAATGCCAGGAATATCTGTTCAACCGGAACAGCAAGAAAGCCATGGTTATCGCCTCTCACAGCTTGCAGTTCCTGGCTGAAATCTGCGACTCAATACTCGTTCTCGACAATGGCGTGAGTTTTCACTTCGAAAATCCACACGATGGCATCGAATTTCATGCCCAATTGCAGGGTGTTTGAGGCGGCCTGTTGCGGCTCGAAGGGGATGTGAGGGGACGGCCGGGTTCCGCAATACCCGCCCGGCCCTTGGCGGACCGTTCTGTTGAGCCGCGCCGGCATCATTTGCCCGCCTTCGCGCCGGGCCGCCGGCGCCCCCGATTGGGGGTTCCTCAACTGCAGAATGTGCTATAAATTCCAAAGGGCTACAGATGTGCTGCTGTGGATCTCTGGTGTGACGTCTGCTGGATAGTTATTCATATAAAAAATGGAATGATAATGGCTGGTAAGGTCGATCCGGTATTTCCCGATGCGACGTCAGGACAGATTTCTTCTGTCCGCGCTGGAGTGGTAACCGGGCGTTTGTCGTTCGACGCCGACGCCGCCAGCAAGGTGACGGTCGAGATTTTCATCGATGGCCTGAAAATCGGCGAAGTTGAAGTCGAACGCGGTCCCGGCGAAGACGATGTCGGGTTCGCAATCGTCCTGCCGCCCGACCTGGTGTTGACGGCGCCGGCCACCGTTCGCGGCCGCATCGCGGCCAGCGGCCGGGAACTGGCCGCCCCCGTACTCTTGGCGACGGAGGATGACCTGAGGCGCGCGGTCACCGCGGCCGAGGGGGTGGTGGTCCTCAGGGACGGCGCGCTCCACGTCACCTTGACCGGGGTCGCCGCGGCGGTTCTGCCGCTCGTCGTCGAAGTGAGCGACGGAAGCGGCAAGGATGTCGCCAGGCTGGCGGTCGAGCGGCCCGTTGTCGAGGCGGGCCCGGACGGGCTTCTGCCGCCTCTCGACCTTGTCGTGCCGCTGCCGGTGCAGTCGCTTCTCAATATCGGCTCGGTCGCCCTGCAGGTTCGGCTGGCAGGCCGGCGCGAGGCATTCGCGGGGAGCCCTATCGTCATCTCTGCGGACACCGGCGCAGTCCTTGCCCAGCGGGTGGTGGCGGCCGAAACCGGGCTGAGGCTCCTGTCCGAGGAATTCGCCGATTTGCGGCGCAATCTGGCGCGCGATGTCGCCCGGCTGTTCTATGATTTTGCCGTGCCGCGCGTCGATGCCATGGTCGAAATCCAGCGGTTCCAGATCGAACGGCAACTGCTGGCTCTATGGCAGGCCGTCGCCCCCGATGAAGCACCGGCCCTCATCCCGCGGACGAAGCAGCCCGACCGTGCGCAGCTTTTGCTGGCCGGAGGCTTCTCCGGTTACGGCTGGTCGGAGCCCGATCCCGAGCTTCGGGGCGAGCGGTGGTTTCGCGGCACCGGGTTCGTCCTGCTCGAAGTCGCCGGCCGGCAGCCCTTGTTTCTGGAAATCAGCGGGACGAAGTGTGGCGAGCATGTCGACCTCGCGCGCATGACGGTGGCGGTCAACGGCCACATCGCCGCCGGCGGCGGCTATCCTACGGCCACGGGCTGGGCCTATGTCGCGCCTCTGCCCTTTGGCGTGGTCGCCGCTAACGGCCTCGCCGCCGTCACGATTTCGACCGTCGAGGCTCAGCGCCCCGGCGCGGCGCGGGCTGGTGGCGATCTGTCCGTCGGGGCCATCGAGGTCGGGCCCGCCAAGCCGCTGCCGGTGCTCGGCATCGGCGATGACGCCCTGGTCGCGGGCTGGGGCGATGTGGAATATGACGGTGAACACGTACCGTTTCGCTGGATGGAGGAACAGGGGGTCATCCTGCTGCCCGCGACGGCCGCCGGCCGGCTCATCCTCAGCGGTCCGATGACCGTCGTCGGCGATCCGGCGACGCAGCTGAAGGCCCGGGGCCGTTCGGGGGATCTGCCCCTCGTCGACAGCAGTTTTGACGGCAGGCGCTGGCAGATGGTGTTTTCGCTTGACCGTCGGGGCCTGCGCACCGATGGCCTGGAGGTCGTCGTTCTGCGCTCGGTCACCGCGCGCGCGTCGGAACACGACCCGCGCATGATCAGCGTGGCCATCGGCGGGGTCGCCGTCGACGAGGCTTGAGCCCCCGCGGCGGGAGGCCCCCTCAGTGGCCGAGGGGGGGGAGCAGGGCCGCGATCCGCGCCTGACTCTCCCGCAGCAGGTTGAGGAGCGGCGGCGGCAGGCGTGTGCGTTCCGGGGTCAGGCTTCGGGCAGGAAAATCGCGCACGCGCAGCATCAGGTTGCGCAGCCGCTCTGGAAGAAGTCCTTCCCGCCTGGCCATATCGTGATCGTCGCCGTTAAAATAAATCCGATATATTGGATTTGATTGGAATTCGACGTAATCGGAATCGATCCGTTCATCAGGCCACATGTCGCCCATATCGAATTCTATACTATAGTTATTTTCGATGCGCTGCATTTTCAGCGACGTGCAGATATTGTTGGAGTATGAAAATTTCACCTCGACCTGGGCAAAATCGCCCTGCTCATAGCTCGAAAAGCTATGCGATGGTATCTCGCGAGTGAGGTCGGGAAAATCCTCGGGTTGGCGCGCCAAGGCGACGGATCTGAGGCAGAGGCCGATTCCGTGCGGGTGCTTATCGCCGCCGGTGATCGCGCGCAGCCGGTCGACCGTCAGCCGGATGGGCAGATTGCCGCGTGCCGACGGGGCGAAGGGCACGATGATTCGATGCCATGTCCAGTCAACGGCTTCGAGCCGAAGGGCATGTCTTTCCGGCAATTCGACGTCGATCACTCTGGCGCCGGTATCGTCATGGGCGGCCATGATCTCCAAGGCGAGCCAGCCTCCCGCCGATGCGGCTTCGGCCGCCAAGGCGATTTCGGCGATGGCTGTCGTCTGCCGGCTCCAGGCCCCCTGCTGCTCCGGCGACAGGAAGCCGGTCAGTGCGGCGTGCTCCTGAAGGGCGGGGCCGCCATGCGCGCTGTCGCCGAAATCGAGAGGCGTCACGGTGCCGGGCGGGGGGGCGTCATCCGTCGCGACGGGCTGGGGCTCGCCGGCCGCCGTCAATTGTCCGATGGTCGTCGCATAGGGGAACGTCAGGCGGCTGATGCGCCGGCGCAGCCTGCGGGCGACGGGATCTCGTCCTACCGCCGCCTGATCCCGTGGCGCGCCGAACCGGACGGCCGTCACGCTGCCGGAGGGGGCGAGGGGGCCGCGGCTGGCGGCTAGAAGCAGGAGATAGGCGACATAGTGGCGATCGACTTCGGGATCCCGGCCGAGAACCGAGCGCAGGATTTCAGTCCGGGCAACCCAGCTGTTGGCGGCAACGGCATCGTCGAAGCGGGCGAGGGCCCGCAGGTCGAAACTGGCATTGACTGTGACCGCGCGCCGTTCCGCAATCGTCCTGCCGAGCGGCCCTTCGAAGTTCGGGGCGTCGGCAAATTCGCCGTCACGGCATTGATCCAGGGTTGTTGCAATGGCCGCGGGCGCCTCCGTCCGGGCGAGGAGGGTTGCCACGAGATGGCGGTAATGGTGCGGGAAAACCGTCCCCGCCGGATCGGCGAGCGCGACGAAGGGGGCCTTTGCCGCCTGAAGGCCGGCCCAGAGCGATGTCGAGCCTGGGCCGGGGGGGGCTTCAACCTTCCGGACCGACAGGCCGAGGCGCCGCGCCGATTTTGCCAGCATCTCGACGCGGTGGGCGGCGGCCTTGCTCGCCACCATGACGATGCGCAGATCGAGGCCGGGCGACTTGGCCGCGGCGATCGACGAAAGAGTGGCTTCCAGGGCGGCGATTTCCCCGGTGTCGATCGGGAAGACGATGTCGCAATCGGCGGTCCCCGCCAGCGCCGGAGCGCCGGCCGCCTTCACCTCGTCGAGCAACGGCAGCAGCACATGCTCGATTTTCGTCTCGAGCGACCAGCATTCGTCGAACCATGCCTTGCCGCGGGCGGCGCGCTGCCGGGCGTCGTCGGGATGGCTGCGGATCCAGTCGAGATGGGCCGCGACCTGATCGGCAAGCGCATGCATCGATTTCCGGGTATCGACGAAAAGGGCGATATCGGAAAGGAATTCCCGGGCGAAGGGAATATCGTCGCAAATCACCAGCGCTCCGACCGAAAGCGTCTCGAAGATCCGCATCGACGGGACGTTGCGCGTCCGATGTTCGCGGTGATGCAGGCAGAGCGCGACACCATGGCGCGCCAGCATGTCCTGGACCGAACGGCCGTCGAAGGGAAGGGGGCCGGCATAGGCATTGCCGATATGGCTCCAGCTTGCCGCGGGGCCATAGCAGTGGACCAGGCCTCGTTCCGCCAGAATCTCGAACAGAAGGCCGTGCCGGTCGCCGTCCCAATGGATCCCGACATAGGCAAGGCTCGGCTCGGGCACCTTGGCGAGGGCATCGTGAGGGGTCCGATAGGTCGTCGGCAGGAAAATCTCCCGCGCTACCGGTTTGCGAACGCCGAGACCGTGTTGACCGTCGTCGAGAAAATGCCGGAGTTCGGTGCTGCCCGCGAGGTAGCCGTCGCAGGAGCGGATCGACCGCTCGCGATAGGTGTCGCCCTCGAAAAAGCTCTGCGGGCTCCAGATGGCGGCAATGGTCGGGAAACGGGTCAGTTTGCAGCCATATTCATGGGTCAGGATCACGGCATCCGGCTGCAATTTTTCGAGATCGTCGCTGGTCACGGCGCCTGCGCATTCGATGCCCAGATTTTCGCAGGCCCGGATGAAGCGGGCGATGAATTCGCGTTCCGCGCTGTCCCTGAGGTTCGGCCAATTGTCCACGATCGCGAGGCGCGGCCGTGGCGGGGGGGCGCGGCGCAGAAAACGGCTCAGGCCGGAAACCAATCGACGGTACCCCTCGGTCCGGAGGCCCTCCCGGCGAGAGGGAGGGGGCGGGTTGCTTGGCGGCAAGGGGGGAATCGGTGGCATAGATCTACCTGTAGGCTCGGGCAATCGCCGGCGGAGCGAATCCCGCCGGGTTCGTCGGAGGCCGGTCCTTCCGGGGAGGATATGGCGATGGCAAGCGGGACGGCGATGACGTTTTTCCCGGAGAGGCCTGCCGAGCGGTGGGCATGGTGGTCGACCACGAGAGATTTCAACCACGAGCGATATTGTGCAGGTCGGGAAGGCCTGATGACAGCGCGCTGGGGGCCCGGCTGCGCCTTGACCAGCCGCGCCGACCGGCGGCGCGCTGGCCTGGGGGGCTCCGGTGCCGAATTGCCGCAACGTTATCGCCGGACAGTCGGTCGAGACAAGCCTCTTCGGGTGATCTGGCACCGGCTCGCCGCCCGAACATGCACCGGCATTCCTGTCTGGCGGCCAAAGCTGACGGCGGCGGCGGTCACGCTTCTCCCGCGCCGTTTCGAACCGGTGGAGCCCGCTCAAAGGGGCTGCATGGGCGGCTCGGGGCCGGTGCAGCGGAAAACGGCGCGCAAACTTGTCCTTTTTCGGCAGACTGTTAAGGTGTGGCCGCATTGCGGGGCGGCTTGTGCGGGGGTGGCCCGGCGGGCTTGCAGGTCGGTGCTGCTCGGGCGGCTGCCGTTCGGCGGTTGATTTATATGAATTGATTGTTTTCAAGGCAAAGATCGAGATGCAGACGATGGTGCCGGTAATTCTTTGCGGTGGCTCCGGGACCCGCTTCTGGCCGGCGTCGACGGATGAGGCGCCGAAGCAGTTTCTGAGCATCTGGCAGGGGCTGAGCCTGTTTCAGATCACGGCGCAGCGCCTGGCCGCTGCCGGGTCGTCGGCGCCGCTGATCATCTGCAACAGGCTGCACGAGGCGGCGGTGCGCGAGCAGCTGGCGGCCATCGGCATCGACGGCGCGGTGACGCTGCTGGAGCCGGAGCGGCGGGATTCGGCGGCCGCGATCGCCGCGGCGGCGGCCTGGGTCGCCCGCAGCCATGGCCCCGGGCAGGTGCTCGGGGTGTTTCCGTCCGATCAGCTGATCCGCGACGATGCCGCCTTCCGGCAGGCGCTGGCGGTGGCGACGGCGGCGGCGGCGGCCGGCGATCTGGTCACCTTCGGCATCCGTCCCGACCGCCCGGCGACCGAGTTCGGCTATATCGAGCGCGGGGCCCCTTGCGCCGACCAGGCCGGGGCCTATCACGTCGCCAGCTTCCACGAGAAGCCCAAGCTGGAGACGGCGCTGGCCTATCTCGCCTCCGGTCAATTTGACTGGAACAGCGGCATGTTCGTGTTTGCGGCCGGGGCCTTCATGGCCGAAGCGGCCGACTACATGCCCGGGATCCAGGCGGCGGCGGACGAGGCGGTCGCCGGGGCAAAGCCTGCGGCGCAGCCGGGCACCTATCTGCTGGAGCCGGCGGCCTTCCGCAGGGCGGAGAAGACTTCGATCGACTACGCCCTGTTCGAACGGTCGCGGAAGGTGGTGACGGTGCCGCTCGACTGCGGCTGGAACGACCTCGGGAACTGGCAGGCCGCCCATGCCGAACTGGAAAAGGACGGCGCCCGCAACGTCATGCAAGGGGATGTGCGGGTTCTGGCGTGCCGGGACAGCATCGTGCTGACCGACGGTCTGCCCGTCCGGGTGCTCGGGGTCGACGGGATCGCGGTGATCGTGAGTGCCAACGGGGTGCTGGTCTGCAAATTGGACGATGCGGTCCGGCTCAAGGAAGTGTTGTGAAGGCTTATTGAATCCCAGGCCGAGGCGATTGTATATTGCTGCGATGCAATATCGATTGGCGATCCCATTGCTTCGGCGATGGGCTCGGATACGATGGCACGGGCTCAGATAGAACCGGCTCAGGAGGAACAGGATCCCCGGGCCGGCGGGTTGGGTTGCGGGGGTATTGCCGCTGTTCGTGTCGACAGGGGCAAAGGCCCGTTCCATGGCGTCCTGGCAGGGGGGCAGCGGGAACGGGATGTCATCGGGGGCGATGGAGGGAGCCGTGCGCGGCAGGCCCGGGGGCGGTGCCGTGCTTCGAGTTCTCGATCCGTCCGTGACGGCACAAGGGGATTTGGAATGATGGGTTCGCATGCGCTTGAGGTCGAGTTCTCGCTGCTGCGCCAGTGGCTGTTCGAGCAAGCCTTGCCCTTGTGGTCCACCGCCGCGGTCGACCGGCGGTCCGGTGGTTTTTTCGAATGGCTGACGGAAGACGGCGCCCCGGTGGAGGAACCGCGGCGGGCCCGGGTGACCGGTCGGCAGATCTATAGTTTCGCGATCGCGGAGCAACTGGGCTGGGACGGCCCGACCCGCGATCTGGTCCGTCACGGGTTGGTCAGCCTCGAGAGCTTCATCGGCACGAACGGTTTCGTGGTGCCGCTGAAGACGGTGGACGGCACGGTGCTGCGCCATGACTTCGACCTCTACGACCATGCCTTCGTGCTGTTCGGGCTGGCGGCGGCGGTCGGCACGGGCGAGCAATGCGCGCGGCTGGAAGCGCTGGCGGAGCAGTTGCGCGGGCGCATCCAGGCGCATTTCGCCCACCCGGTGGCCGGCTTCCAGGAAGGGCCGCGGGGCTCGGTGGTGCTGAAGGCCAATCCGCACATGCATATGCTGGAGGCGGCGCTGGCCTGGGAGACGATCTCGGACGACCCGGCCTGGGGCGCGCTCGCGGACGAGATCGCGGAGCTTTGCCTGGAGAAGTTCATCGACCCGGAAACCGGGGCGCTGCGGGAATTCTTCGACCACGACTGGAACCGGATCGAGGAGGCGCCGGGCGACCTGGTCGAGCCCGGGCACCAGTTCGAATGGGCGTGGCTGCTGAAACGCTGGGGCCTGAGCCGGAACCGGCCGGACGCGTTCCGGGTCGCGGACCGGCTGATCGCTGTCGGCGAGCAATACGGCATCTGCCGCGAGCGCGGCCTTGCCTACAACGAATTGAACGGCGACCTCTCGATCCGCATCGGCACCAGCCGGCTCTGGCCCCAGACCGAGCGGATCAAGGCCCATGTCATCAGCTATGCGACCGCGGTCAGCGAACAGGCGGCCGAGGCCTCGGCCCGCCTCGCGGTCGAGGCCATCCGCGCATTGCGGCGGTATTTCGAATACCCGCTGCGCGGCGGCTGGCACGAATATATCGACGTCGAAGGCCGCCCCATCCGCAACAACACCCGGACCAGCAGCCTCTATCACATCATCTGCGCCATCAGCGAAGTCGCCGACCTGATCGATACCGGCAACGCCCGCAGACAGCACCGGCAGGTCGCCAGGGTAGCATCGTTCTAGGGGGCCCATCCTAGGGGGGCCGGCGGCGGGCGACGTTGCAGGGGGCGGCGAAGTCATCGCGGTGTCGCCCGGGCCGGCATCGGTGGGGCCCGGCATCGGTGAGGCCCGGCGGAGGTTCTTCGAAGTGTCCGGCCGGGCATCGCCAGTCCGTCATACCGACATTGGCGACATAAGTTGCAGGATTGTCAAAGCGGGTGCTTTCGCCCCGCCGCCACTTCGGGCAAGCATTGTCGTAAGCGACGCGAAACGATATCGCCCGAGGAGAGTGCCATGTTCGACAAGCTCGGCAAATTGCTGCGCGACAATCCCCTGACCGGCGTGGTCACCGCCATTGCCGACGCCGCCACCGCCAAGGACAAGCCGGGCAAGGGCTCGGCCCATGACTTCGCCTTCGAGGGCCTGCGCGGCGGCGACCTGCCCTTGAAGCAATTCGCCGGCCGGCCGCTTCTGGTGGTCAATACCGCGTCGAAATGCGGCTTCACCCCGCAGTACAAGGGGCTGGAAGCGCTTTACCAAGCCTATGGCGGGCGCGGTCTTGCCATCGTCGGCGTGCCCTCCAACGATTTTGCCAACCAGGAGCCGGGCTCGGCCGAGGACATCGCCGAATTCTGCGAAATCAATTTCGGCGTCACCTTTCCCCTGGCCGCCAAAGTGCCGGTGACCGGCGACGACGCCCATCCCTTCTTCAAATGGATCGCCGCCGAACGCCCGCTGGCCCGGCCGCGCTGGAATTTCCATAAATATCTGTTCGACGGCCAGGGCAAGTTGGTCGAGGCCGCGGCCTCGGTCACCAGCCCGCAGTCGGGCGCCCTGGTCAAGGCGATCGAGAAACTGCTGCCGGAAACGAAATAACAAGACAATTGCCGCCAAATGGACCATGCGGACAGGGGCTAGGGTGGTGACCCTAGCCCGTATCGGGACTGCGAGGGCGAAGACGAGAATGCGTGCGATCGAAAGGGAACCCGGCCCGCCGCCGACCTGGCTGGCGGTGGCGGAGGTGCGGGCGGTGGCCGAATTGTTCCAGGCGATCCAGGCCGGCCCCCTGATGCGGCTGGCGCCCCGGGGCGACGGCCACCCGGTCCTGGTGCTGCCGGGCTTCCTCGCCTCCGATCTTTCGACCGTGCTGCTGCGCCGTTTCCTGACGCATCGGGGCTATGCGGTCCAGGCCTGGGAACTGGGGCGCAATCTCGGCCCCAATGTCCGGGTCGAGGAGGGCCTGCGCGAGCGCCTCGTCGATATTGTCGCCGCCCACGGCCGCAAGGTTTCGATCATCGGCTGGAGCCTGGGCGGGGTCTATGCCCGGGAAATCGCCCGCGAGGCGCCGCAACTGATCCGCCAGATCATCACCCTGGGCAGTCCGATCGCGGCCGGGCCGAAATCGACCAATGCCTGGAAACTGTTCGAGCGCCTGTCCGGCCAGTCGGTCGACGAGGTCGCCGAAGCCTATGCCCAGCAGATGTTCGAGGCGGTCGACGGGATTCCCGCGACGGCGATCTTCAGCAAGTCGGACGGTATCGTCGCCTGGCGCGGCTGTCTCGAGCAGCCGGGGCCGATGCGCCAGAACATCCGCGTCCGGGGCAGCCATTGCGGCCTCGGCCACAATGTGGCGGCGCTGATGGTGATCGCCGACCGGCTGGCCCAGCCCGAGGGGGAATGGGCGCCGTTCGAGCCGAAAGCACCGCTCTCGCTGCTCTATCCTTGCGATGCGACGGCCTATCAGCGCGTCGCGGCGGCTTGACATATGGGCCAGGGTCTTCAGTCTGGCTGACAAATTTTCGGCAACCACCGTCGCGAGGCCATGAGCACCACCCAGCCGGTTCCCCTGACCGACGAAGAGAAGGCCGCCGCGCTGCGCCGCATGAAGCGCGTGGCGGGGCTCATGATCCTCTTGATGGCGGCGGTCTTCCTGCTGTCCCGCCTGCTCGTGGAGCACATTCCCTGGATCGAGATTCCGGGCGCCTTCGCCGAGGCGGCCCTGGTCGGCGGTCTGGCGGACTGGTTCGCGGTCACCGCGCTGTTCCGCCATCCGCTCGGCATTCCCATTCCGCATACGGCGATCGTGCCGCGCAACCAGTCGCGCATCGGCTCGACCCTCGGCCGCTTCGTCGCCTCGAACTTCCTGAAGCCCGAGGAGGTGACGGCCAAGCTGCGCCAGGTCGACCTGCCGAAGATCATCGCCGACTGGCTGGACCAGCCGGAGAACCGGGCGCGGGCGTCCGAGCGCATCGCCCGCTCGGTGCCCGGGATCCTGAACGCCCTCGACGACGACGATGTCGGCCGCTTCATGCAGACCAATCTCTCGGCCCGGATGAAGGATATCGGCGTCGCCCCGATTCTCGGCCAGGTCGTGCAGCTGCTGACCAACGAGGGCCATCACCAGCGCCTGCTGGATGAATTGCTGGAGCGCGCGGCCCGCCTCGTCCACGACAACCGCGAACTGATCGAGAAGCGGGTGGACGAGCAATTGCCGCGCTGGCTGCCCAAGGCGGTGGACCGCGCGGTCTATACCAAGGTGCTGTCCGCCCTCGACAATACGCTGAACGAGATCCGCGATCCCGAGGGCCCCTGGCGCCAGCAGTTCGACGAGGCGACCAGGGCCTTCGTCCACGAATTGCGCACCAGCCCGGAGATGCGGCAGAAGGGCGAGGAGATGCTGCACCGCCTGCTGGCGAACGATACGCTGAAGCAGTATTTCCGCGATATCGCCCGCTCGCTGAAGGACCGGATCACGGCCGACGCCCTGTCCGACGATTCGGGCCTGCGCCGCCAGATCGACGCCGCCATGCGCGTCTACGGCGAGACGCTGGTCCGCGATCCCGGCATCCGCAACACGCTGCAAAGCTGGATCGAGCAGGCGGTGAATTCGACCGTGGTCGGCCGGCGCGAGCAGATCGGCGAATGGATCGGCTCGATCGTCCAGAAATGGGACAAGGACATGATCGTGAACAAGCTGGAAACCCAGGTCGGCCGCGATCTTCAGTTCATCCGCATCAATGGCACCCTGGTCGGCGGGCTGATCGGCCTTTGCCTCTATCTGGTCGAACGGGTCACGGGGTAGGGGCGGGCGCCGGCGCCGGCGCCGCTTCGGGACGGGCGACGAAGCCGTTCACGCGGGCGACGGCATCCAGCCGCACGTCCTGCCAGAACAGGGCGAAATCGTAGATGTGATAATCCCGGCCGGGCAGCAGCATGGCCCGGAAGACGAAGGGTTCCGGTTCCGAGATCCGCAGGATGCCGGCCCGGCACTGGCTTTCGACCAGGGCCGGGGTCAGCGCCTCCAGCGTGCCCGAGGTGATGGAGCGCACCGTCCCGCCGCGGTTCGCCTCGCGCGGGACCAGCACCTCGTCCATGCGGAAACTGACCGGATTGACGCAGAGGATGGGCCGTCCGGCGACCGGCGAGAAGCCGGTCGGGCTGGCCGCATTCCAGATTTCCGCCGTGCGGCGGTAGAAGTCGGGCGCGCCGTCGCGGGCGAAGGTCGACCAGGCGAGTACGCAGCCGGTCTCGCCCGAGCTGCGGCAGGGCTTGAGCGGGGCCAGCGGCCCGTCGAACTGGTCGAGGGGCAGGGGATAGCCGACGGCATAGGCGGCGATCAGGCGCCCGCGCAGCGCCGCGTCCGGGGCGATCACCCGGGCGAGCAGGCGTTGCAGGTGCAGGGCGCCCTGGCTGTGGGCGACCAGGATGAAGGGGCGGCCCTTGTTCCAGGCGGCCAGATAGTGGCGGAAGGCGCGCTCGACGTCGCCATAGGCGAGGTCCAGGGCCCGGCGCCCGTCGCTGCCGGCCTCGGCGGCGAAGGCGGCCAGGGTCGCCTGGCGGTAGTGCGGGGCATAGACCTGGCAGCAGCCGTTGAAGATCGCGGCCTGCCCCAGTTCCGCGGCCAGCCCGGCGGCGGCGGGATCGTTCCAGGGCCCGTTCCAGCCCGCGGCATCGACGAAGGTGGTCGGGTGGATATAGAAGACGTCGGCCGGCGCCCGGCCCTGATTGTCGCCCGGGACCGCCCCCGCCGGCACGATATCGGCGGAATCCTGGCGGTCGGGCAGGGCGAGCCAGGTCGCCGCATCGGCATAATTGGGCGCCCGGGGCACATGGGCGGGATCGAAGGGCCCGGCCGGCGTGACCATGAAGGCCAGCAGATCATAACGGAAGTGATAGGCGGCAAAGCAGAGCGCCACCAGGACCGCGAGCGTGATCAGGATGATGCGGCGGATCATGTCGGAAACCCCGGAATGAAACGGGGGCGCCCCGCTGACGGGGCGCCCCCTCGATGGAAGCGCTATGCGCCGGGCGTCAGTCGGCCTTCACCGTCAGGCCCAGGGCGGCGGCGGCGCCTTCGACATTCTCGATCAGGCCGGCGAGTTCGCCGAAGCTGACCGCGGCCGGCGGGGCCAGGGTGATGGTGACGCCCTTGCGGCTGTTGACGAAGGCGAGCGCGCCTTCGAGCGCGGCCTTGGTCACCGGGCCGGGGGCGGCGGCGATCTGCATCTGGATGAAGCCCTTGGCCTGTTCGATCAGGGCGTCCTCGGTGGCGCCCTGTTCCTTGGCGATGAGCTTCAGGGCGCGGCCGATCAGCGTGTCGTCCTTGTAGGACAGGCTGGCGCCGGTCACCTTGGACGCGAGCAGCGCCGCCGGCGGCTCGAACGACTGGGCCGCGGCCTGCAGCGCCTGGATGTCGAAGTTCGAGAAGTTGAACTTCAGGGTCAGGGCGCCGCCGTCGACCAGCTTCAAGGTGAAGTCCTTCAGATCCATCGTCTTGGTCTTCGGATCGAAGGCATAGTCGGTCGAGGCGTCGAACTTCAGCGCGTCATAGCCGAGGTCGGTCAGGGGCTGGCGGTCGCCTTCCGGGATGATCGCGGCCGGGAACACCAGGCTCTTCAGGCTGGCGCTGCCGCGGGTGGCGATGCCGTCGACATAGTCCGACGACCGGGCGGTGAGCGAGGCCAGTTCGACCCGGGCACCCTCGACCGGGCCGACCTTCAGGCCGGCGAGGTCATAGGCATCGGCCCGCATCTTGGAGAAATCGGGCTCGGCGTTCGGGTCGGTCTCGAGCGGCTTCAGGGCCGAGCCGATGTCGATGCCGGCCAGCGTCAGCTTGTCGAGCGAGAAGAAGACGTCGGAGGCGGAGACGACGCCTTCGAGCCCTTCGAGCGTCAGCTTGGAGAAGGCGAGGGCCTTCAGCTGTTCGACCGAGATCGAGGCGAATTTGATCCGGTCCTTCGGATCGTCCAGGCCGGCGGCTTCGAACGCCTTCACCGTGGCCGATTCGGCGGTGATCGAGAGCAGGGCCTTGACGCCCATCGAGGTCTCGTCGCCCATGCCCATATTGGCGGCCGAGGTCGCGAGCGCGGCCAGATCGGCGACGCCGAGACCCTTCACCCCGATGCTGCCGAAGCTGACCTTGCCGCTGCCGGCGTCCGGCGTCGCGGTGATCGAGGCGACGTCGAGGCCGCCCAGGGTCTTGCCGTCGAAGGCGGAAAGGCCGACCGAGGCGATGGACAGCACGGTCTTGGTCGCGCCGGGGGTGACCGCATCGGCCGGGCCGCCGGTCAGGTTCTTGAAGGTGAAGGCGCTGAAGGAAAAGGCCTGGAGCACGTCGGCCAGGCCCGCCGGGCCAAGGGCGCCGAGTTCGGCCAGGGTCGCCGGCGGCGCCTTCCCGAACTGGCGCGAGGCGAGGTCGGAGATATCGAGATTGTCGAAGGCGATGCCGCCGCCCGACGCGGGGCCGATGGCGACCTTGACCGCGGTGATCTTGCCCGCCAGCGGCAGGGCGGCGGTGCCGGGCGCCTGGCCCTGGGGATAGGAGGCGGCGTTGAACACGGTCTTCGCATTGGCGGCGAAGGCATCGTCGATGACGAGGCCGGACAGTTTCAGCGCGCTGTCCTCCACCCCGCCGCCGCCGAGGAAGCCGAAGCGCAATTCGGCGAAGGTCAGCTTCGCGCCGGCGCATTCGAGGCCGCTGTAGGTCGCCTTCACTTCGGGCGGCAGGGCCGCCAGGGTGGCGTCCACATTCGCCTTGATGCCGGCGCAATCGAGCGCCGGCGCCGAGCCGACGGAGGCGACCGAGGGACCGCTTTCCTTCCCGATGAAGTACCAGCCCGCGGCGGCCCCCACGCCCACCACGACGGCGGTCACGGCGCCGATGACGATCTTGTTCATATGCTTCCCCTTTCGGCGGATTCGACTTGCTCAAATGACTTCCGTCACCCCGATGGCCGGCGTCACCCCGATGTCCGGCTGCCGGCCATCGCCCCACGAGGGCGGGCGGAACGCGCAGGCAACCTAACTCAACCGTGATACGGTTGCGAGACAATGTAGCGGATCACACAACGCCCCAAAAACGCTTGCGGAAAGCGTTCCTGAAAAATCCGGCGAAATACCCCAAAGCGCAGGATTGGCCGCGGCCCGCGGATCGCATAGGCTGGCGCACCTGGGGGAACTGTACAAGCAGGCGGGATTATCGATGGCAAAGCGTGAGTTGGCCGCCAAGCGTAAGCTGCGCGGGGTTGCGGCAGTGGCGACTCTGATCCTCGCGGGGGCGATCTCGCTGCCGGCCCTGGCCCAGACCGGCAAGGGCGGGCTGCAACCCGGCCGCACCCGGCCTGCGCCCGAGGCGACGCCGAGCCCGGGCACGGGCCCGGCGGTCGAAGGCGACGAAAGCAACGGCCTGACCGATATCGCGGCGGCCCGCGATACCCGCGTGCTGCAGCTGGCGCTGATCTGGGCCGGCTATTCGACCAGGGTCGCCACCGGCACCCTCGACGGCGCGACGCAGGACTCGGTGAAGGCCTATCAGCGCGATATCGGCGCGCGGGTCACCGGCTCGATCACCCAGGACCAGATGCTGGAATTGCTGCGCCGGGGCGGCGAAGCCCGGGCCAAGGTCGGCTGGACTTCCTATATCAACCAGGAACTGGGCTATCGCGCCGGCTATCCGGGCGTGCTGCTGACCAAGGCGCGGGCGGGCGCCAACGGCGGCCGGGTGCTGACCAGCGCGGACGAGACCCGCCGCCTGGACATCGAAGTCATCGGCCCGATGGACGAGGGCCAGTTCCGCTCGTTCTTCGAATCCGTCCGCACCCTGAACGAGGGTGCGAAACGGGTGACGACGGCCGAGATGCGCGGCAACAGCTTCGCCTTCGAAGGCCAGGAGGGGAATACCCGCTTCGTCGGCCGGGTGGAGCGGCGGGCCGAGGGCATCGTCGGCTTCACCTATTTCTACCCGTCGACCGATTCCCTGTCCAATCCGGGGCTGGTCGCCGCGATCGCCAGCGAATTCACCGTGCCGGACCGCCTGGGCCCGCCGGCGCCGCCGCCGGCCGATACCGAGGTCGGCCTCTACACCAAGGACCCGGCGCAGGTCGCGACCACGCCTTCCGCCGGCGACCCGGCCCCGCCCGAGACGCCGCGGCCGCCGCGCCCCGATTCGCCCGGCCAGGGCGGCCCGGCCCGGCCGCCGGTCCGCCCGGCCGATGCCGGCGACCAGGTGCCGCTGCCGACCCTGCCCATGGAAGTGGCCACCCAGGTTCTCGATCCCGCCGGCGTCTTCCAGAAGGTGAAGGATGCGGTCTGGGTCGTGGTCGCGGCGCCCATGGGCCGCAACGGCCTGCCCAACCTCGAAGGCAATGTCAGCCAGGGGTCCGCCGTCGCGGTGACGGCGCAACACCTGTTCACCAATTGCCACGTGCTGGAGGGCCAGCAGTATTTCGGCATCTTCCGCAACGAGGATATGTCCGACCTGCGCCAGGTCTCGGTGAAGATGCAGGATGCCGAGGGCGACCGCTGCATCATCCGCGTCGACAAGCCGGACCTGCCGGCTTTCGTCTCGATCCGCAGCCATGCCGATGTCGTCGTCGGCGAGCGCGCCTATACGGTCGGCGCGCCGTCCGGCCTCGACCTCACCCTCGGCGAAGGGCTGGTCTCGGCCAAGCGCCGGCACGAGGGGCAGCAATATGTCCAGACCAGCGCGCCGATCTCCCCCGGTTCCTCGGGCGGCGGGTTGTTCGATGCCCGGGGCAACCTGCTCGGGATCACCACCTTCATGCTGCGCGATACCCAGGCACTGAACTTCGCCATCGCGGCGGAGGAATTCCTGCGCCCGGGCCCGACCGCGGGCGGCGGCGGCCAGCGCCGCTGAGGTTGGGGGCGGCGCGGCCGCCCCCTGTCGCGTCAGGCCTTCAGGTCGTCCGGGAAGTACTGGCGCAGCTTGTCGACCTTGGGCAGGGCGACATGGGCGATATAGGGCTGCCCCGGGTTGCGCGCGGCGTAATCATGGTGATAGCTCTCGGCCAGGTGGAAGGCGTCGAGCGGTTCGAGGGTGGTGACGATGGGCGCGGTGAAGGCGCCGGCCTCGGTCAGCTGGCGGATATAGGCTTCGGCCGCCTGTTTCTGCGCCGCATCGGCGTAGAAGACGGCGGAACGGTATTGCCGGCCGACGTCGTTGCCCTGGCGATTCAACTGGGTCGGGTCGTGGGCGACCGAGAAGAACAGTTTCAGCAGCCGGCCATAGGAGGTCTTCCGCGCGTCGAAGCGGATGCGGATCACCTCCGCATGGCCGGTCGCGCCGGTGCAGACGGTGCGGTAGTCCGCGGTTTCGGCCGTGCCGCCGGCATAGCCGGGCACGACGTCGAGCACGCCGTCGATCTCGCGGTAGACCGCCTCGGTGCACCAGAAACAGCCGCCCGCCAGGACCGCCACCTGTTCGGCGGCGTCGCTCGCCGGGATGTCGACGGCGGGGTCCGGGAATTCGGCGGGCTTCAGGCCGCGGCCGACCGGGATCGGGCAGGAGGTCATGGGATCGTCTCCGTACTGGACGGCAAGGGTGCCGCCTGGTCATTTTCGCTGGCGGCCCGGCAAAGTTACGGTCATGGCCGCCTTGCGTCCAGCGCCGGGCGCAAGGCATAGATCTCTGGTCATAGATTTCAGGGCCGCCATCCGATGCGGAACGCAGGGGGTTGTTCATGAGCAGCGATAAGCCGGCTTCCGGCATGCAGGGCCTGCCCCTGTTCTACCGCCAGCCCGAGGTTCTGGAGGCGCGGCGCCACGGCAGTCTCGTCGTCCAGGCCGAAATGAGCTTCGGCTTCGCCCGGGCGACCAATGCGATACCGGTCACGGTCGAGGAATTCTTCGAAATGGCCCTGCATTATCCGATCGTCTTCGCCCGGGGCGACCTGGCGGCGCCGGTGGCGGCGGTCGGGCTCGGCAGCGACGTCAATCTCTTCGTCGACGTCAAGGGCGGCTGGGCGGCCGATCACCCGGTGCCGGCCTATGTCCGGCGCTATCCCTTCATCTTCTTCGAGCAGGCGGGCAGCGATGCCCTGCCGCTGTGCATCGACCGGGCGGCGCCCATGGTGGGCGAGGCGGGCCGGCTGGCGGGCCTGCCCCTCTTCGCCGACGGCAAGCCGACCGAGGCGGCGAAGCGGGCCCTGCAATTCTGCGAACTCTATCAGCGCCAGGTCCTGCATACCCGGGCCTTCGTCCGCGCGATCCGCGATGCCGGCCTGCTGGTCGAGCGCCAGATCAACATCAGCAGCGGCGCGATCCGCCACACCATGGGCGGCTTCTGCATCATCGACGAAGAGCGGTACCGCCAGTTGCCGGATGCGACCGTGCTCGACTTCCAGCGCAACGGCTATCTCGCCGCGCTGCATGCCCAGATGCTGTCGCAACGGCACTGGGCGGCGCTGGCCCGGCGCTACGACCGTGCCGCGGCACCCGCGGGGCGCGCCCATTGAAGTCCCGCCTGCAGCGCCTGCTGCCGGCCCTGGCGCTGCTGCTGCTGGCGGCGGCGGGGGCAGGGGCGGCGCGGGCGGAACCCGCGCTGTGGCGCCTGCGCGATGCGGATTCGACGATCTATCTGTTCGGCACCATCCACCTGCTGCAACCGGGCACGCCCTGGCAGACGCCGAAGATCCGCGACGCTTTCGCCGGGGCGGACGAATTGTGGCTGGAGGCGGATGTCGGCCTGCTGTCGACCCTCGGGCCGACGCTGCGCTACGGGCTCAGCTTCGGCGAGCCCCTGGACCGGCTGCTGACGCCGGCGGACCTGGCCCGGGTTCACGACCTTCTGGTGCCGGCCGGGCTGTCGCCGGGGGCCATCAACCGCCTGCGGCCCTGGCTGATCGCCATCATGATCTCGACCCTGCCCAGCGTCGCCGCCGGCTTCGACATGGCGGCGGGCGCCGACATGGTCCTGGAAGGCGAGGCCCGGGCGCGGAAAATCCCGATCCACCGCCTCGAATCCGTCTCGGACCAATTGCGCCCCTTCGCCGAGCTTGCGCCTGCCGACGAGATCGCCGTGCTGCGCGACGCCCTCGATGCCCTGGACCACCCGGAACAGGACGATACGGCGGCCCTGGCCGGATACTGGCTGGCGGGCGACGAGGCGGCCCTGGCCGGGCTCCTGGTCGCCGATCCCCAGATGGGGGAACAGGGGCCGCTCTACCAGGGCCTGATCGTCGACCGGAATGCCGCCTGGACCCGCCGCATCGAGGAACGCCTCGCCGGCAGCGGCATCAGTTTCATCGCCGTCGGCGCCGGCCATCTGGTCGGGCCCGACAGCGTCATCGAAATGCTGGCGGCCCGCGGCTTGAACGCCGAGCGCTTTTAGGAGGACCGATGTCGTTTCACCCGCTTGCCACCTTCAGCGGCATCAAGGGCGTGCCCTTGCTCGCGCTCACCCGCAATTCGCTCAATCCCCTGCTGTCGGTCGAGGGGGATCAGGTCGAGATCCGGGTGTTCCGCCGCCTGCGCCTCGGCATCGCCGACCTCGCCCGGGTCACCACCAGCCGCGCCATCGGCCAGCTGGTGACCCTGGTGCCCAAGGCCGGCTTCCGCAGCTTCAGCGCCAATTTCGCCGACCGCGGCGAGGCGGTCCGCCTGCTGTGCACCCTGGACGGGCTGGGCGCCCCCCTCGACGACAAGGCCCGCCGCCTGATCGCCGGCCAGGCTTGAGCCCCCGGATCGGACGGACATTTCAAAGCCCGGTGGCAATGAGCGCGAACAAGGGGTAAGAGTCACGCTGCACTGCATCTTGCGTCCGGCCCGGCCGCAATCGAGAGAAGCCATGGCATGAGCAAACGAGTCGTCGTTTCCAGTAACTGTCAAACCGGTGGCATCGCCGTCTCTCTTCAGCGTCTGCTGCCCGAATGGACCGTCGAGGCCGTGCCGGTCACCTCCCTGTCCGAGGACCATCGCGCGCAGATCGCCAGCGCCGACTGCTGGGTGACCACCGGTCGGCACGATCTTGCCGGGCAGTCCGCAGGAGCGGCGGCGGCGACCAGGATCATCCGTATCCCCGAAATCTATTTCCCGGCCTTTCACCCTGACCTTGTCTATATTTCCAAGATCTCGACCGGATGGGCGCCGATCGTCCCGCATTACAATTCGGGCATCATCGCCTGGGCCTTCGTGAACGGCCTCGATCCGATCGAAGTGCCGCCCCTGTTCAACAGCCGCAATTTTGCCGCGCTCGGCTATTTTTCCTTGTGGGACAAGTCGGTCGCCCATCTGCGCAAGGTCTTCGCCAACAGCGATCTCGATTTTGCCGCCTTCTTCCTGCCGGTGAAGCGCAACGGCAATTTCATGCACACGATCAATCACCCGAAGATCGAGACGCTTCAGCAACTCGCGCGGCTCTGCGCCCGCCGCATGGGGGGCGACGACACGGTCATGGAGAAATTCATTCATGTCCCCGATGCCCTGAACGACAATATCTGGCCGCTCTATCCTGAGTTGGCGCATCATTATTCGCTCAGCGGGGACTATAACTGGCTGGTGCAGAACGGCGGTTATTGCGACGGCCTGGCGACCTATATCCATTTCGCGTACAACCGATACTTGGACTTCGGTCTGACCAAGGGCGACGTGGTCTTTTCCACCCCGGTCGAACTCTACGACGACGTTCTCGGCAAGGCGCTGCGAGGCTGATCATGAGCAATCCCTATCGGGGACTGGACGATTTCTGCTTCTGGTCGCGGGCCATGACCTGGCCGGCGCCGGGGCGGATCGATCCCGTCGTCAAGGCCGACGTCATCACCGCCGCCGATCCGGTGGTCACCATGGGCAGTTGCTTCGCCCAGCATCTGGCGCGCCATATCAGCACCTCGGGGCTTAACTACCATGTCGCCGAGAAGGCCCCCGCGGGGACCCCGGCAGACCTGGCCAAAGCCTTGAACTACAACGTGTTTTCAGCCCGCTACGGCAATATCTACACGGTCCGCCAGGCGGTGCAGCTGTTCGACCGCGCCTTCGGCCGCTTCCAGCCGGCGGAAGACGTCTGGGCCCGGGACGGCGGCTTCGTCGATGCCTTCCGGCCGCAGATCCAGCCCGATCCCTTCCCGACCGAGGACGCCGTGCGCGCCGCCGCGGCCGAGCATCTGGCGCTGGTCCGCCAGATGTTCCTGGATGCCCGCTGGCTGGTCTTCACCCTGGGCCTGACCGAGGGCTGGCGGTCGCGCCTGGACGGGGCCGTCTATCCGGTCGCGCCGGGGGTCAGCGGCGGCGCCTTCGATCCCGAGCGGCACGAATTCGTGAATTTCACCGCGGGCGAAGTGTCGGCCGATCTGGCCGCCTTCATCGAGCGGGTCTCGGCGGTCAATCCGGGCCTGAAGATCATTCTCACCATCTCGCCGGTGCCCCTGATCGCGACCTACGAGCGGCGCCATGTGCTGGTTTCGACCGTGTTCAGCAAGTCGGCCCTTCGTGTCGCGGCGGACGAGGCGGAACGCCGCTTCCCCAACGTGATCTATTTCCCGTCCTTCGAGATCATCACCTCGCCGGCGGCGGGCGGGCGCTATTACGCCGACGACCTGCGGCAGGTGACCGATCTCGGCGTCGGCCATGTCATGCGCGTCTTCGGCGATCATTTCTTCGACCGGCCGGACCGCGCCACGGCGCCCGAAGCGGCGGCCTTCGACGCCGACAGCGTGATCGCGGCCGCCAAGGACGTGGTCTGCGACGAGGAAGTGATCGAACGCGCGCTGCAAAGGAGCGCGGTCTAAACTAAGCCCCGCGCGGCGCGAACAGGATGACGGCGGTGCCGCCGAGGCAAAGCGCCGCCCCCAGCAGGTCGAAGCGATCGGGGCGGCTGCCCTCCGCCAGCCACAGCCAGGCGAGCGAGGCGGCGATATAGATCCCGCCATAGGCGGCATAGGCCCGGCCGGCGAAATCCGTCTCCACCCGCGTCAGCACATAGGCGAAGAGGATCAGCGAGGCGAGGCCGGGCAGCAGCCAGAGGGCGGATTTGTCCAGCCTCGCCCAGGCCCAGAAGGCGAAACAGCCCGCGATCTCGGCGATTGACGCCAGCACGAACCAGCTGATCGAGGCCATGGGCCGTTCCTTCCTGTCCGGTTCAGGCGGCGCCCGGCACGCCCTTCGAGGTTGAATATTCGAAATGCACCACCTTGTCCGGGTGGATATGGGCATGGGCCGCATGGCAGGCGGCGGCCGCCTCGGCGAAGCCCGACAGGATCAGCTTCAGCTTGCCCGGATAGACCGCGATATCGCCGACCGCATAGATGCCGGGAACATTGGTCGCGCAATTGCGCTGCTCGACGGCGATGCGGCTGTCCTCGAGGCCCAGGCCCCAGTGCGCGATCGGGCCCAGCGTCATGGCGAGGCCATAGAAGGGCAGCAGGACATCCGCCGGCAGCACCTTCTTCTGCCCGTCCAGGGTGGAGACGACGACGCCGGTCAATTGCCCGTCCGTCCCCTCCAGCCCGTCGAGCTGATAGGGCACCACCATCTCGATCCGCCCGGATTTGGCCAGATCGTCGAGCTGGCGGAGCGATTCGGGGGCGGCGCGGAACTTGGGCCGGCGATGCACCAGGGCGACGCCGGCCGCCACCTCGGCCAGGCTCAGCGCCCAGTCGACCGCGCTGTCGCCGCCGCCGGCGATCACCACCTTGCGGTCGCGGAAATCCTCGCGCCGGCGCACCATGTATTGGACGCCCTTGGTCGCCTCGTAAGCCTCGAGGCCGGCCAGCGGCGGCCGGTTGGGGCCGAAGGCGCCGCAGCCGGCGGCGATGATGACGGCGCCCGCGTCGATCTTCGCCCCGGTCGAGGTTTTCAGGCGGAAACGGCCGCCCTCCCGGGGCTCGACCGCGATCACCTGCTGTTCCAGCAGGTAATAGGGGGCGAAGGGGGCGGCCTGGGCTTCCAGCTGGTCGACCAGGGTCTGGCCGTCGATCGCGGGATGGGCCGGGATGTCGTAGATCGGCTTTTCGGGGTAAAGCGCGCTGCACTGGCCGCCGATCCCGTCGAGGGCATCGATCACCACCGCCTTCAAGCCCAGCATCCCCGCTTCGAACACGGCGAAGAGACCGACCGGGCCGGCGCCGATGATGGCCACGTCGGTCGAAAGGATGTCGGACATGCTGCAAGGCTCCCCATTGAAACTCGGGCGTCAAGATGACCCTCAATGTCCGCGGTTTCAAGCGCCGGGGCAGGCCGGGATTGCGGGCGGGCGGCCGCTTCGGCTAAATGGCGCCATGCCCCGCCCCGACACGGAATCGGACCTGCCCCAAAAGCATCTGGCCCTGCCCGATCTGGCGGGGACGGCCGGCCTTGCCCGAAAACTGGCGGAAACGGCCAGGGCGGGCGATTGTTTCGCCCTCTGGGGCGATCTCGGCGCCGGCAAGACCGAATTCGCCCGCGCCTTCCTCCGCGCCGCCGGCGTGACCGAGGATGTGCCGAGCCCGACCTTCGCCATCGTCCAGCCCTATGACACCGGGATCGGCCCGATCGCGCATTTCGATCTCTACCGGATCGAAAGTGCTGCCGATCTCGACGAAGTGGGCTTCGACATGGCGCTTGACGACGGCATCGTCCTGGTCGAATGGCCGGGCCATGCGGGCGATCGCCTGCCGGGCGACCGGCTCGACATCCAATTCACCCTGGGGCCGGCGGGCGACCGCGCCGCCGCCCTGACCGGGCGCGGCTCCTGGCGCGCCCGCCTCGCCGGACTGAACCTATGACCGACCGTTCCGCCGCCATCGACGATTTCCTGCTTGCGACCGGCTGGGGCGACGGCCGCCGCCGCCTGCTGGCCGGCGACGCCTCGTTCCGCCGCTACGAGCGGGTGGAGAAGCCGGACGGCCGCACCGCCGTGCTGATGGATGCCCCACCCCCCCACGAGGATACGCGGCCCTTCATCGGCGTCGGGCGCTATCTGTCCCGTCTCGGCCTTTCGGCGCCGGCGATCCTGGCACCCGACGTGGCGCGGGGCTTCATGCTGCTGGAAGACCTGGGGGACGACAGTTTCAGCGCCGTCGCCGCCGCGGACCCGGACAGGGCCGCCGCCCTGTACGAGGCGGCGGTCGACGTTCTCGTCGCCCTGCGCGGCGCCCCGGCCCCGGGCGTCACCCGCTTCGTCGACGGCAGCGGCCATCAGGTGAAGCCCTATGACGCCCGGGCCTTCGGCTTCGGCCCCTCGCTGATCCTCGACTGGCATGTGAAGGCCCTGCGCGTCCTCCTGGAGCCGGAGGCGGCGGCCGCCTTCGGCGCGATCTGGCACGATCTCTGGCGCCGCCTGCCGCGCGAGCGCGCCGTCGTCATGCTGCGCGACTATCACGCCGACAATCTCCTGTGGCTGCCGGGGCGGACCGGGGCGGCGCGGGTCGGCCTGCTGGATTTCCAGGATGCGACCGTCGGGCCCGCGGCCTATGACCTCGTGTCCCTGATCGAGGATGCGCGGCGCGACGTCGATCCTGCCTTCGGCCAGGACTTGAAGGCCCGCTATGCGGCGGGGGCGGCGCGGGTCGATCCCGGCTTCGACCGGGCGGCCTTCGATGCCGCCTATGCCATCATGGGGGCGCAGCGGAACAGCCGCATCGCCGGCGTCTTCGTCCGCCTGTGGAAGCGCGACGGCAAGAAGCGCTATCTCGATTTCCTGCCCCGGGTCTGGCGCCATCTGGAACGCGACCTGCGGCATCCCCTGCTGGCCAATCTCTCGGCCTGGTACGACCATTACCTGCCGGGCGAGGACTTGCGCGCCGGCGTCCGGAAGCTCGCCGCATGACGACGACGATCGATACCGCCATGGTGCTGGCCGCGGGCAAGGGCATGCGCATGCGCCCCCTGACCGACCGGCTGCCGAAACCCCTGGTCCGGGTCGACGGCCGCAGCCTGCTCGACCGCCTGCTGGACCGGCTGGCGGCGGCGGGGATCCGGCGCGCGGTGGTCAATGTCCATCACCTCGCCGATCAGATCGAGGCCCGGCTCGCGGCGCGCCGCGCGGAAGGCCAGGGGCCCGAGACCCTGGTCTCGGACGAGCGCGGCGACTTGCTGGAAACCGGCGGCGGGGTCGCCCGGGCGCTGCCCCTGCTGGGGCCGGCACCCTTTCTGGTCTGCAATGCCGATACTTTCTGGCTGCAAGGCGTGCAGGCGCCGCTGGCGGCCATGATCGCCGCCTTCGATCCCGCCCGGATGGATGCCCTGCTCCTGCTGGCGCCGACCGTGACCGCCATCGGCCTCGAAGGCTTCGGCGATTTCCTGATGGCGGCGGACGGCGGCCTGACCCGGCGGCCGGAACTGGAAGTGGCGCCCTTTGTCTATGCCGGCTGCGCGATCATGACGCCGGCCGCCTTCACCGACCTGCCCCCGGGCGCCTTTTCCCTGAACCTCCTGTGGGACCGGGCGATCGGGACCGGGCGCCTGTTCGGCCACCGGCTGGACGGCCAGTTCCTGCATGTCGGCACGATCCCTGCCATCGCCGAGGCGGAGGCCGCCCTTGCCGGCGCCCTTTGAGCGCCTGGACCCAAGCCGGCTGCCGCCGGTCACCGGCCGGCCGCGTCTGTTCACCATTCCGGCCGGGCAATCCTTCGTCGATACGCTGGCGGATACGCTCCTGGACCGGGCGGGCGCCGATCCGCTCGATCTTGCCGCCACCCTGATCCTGGTGCCGACGCGCCGCGCCGCTCGCTCGCTGCGCGAGGCGTTCCTGCGCCGCAGCCGCGGGCGCGCCGTGCTGCTGCCGCGCCTCCGCCCCCTCGGCGATGCGGACGAGGAGGAACTGACCCTGGCCGGGCGCGAGGACACCCTGGACCTGCCCCCGGCGATCGAGCCGCTGGCGCGCAAATTCCTGCTCGCCCGGCTGGTCATGGGCTGGTGGCGGGCGCGGGGCGAGGCGGCGGATCTGGGCGCCGCCGTCGCCCATGCCGGCGAACTGGCCCGCCTGATCGACGAAATGGAGACCGAGGGGGCGGATTGGGCCGCCCTCGACGGCGTGGTGCCCGATGCCCTGGCCGGCCATTGGCAGGCGACCCTGGATTTCCTGAAGATCGCGGCGCGCGACTATTGGCCCGAGATCCGCGATGCCCATGGCGCCATGGACCCGGCCAGCCGCCGCAACCAATTGCTGCTGCTCCAGGCCGAGCAATGGCGGGCCGCGCCGCCGGCGCATCCGGTCATCGTCGCCGGCTCGACCGGCTCGATCCCGGCCACCGCCCATCTGATGAGCGTGGTCGCCCGCCTGCCCCGGGGCGCCGTCATCCTGCCCGGCTTCGATGCCGCCATGAGCGACGACGATTGGCAGAAGCTGGACCCCGGCCACCCGCAATGGACCATGCGGGAAGTGCTGGAGCGGCTGCGCGCCGACCGCGCCGAGGTCGGCCTCTGGCCGGGCGGCGGCCCGGTGCCGGCGCCCGGCCCGCGCCAGGCCCTGCTGGCGGAAGCCCTGGCCCCGGCGGTCACCACCGAGCGCTGGTCGGCGACCAGCCGCGACCTCGACCTCGATGCGGCGCTGGCCGGCGTCACCCGCATCGATGCCGCCGACAGCCCGGCGGAAGCCCGCGCCATCGCCCTGCTGATGCGCGGGCAATTGGAACAGCCGGGGCAAACGGCGATGCTGGTCACCCCGGACCGCAAGCTGGCCCGCCGGGTCGCGGCCGAACTGTCGCGCTGGTCGGTGGAGGTCGACGACAGCGCTGGCACCGCGCTCGCGGCCAGCGTGCCGGGCGCCTTCCTCCGCCTGGTGCTGGCCATGGTCGCGGGCGGTTTCGCCCCCCTCGACCTGCTCGCCTGCCTGAAGCATCCGCTGGCCGCCCTCGGCCTGCCGCGCGGCGACATGCTGCGGGCGCTGCGCCGGCTGGAACGGCGGGTGTTGCGCGGTATCCGCCCGGCCCCCGGCCTCGCCAGCCTGCGCGCCATCGCCCGCGAGGAAGAGGTGCCCGCCGGCGTCCTCGACCTGATCGACCGGCTGGAGGATGCCTGCGCCGCCCTGGCCCGGGCGCTGGCCGGCGGCACGGGCGATCTGGCCGGCATGGTAACTGCCCACATCACGGCTGCGGAGCAGGTGGCGGCGACCGACGCGGCGCCCGGTGCCGAAGCGCTTTGGCGCGGCGATGCGGGCGAGGCGGCGGCGGGCCTGGTGCAGGACATGCTGGCGGCGGCCGCCACCCTCGGCCCGGTGCCGGCAAGGGATTACGCCGGCCTGTTCGAGACCCTGGCCGGCGCCGTCACCGTCCGGCCCAGCCACGGCTTGCACCCGCGCCTGCGGATCCTCGGGCCGCAGGAAGCGCGGCTGGAGGCGGCGGATCTGGTCATCCTCGGCGGCCTGAACGAAGGCGGCTGGCCGGCGGAGCCGCCGGCCGATCCCTGGGCGTCGCGGGCCATGCGCCGCGATCTCGGCCTGCCGCCGCTCGAAAAGCGCCTGGGGCAGGCGGCCCATGATTTCGCCACCCTGGCCGCGGCGCCCCGGGTGGTGCTGACCCGGGCGACCAAGGTCGATCTCTCGCCCACCGTGCCGTCGCGCTGGCTGCGCCGGCTGGAAGCCCTGGTGCCGCGCGGCCTGTGGCAGGCGGGGCCGGCGCCGGGCTGGGCGCTGTCGCTCGATCCGCCCGAGGGCGCGCCGTGGCCGGAACCGGCGCCGCGCCCCCCGGTCGAGGCCAGGCCCGTGACCTTCTCGGTTTCGGACATTGAGCTTCTGGTGCGCGATCCTTATGCGCTTTACGCCAAGCGTGTGCTGCGCCTGCGCCCGCTCGATCCGATCGATGCGCCGCCCGGCGCCGCCGATCGCGGCAATATCATCCACGATGTCCTGGACAGTTTCCTGGGCGGCGCCCTGCGCGGGCCGCTGCCACCCGATGCGGTCGAGCGGCTGGAGGCAATCGGCGAGGCCGCCTTCGCCCGCTACAGCGACCGGCCGGCGGTGCGCAGTTTCTGGTGGCCGCGTTTCCGGGCCGTGGCGCGCTGGTTCGTCGCCGTCGAGGACCAGCGCCGCCTGATGGGGATCGTGACCCTGGCGGTCGAGACCGAAGGGGCGCTGAGCATCGTCGCCGGCGGCCGCGAGCACCGCATCACCGCGCGTGCCGACCGGATCGACGGCCGGCCCGACGGCTATGCGGTCGTCATCGATTACAAGACCGGCACGCCCCCGACCAAGAGCCAGATGCAGGCCGGCTATCGCCCGCAATTGCCGCTCGAAGGGGCGATGATCGCGCGCGGCGGCTTTCCCGCGGTCGCGGCGCGGCCGGTCGGCGGTATCGAGGTCTGGCAATTGAAGGGCGGCCGGCCGCCGGGCCGGATCGCCGCCATCGCCGATGGCGATACCGACAGCCTGGTCGAACAGGCGCTCGAGGGCGTCGCCCGCCTGCTGGCCCGCTATGCCGACCGGGCCCAGCCCTATCTGGCGACGCCCAACCCGAAACAGGCGGCTTACGGCGATTACGATCATCTCGCCCGGGTCGGCGAATGGGGCCAGGGGGAGGGCGGGGCATGACGCGCCAGCAGGATGCGGCGGCCGATCCCGCCGCCTCGGTCTGGGTGTCGGCCTCGGCCGGCACCGGCAAGACCCATGTGCTGACCAACCGGGTGCTGCGCCTGCTGCTGGCCGGCGCCCTGCCGGAACGCATCCTGTGTCTCACCTATACCAAGGCGGCGGCGGCGGAAATGGCCAACCGCATCCAGGACCGGCTGGCCGCCTGGGCGGTCGAGCCGGAGGAGCGCCTGTTCGCCGCCCTGCGCCAGTTGACCGGCAACCCGCCGGGGCCGGCGCTGATGGTGCGGGCGCGCCGCCTGTTCGCCCTGGTGCTGGATGCGCCCGGCGGCCTGCGCATCCAGACCATCCATGCCTTCTGCCAATCCCTGCTCGGCCGCTTTCCGGTCGAGGTCGGCCTGCCGCCCGGCTTCATCGCGCTCGACGACCGCGCCGCCGCCCTTCTTCTGGCCGAGGCGACGGGGGAGGTGCTGCTCGCCCCCGACGACGGGCTTCGCCGCGCGGTCGGACAATTGTCGGCGCTGGCCTCCGATACGATGTTCGACGATCTGGTGCAGGCTTTCGTCGGCGGGCGCATGCGCCTGCCGGAAGACCTGGGGCCGGCCAGCCTGCCTCGTTACCTCGGCGATCTCGCCCGCCTGCTCGGCTGCGCGCCGGCGGCGGAGGGCGGGCGGACCGCCATCGTCGCCGCCTTCGCCGATGCCCGGACGGCAGCGCCGGGGCCCTTGCGCAGGGCCGCCGCCGCACTCGCCGCCGGCAGCCCGACCGACCGCAAGGCCGCCGAGGTCCTGCTCGCCTGCTGCGATGATTTCGATTACACCGCCTATGCCGGCGTTTTCCTGAAGGCGGACGGGGAGCCGCGGCAGAACCCGATCACGAAGAAGCTGGCGGCCGTCCACGCCGATGTCGCCGCCTGGATGGCCACCGAGGCGGCGGCGCTTCAGGCGCTGGAAATCGCGGCCGCGCGGGCCGAGACCCATCTCGTCTCGCGCGCGCTGCTCGTCCTCGGGGCGGCGATCCTCGAGCGTTACCACCGGGCCAAGGCGGCCAGGCGCGCCATCGACTATGACGACATGGTGCTGAAGGCCCGCGACCTGCTGACCGGCGGCACGGCGGCGGCCTGGGTGCTCTACAAGCTCGACGGCGGCCTCGACCACCTGCTGATCGACGAGGCGCAGGACACCAGCCCGGCGCAGTGGCAGCTGGTCAGCGCCCTGACCGACGAATTCTTCGCCCTGGAGGGGCAGGGCGGGCGGCATCGCACGGTCTTCGCCGTCGGCGATCTGAAACAGTCGATCTATTCCTTCCAAGGCGCCGCGCCCGAGGTTTTCGGGCGGGAGCGCCGCCGCGTCGGCACCGCGGCCGCGACGGCGGGGAAGGTTTTCCGGCCGGTGGAGCTTGATCTTTCCTTCCGCTCCGCGCCTATGGTGCTGCGCCTCGTCGATGCCGTCTTCGCGCAGAAACTGGCGCGCGACGGCGTGGTCGAAGGCGGCGCCCTGGAACACAAGGCATACCGCGAGGCCGCCGCCGGGCGGATCGAGCTGTGGCCGGTCGAGACGGGGGAGACGGTCGAGGAGGCGGAAGCCTGGGCGCCGGCGCAGACCGCCAGCCGGGGCCGCAGCGCCCAGGCCGTGCTGGCGGAACGGATCGCCCGGCGCATCGCCGCCCTGCTTGCGGCGGGCGACGTGCTGCCGGCGCGCGGGCGGCGGCTCCGCCCCGGCGACATCATGGTGCTGGTGCGCCGGCGCACCGCCTTCGTCGATGCCCTGACCCGGGCCTGCAAGGCGCTGGGCGTGCCCGTCGCCGGCAGCGACCGCATGATGCTGGCCGACCAATTGGGCGTGCGCGACCTGATCGCCATGGGCCGCTTCGCCCTGCTGCCCGACGACGACCTGACCCTGGCCGCCGTCCTCAAGGGTCCCTTCGTCGGCCTGGCCGAGGAGGCGCTGTTCGACCTCGCCCATCCCCGCCCGGAGCGGCAGAGCCTGTGGCGCGCCCTGGTGGAACGGGCGGCGTCGCGGCCGGATTTCGCCGCGGCGCAGGCGGCGCTGGCGGCGGTGCTGGCGCGGGCGGACTACGTCACCCCCTTCGCCTTCTTCGCCCGTCTGCTCGACGAGGGCGGCGGCCGGCGCCGCCTGATCGGCCGCCTGGGGGCGGAGGCGATCGAGCCGGTCGAGGAATTCCTCTCCCACGCGCTCCGCCACGAGGCGGAGGCCATTCCCTCGCTCGAAGCCTTTCTTCACGCGGTCGAGACCGGCGGCACCGAATTGAAGCGCGACCTGGACCGGGGGCGGGACGAGGTGCGTATCCTCACCGTCCATGCCTCCAAGGGCCTGGAGGCGCCGGTGGTGATCCTGCCGGACACGACCACCTTGCCGTCCCGCCTCGAAACCCTGCTGTGGTCGGGGGCGGGGCTGCCGGTCTGGCCCGTCGCCGGCGCCGGCATCGTGCCCGAGGTGGCGGCGATCCGCGACCGCATGTGCGAGGAAGCCTTGCGCGAATACCGCCGCCTCCTCTATGTCGCGCTGACCCGGGCTGAGGATCGCCTCGTCGTCTGCGGCTGGGCCGGCGGGCGCCGGGCCGGGCAACCCTATGAGGACGGCTCGTGGTACGATCTGATCGCCGCCGCCTTTCCTGCGGACGCGGTGGAGGAGGAGGTCGCCCCCGGCATCGCGATCCGCGCCTGTGAAGACCCGCCGGGACCTGCGGTCGCCGAGCGCGGCCATCAGGCCGCCGCCGCCGCCTCGCCCCTGGCGCTGCCCGACTGGGCGGGGCGGGCGGCGCCGGTCGAATTGCGCCCTTCCGATCCGCTGAGCCCGTCGCGCCAGGCGGATGCGGATCTCGGCGTCGCCAGCCCCATCGCCCTTGGCGGTGCCGCGCGCTTCCTGCGCGGGCGCCTGGTGCACCGGCTGCTGGAACTGCTGCCGGACCTGGCGCCGGAGCGGCGGGCCGGGGCGGCGGCCCGCTTCCTGGCCCTGCGCGCCGACGATCTCGCCGCGGAGGAACGGGCGGCCCTGGCGGCGGAAACCCTGGGCGTGCTCGACGATCCGGCGTTCAGCGCCGTCTTTGCCCCGGGCAGCCGGCCGGAAGTGCCCATCGCCGCCGTCATCGGCCGCGAATCGGTGGTCGGCCAGATCGACCGGCTGGCGGTCCTGCCCGATCGGGTGCTGATCGTCGACTTCAAGACCGACCGGCCCTCGCCGCAGGACTGGCGCGCGGTGGCGCCCGGCTATATCCGGCAGTTGGCGCTCTACCGGGCGGCGGTCGGCCAGCTCTTTCCCGGCCGCAGCATCGAGGCCGCCCTGCTCTGGACCGAGACGCCGCACCTGATGCCGGTGCCGGCCGACGCCTTGGATGCAAGCCTTGCAGGGCTGACCGGCGCGCAGGCCGCGATTGACGGGCCCGGTCCCGCTTCCTAGATTTGTTGGCCGAATAGGATTCCGTCGCCGGCAAGATTGCCCGCGACCATGAAAGGTGCGTAGAGCCATGCCCACCAAGAAGGTGACTGACAACTCGTTCGCGGATGACGTGCTGGGCGCCGACGGCCCCGTCGTCGTGGACTTCTGGGCCGAGTGGTGCGGCCCCTGCAAGCAGATCGGCCCCAGCCTCGAGGAAATCTCCGAGGAACTGGGCGCCAAGGTGACGATCACCAAGATCAATATCGACGAGAACCCCAATACCCCGGCGCGCTACGGCGTCCGCGGCATCCCGACGCTGATGCTGTTCCTTGGCGGCAAGGTCGCGGCGACCAAGGTCGGCGCCCTGCCCAAGGGCAAGATCGTCGAGTGGATCAACAATTCGATCTGACGGTTCGGCGCGGCGCGGTTTCCACCGGAACCGCGCCGCCAATCGTTTGACGGCGGGCCGTTACATTGCTAAGAACGGCACCCGGCCCGGCCGGCTGCGTCGTTGAGCGGGCGTAGTTCAGAGGTAGAACATCAGCTTCCCAAGCTGAGTGTCGTGGGTTCGATTCCCATCGCCCGCTCCAAGACTTAGGTCACTTTTCCGCAGACGGTTTTTCTACCGGTTTTTCCGATGCGCCGTCGCGGCGTTCGCTTCAGGCTGCCCTGATGGTCGGGATGGCGCTGGTGTCGACGTTCCGTTCCGCCTGCCAGAGGTCGTAAGCGGCCTGCATGCGGATCCAGGGCCCGCCGCCGCCGCCCAGGAGTTTGCCCAGGCGCACCGCGATCTCGGGCGAGACCGGCTTGCGGCATGCCAGCAGGTCGTAAAGGTGCTGGCGGGAAATCCCCGCCATGCGGGCGATCTCGGCCTTCGGGGTGTCGAGGTCGAGAAGGATATCCTCCAGTGCGGCGCCGGGATGCGTGGGCGCGCGATCGGGGCGCTGCACGGCGTCTTCAGTCATGGCTTGCCTCCTGGCTTTGCCTTGGGGCATGTCCGGAACGACCGTCATTCCGGACATGCTTATTCTACGGAGCTTCAGACGGCGAACCGGTTTCCACTTCGCCTGCAGATACTCTAGTGATACTGCTCGAAGTCGATCCTGCAGGCGTCTCCGTCCGAAAACTCGAAGGTGATGCACCAGGGGCCATTGATGTGCACGGTGTAGCGCGTCGGCTCGAAACCGTGCAGGGGGTGGAAGTTGAACCCGGCGACGTTCATATCTTCTGGCTGTAGCGCGACATCGAGCCGGTCCAGGCGGGCGAGAATGCGCTTGTGCAGTTTGGCGTCGATCTTTCCGCTCCTGCCGGAGCGCCACAGGCCCTCCAAGGCCTTGCTCTTGAACGACTTGATCACGTCGTCAGCGTAAGCGTATCGCTGACATGTGTCAACAATTCACTTACAGGGGAACCTGCTCCCGGCCCTTGGTTTCCTTCGAGCTGTCGCCATGAGCGAATGGCAGGCCATGCTGCTGTCCGTGCTGTTCGAGGCGCCGGTCGCGGCCTTGCTGGTTCATCGTGTCCGGCCGGGGCAGGCGCTGGCGGCGGCCGGGGCTTCCGCCCTGGCGACGGCGGCCAGCCATCCGCAGTTGTGGGCGGCGGCGCTCTGGGCCTATCCGCGCTATGGCTATGGGCCGTCGCTGATCGGGCTGGAAATCCTGGTCGTGCTGTTCGAGGCCGGGGTGATGGGGTGGATCCTGCGCCTGCGGCCGGCTCAGGCGCTCGGGCTGTCCTTCGCGGCCAATCTGGCCTCGGTCGCGGCCGGCCTGCTGCTGGCCTGAAGGCCGCCGGCGATCAGGACGAGCAGGGGCAGTTCGATCCAGGCATGGACCGAGGCGACGATGCCGTAAAGCCCCCGCGTCCCGGCGAAATCGTCGAGGAAGCCGATGAAGCCGGCAAGGCTGGCCCCGGCGATGAGGGCGGCGAACAGGGGCAGGCGCGGCCAGGGCAGGAAGCCCTTGGCCTGCCCGGGCAGCAGCCGGGGCAGGATGCCGATGACGGCGACGTAATGCGCCCCTTGCGCCACCACCGAGGCGGCGAAGAGATCGACGGCGGAAGGCCCGCCGGCCAGGGCGCGCGGGACATAGACATGGAGATGGCGGGCAATGCCGCCGGTGCCGAGGGGATCGGCCCCCTCGATCCCGAGCCCGAGCAGGGCACGCGGCAAGCCGCTGGCGACGAGCAGCGGCAGGCCGACGAAGCCGGCCAGCGCCAGCCCCATGCCGAAAGCCCGCCGCCGGCGCGGCAACCCTTCCCAGAGCAGGCCGAGGGGGGTGAAATTATGCCCGATCGACAGGATCACCGCCGTCTCGAACGGGGCGAGCGCGGTCGCCAGCGCCAGCGGCAGGGCGGCGGCCAGCGCCAGGGCGGCGGCACGGGGCCCGCCCGGCGCAGCCACCGCCAGGATCAGCACCACGACCGTGCCCAGTTCGAGAACCAGGGCCGGTTCCACGGCCATCACGTGAAACACCCCGAGCGCCCGCCACAGCGCGGCCAGCGCCAGCAGGCCGACGCAGGCGACGACCTGGCCGCGGCCCAGGCGGCGCCCGAAGCGGCGGTCGACATAGGCGAATTCGGCCATGACATGGGCAAGGCCGAACCCCGCCAGCAAGACCGTATAGACCGCAAGCGGCATGGCCGCGGCGAGCAGGGCGAAGGCGAGGGCAAGGGCGGCAAGCAGGGCGATCATGACCGGGATCCTGCCACGTGATCGCGGTCACGGCACGGGCCATTCGGGCTTTTCCGCCGTGGCCGGTCAGGGCAATGTCTTTCCGGCGCCGGGGGGATTCGGCGCGACATCAGGGAAGGCGTCGATCATGACCAAGACCGCGACCATGCTGAAGGCAGCCGTACTGGGGGCCGGGCTGCTGATCACCGGGCTGACGGCGGCCCGTGCCGACGAGGTCGGCGACGGTATCGCCAAGGCGGGCGAGCTTTATGCCGCCGGCGATCTGGCCGGTGCGTTGCGCGAACTCGGCTTCGCCACCACCGGCATCCAGGGCAGGCTGAACGAATCCTACGGCGCCACGCTGCCGGAGCCGCCGGCCGGCTGGACCGCCGATGCGGTCGATGCCCAGAATGCCGCCGTCATGGGCCTCGGCCAGAGCCTGACCCGGACCTATACCGATCCGAACGGCAATACGGTGAAACTGTCGCTCGCGGTCGACAGCCCGCTGCTGCAGACCATGGGCATGATCTTCGCCAACCCGATGCTGGCGGCCCAGGCCGGCTACCAGCGCCTGCGCATCGGCAGCGAGGATGCCATGCTCCAGGACGACAAGGCGGGCAATATCTCGATCATGCTGTCGATCGGCGGCCGCATGCTGTTGACCGCGGAAACCGGTTCGGTCCCGCTCGATCAGGTGAAGGCGCTGTTCGGCGCCTGGAAGATCGCGGAACTCAAGAAACTGGCCGGGATCTGACCCCCCGGCCCTGGGTCCCGTGCCCGCCGGAACGGGCACGGGCGGCGCCGGTCAATGGCCGTGCGCGGGTTCCTGCATCAGTTCGACGAGGACGCCGCCGGTGTTCTTCGGGTGCAGGAAGATGATCGGCACGCCATGGGCGCCGATGCGCGGCTCGCCGGTGCCGAGCACGGTGGCGCCCTTCGCGATCATCTCGTCGCGGGCGGCGATGATGTCCTTCACCTCGAAGCAGATGTGGTGCTGGCCGCCCTGGGGGTTCTTGGCCAGGAAATTCTTGATCGGCGACTTGTCGTCATAGGGTTCGATCAGTTCGATCTGCGAATTCGGCAGGTCGACGAAACAGACCCACACGCCCTGGTCCGGCATGGCGAATTTCTCGTGGATCCTGGTCGCGCCGAGCAGGTCGCGGTACATGGCGACCGAATTCTCGATCGAGGGCGTGGCGACGCCCACGTGATTCAGTTTGCCGATCATCTTGGCCTCCGGGGTTGAACGGGCGGAGAGAAGCAAATCCACCGCCCGCCTGCCAAGCGAAATCAGGGCCCCGGCGCAATCAGGGTCTCGGCAGCACCATTTCGATCGCATCGGTCAGGCTGCCGGCGGTCGGCCCGGTCAGGCCCGAATAGGCGGCGACGATCTGGCCCTCGGGCGAGATCAGGTATTTGTGGAAATTCCAGCTCGGCACCTTGTCGGCGCCGAAGGTCGCCGCCGCCCAGGCGTAGAAGGGATGGGCCCCGGGGCCGCTCACCTGTTCCTTGTCGGCCATGGGGAAATCGACGCCATAGGTCAGGTCGCAGAATTCCCGGATGTCGCCCGCGTTGCCCGGCTCCTGGTTGAAGTCGTTCGACGGCACGCCGATGACGACCAGGCCCCGGTCCCGATAGGTGTTCCACAGCGTCACCATGCCCTCGTACTGGCTGGTGAAGCCGCAGAAGGAGGCGGTGTTGACGACGAGCAGCGCCTTGCCCCGATAGGCGGAGAGCGGCAGTTCGCCGCCTTCGAGCTTCCGGAAGGCGAAGTCGAAGGCGGTCTCGGCGGCGGCAAGCGCCGGCATCAGCAGGGCGATGACGAAGGCGAGGCGGGCAAGCATGGCGGCGGTCCCCCGTTCAGTGATTGACCATACCGAAAACGACCACGAAAAGCGCAAGGAACTGGGCAAGGTTCAGCATCTGGCTCAAGCCGTGCAGGCGGCGGAACTGGCCCGCCGCTTCGGCATCGCCGTCGGCGCGACGGTCCGACAGGCGGTTGATCTCGGGCCGCAGCATCAGATGGGCCAGGATGAAGCCGCTGGCGACGAGGCTGAGCAGCGCCCCCATCCAGAACGGCGGCGCGCTGATCGCGGCCAGGCCGGTCAGCCCGGCCATGACCGGGTAATAGAGGGCGAAGGCATCGCGCATCAGCCGCCCGCCCTGGTCGGGGCCGAGCTTGCCGAACACGAGCGGCGCCATCACCAGGGTGAAAAAGGCCATGCCCCCGAAAGCAAGGCTGGTGAGCAGGCCGGCAAACGTCGCCATGGTCTTCCTTTGCATTCAACCGAAGGAGACGATCAGCACGATCGTCAGCACGGTCAAGGTCCAGAGCACGCTATCGCCCAGCGCGCCGCGATTGAAGAGGCGCGACAGGCCGAGCAGGCCCCGGCCGCCGATGCGCCCGCCGCCGGCGAGAAGCCGGTCCGATCGCGCGCCCAGCCGGGCGAGAAGGGTGCCGAGGGGCCGGAACAGGTCGATGGCGCCGATCGCCCATCCCGGCTGCGGCACCGCCAGCACCATGAGCGCGCCGTCCCGCCCGGGCAAGGCCCGGCCGAGGGGTGAGAGGAGAAGGGCGGAGACGAGCGCCAGCGCCGCCCCCTGGACCAGCAGCGGCGTCAGGTGAAAGGCCGCACCGGCATGGGGCGTGAGCAGGGCGCCGAAACTGCCGACCGCGAAGCCTGCAAGGGTGAGCAGGAGAACGGCCAACCCCTCCCGCAGGGGCAGGGCCGGGGCGCCGGGGGCTGCCGCGCAGCGCTCGATCAGCGGCCGCAGCCCGGCGGTGGCGAAGACGATGGCGCCGACCACGACGATGACGATATCCGCCCAGCCGAGCCCGGCATGGATCAGCGCCTCGCCGATCACCGCCTTGCCGCCGTAACCGGCCAGCCCCGGCAGGCCGATCGACAGCGTGGCCGCCAGGGCTGCCGGGCGCAGGCCCCGGGGGGCCCGGCCATCCCGCGCCTCCAGGCTGCCGGCGACCAGGAACAGCAAGCTCGCATAGAGGACATGGCCGACGGCGAGAAGGCCGGTGCCGGCCAGCGCCTCCGGGCTGCCGATGCCGATGCCGATCACCATCACGCCCAATTGGCTGACCAGGGCCCAGGCCAGCAGCCGGCGCCAGTGGCGTTCGAACAATGTGGGCAGGACGCCGCCGACCGCCATCACCAGCCCCAGCCAGAGAAGCAGGGGTTCACCCGGATAGAGCCGGGCGAGGGCGACGACCGCGACCTTGGTGGCGATGGCGGAGAGGAAGAGGGTGCCGGTCGGGCTCGCCGCCGGATAGGCATGGATCAGCCAGCCATGGGCCGGCGGCAGCGCCGCCTTGATGCCGAGCGCGATCAGCACCGCGATGCCCGCCGCCCCCAGGGGCGCGCCCCCGGGCCCGATGGCGATGGCCGCCAGCAGCAGGACGCCGGCCAGGACCTGCAACAGGAGATAGGCAAGGCCGGCCCGCACCGCTTCGGGGCTGCCGCCGGCCATGACGATGAGGGCCGAGGCGATGGCGATCACCTCGGTCCAGATCATCAGGCCGGCCAGGCTGGTCGAGGCAAGGGCGGCGACACCGGCGCCGGTGGCGACGAGGCCGGCACCGACCGCGATACGGTCGCGCTGGCCGGCGGCGAACAGAAGCCCGGCCGCCGCCGCCAGATGGAACGCGAGGACCAGCGCCCCGTCCAGGGGGGCGAAGCCCGGGCCGGGCGCGAAGACGATCAGGGCAAGGCTGGCGACCACCCCGGCCCAGCCGGCAACGCGATGGGCGACGGGATGGGCGATGGCCGCGGCCAGCAGGCCGGCGAGCAGCAGGGGCCAGCCGGGCGGCAGGGCGGCGGGATCGAAGGCAAGCGCCGCGGTCATGGCAGGGCCCCCAGGCCGATGGCGGGCGCGATGAAGCGGAGAATCGCCGGCGCCGCCAGGAACAGCAGGATGCAGCCCGTCGCGGTCACCACGGGCGGAATCAGGGCGAGCAGGGGCAGGCGGCGGCCGTCTTCGTCCTGCGCCTGCCCGTGCGGGGAGAGACCGTCGTCCCCCGGCCGGCGGAAACAGGCCTGGATCACCACCGGCAGCAGGTAGCCGAGGGTGAGCAAGGTCGACAGGCCGAGGCAGACCGCCAGCAGGATCAGGTGGCGGTCGAGGGCGGCTTCGAGCAGCAGGTATTTCGGCCACAGGCCGCCGAAGGGCGGCAGGCCGGCGACCGACAGCGCCCCGAACAGGAAGGCGACCATCAGCAGCGGCACCCTGGGGCCGATGCCGGCGATTTCGGAGAGTTTCTTCTTGTGGGTCGCGATCTGGATGGCGCCGGCGCCGAAGAAGAGGGTGATCTTGCCCCAGGCATGCATGACCAGTTGCAGCACGCCGGCGGCGATCGCCAGGGGCTCCGCCAGGGCGACGGCCAGGGTCACCATGGCCAGTTGGGCCACGGTCGAATAGGCGAGGCGGGCCTTCAGGTCGTCCTTGGTCATGGCGATCAGGCTGGCGGCGATGACGCTGGCCGCGGCGATCACCGCCAGCACGTCGCCCGGGCCGCGGGCGATGGTGTCGAGCCCGAAGATATAGACGGCGATCTTCAGCAGGGTGAAGGCCCCCGCCTTGACCACGGCGACCGCGTGCAGCAGGGCGGAGACCGGCGTCGGCGCGACCATGGCCGCCGGCAGCCAGCCGTGCAGCGGCATCAGCGCCGCCTTGCCCACCCCATAGGCATAGAGGAGAAGGAGAACGGTCAGGGCCCCGTCGCCGAGCCGCCCGGCGAGGATGCCGCCGGCGGTGAAGTCAAGGGTCCCGGCCGCGGCCCAGGTCCAGACCAGGGCGCCGAGGAAGGGCACCAGGGAGGTCGCCAGCAGATAGCCGAGATAGCGCCGTGCCCCGGCGATCGCCCCTTCGGTCTGCCAATGGACCACCAGGGGATAGGTGACGAGGGTCAGCACCTCGTAGGCGACGAAGAGGGTGGCGAGATTGCCGGCCAGCGCGATCGCCATGGCCGCCGACAGGGCAAGGGCGAAACAGGCGTAGAAACGGGTCTGGCGCGGGGCATGTTCCGCCCGCATATAGCCGATCGAATAGAGCGAGTTGAGGCCCCAGAGCCCGGCGGCGACCCCGGCGAAGACGAGGCCGATCGGCTCCGCCCGCAGGCTGAGGCTGAAGCCGGGCAGGATCTCCGCCAGCACCAGGGGCGTTGCCGTCGCCGCGTCGAAACCCGCGATCAGCAGGCCGGCGACGATCGCAAGGCCGGCGGCGCCGGCCAGGGTCACGGCCTCGCGCAGGGTCGGCACCTTGTCCGCCGCCAGGATCAGCAGGGCGGCCGCCAGCGGCAGCAGGATCGCCGCCAGCATCAGGTCGTGCGGGGTCATGGCGTCAGCCCCCTCCCCCGACGATCTGGCCGGCGATCCGGGTCGCAAGCTCGACCACGGGGCGGCTGTCGATGCCGAGCCCGATGGTCGCCGCCGCCAGCACGCCGGCCGGCAGCAGGAAGGCGGGGTGCAGGTCGCCCTTCGGCATGTCTTCCGCCGGCGGCGCCAGCATGGCCGCCTCGACCACGCGCCAGATGTAGACGACGGTGATCAGCGAGGCGAGCAGGATGCCGCCCGCGACCAGCCACAGGTCGCGCCCGGCGGCGATTTGAAGGACCGCGAGCTTGGAGACGAAGCCCGCGGTCAGCGGTACGCCGATCAGCCCGAGCCCGGCGACGACGAGCAGGGCGAAGGCGATCGGCATCTGCCGCGACAGGCCGGCCAGGGCGGCAAGGCCGGCGCTGCCGCGCCGGTGCACGATGCCGGCGGTGACCGCGAAGGCCCCGCCCTTGATGATCGCGTGGTTGAACAGGTTGATCAGGGCGGCGGCGATGCCCGCGACCCCGCCGAGGCCGAGCGCCGCCAGCATCAGGCCGAGATTGGCGATCGAGGAAAAGGCGAGCAGGCGCTTCAGGTCCTTCGAGGTCACGGCCATGACCGAACCGGTGATCAGCATGGCAAGGCCGATCGGCGGCAGCAGGGCGGCGAAATTCACCCGGCCCAGTTCCCCGGGGGTCTGGAACACCAGGTCGGCCAGGCGGATCAGCAGGTAGAGCGAAACCTTGGTCGCGGTCATCGCCAGGAAGGTGGTGACCGCGGCGGGCGCATAGGCATAGGCATTGGGCAGCCAGCGGTGCAGGGGCAGCATGGCCGCCTTCAGCGCGAGGCCGACGAAGAGGAAGGACGAGCCGACGATGATCGCCCGCCGCCCGGCCCCGGGCAACCGCTCGCCGAGGTCGGCCATGTTGAGGGTGCCGGTCGCGATATAAAGGAAGGCGATGCCGATGACGAAGAAGGTCGCCCCGGTCGCGCCCAGCACCAGATAGTCGAAGGCGGCGGTCAGTGCCCGGCGGTCGCGCCCGGCCCCGGCCGCGATCAGCACATAGGTCGACAGCGACGCGATTTCGAGGAAGACGAAGACATTGAACAGGTCGCCGGTGACGACCATGCCGATCAGGCCGGCCAGGCACAGCAGGAAGGCGGCGAACAGGCGCGGCCGGTCGCCCGGCGCCACCTCGGGCCCCAGCGCGGTCGGCAGCATCAGGGCGGTGAGCGTGCCGCTGCCGGCGATCAGCACGGTCATGGCGGCGGCGAGAAGGTCTATCCGGTATTCGATGCCGATCGGCGGCAGCCAATTGCCGAGCGGATAGGAGATCACCGCACCGTCAAGGGCGGGCACCAGCAGGTAGAGCGCAAGGGCGAGGTCGAGGGCGGCGACGATCGCGGTGGCGGCGCCGGCCAGGGCCGGGCGGGGCAGGACGGCGACGACCGGCGCCGCAAGCAGGGGCAGCACGACCACCAGGACCGGGGCGTGGTCCAGGATCGTCATGAGCCCGGCCCCCCGGCTGCCGGCTGGTCGGGGGCCGCCAGGGGCTGCAATTCATCGTCCTCGATGGTGCCGAAGGCTTCGCGGATGCGGACGGCAAGGGCAAGGCCGACCGCCAGCGTGGCGACGCCGACCACGATCGCGGTCAGGATCAGCACCGAGGGCAGGGGGTTGGTATAGGTGGCGAAGGCATCGTTCAGGATCGGCGGCGTGCCGCCCTCGACCACGCCGGCGGCGATATAGAGCAGGAAGACGGAAACCTGGAAAATGCCGAGGCCGACCAGTTTCTTCACCAGATTGCCCTGGGCGATGACGATATAGAGGCCGGTCATCATCAGGATGACCACCGCCCAATAGGGCAGAAGGCCGATCAGGTCCTTCATGATTGACCCCGGCTGGCGAAACGCTGGTAGAGGATGACCATGACGCAGGCGACGGTCATGAAGACGCCGAGTTCGATCAGGGTCAGGCCGATCTGCTGCCCGGCCGGCCGCGCGCCCAGGGCGTCGTAGTCGAGGAAGCGGTGGCCAAGAAGGATGGTCGCCACCCCGGTCCCGCCATAGGTGAGGACGCCGAGGGCGGCGATCACCCGCAAGATCCGTTCGGGGACCAATTGGTTCAGCCGGTCGATGCCGAAGGTGAGCCCGTAGAGGATCATGGCCCCGCCGAGAATGGCGCCGGCCTGGAACCCGCCCCCGGGGCTGTAGGCGCCGTGGAACTGGACATAGGGGGCCAGGAACAGGGTCAGGGGGATGAACAGGGTGGCGACGCCGCGCAGCACCACGTCCCGGTCCCGGCGCGCCGGCGCTTCGCCCCGGGCGAGCGGCCGGGACTGGGCACCGCCGAGCAGGATGAGGACGCCGAGCGCGGCGGTGAAGACGACCACGGTCTCGCCCATCGTGTCGTAGCCGCGGTAGGCGCCAAGGACGGCGGTGACGATGTTGGGGACGCCGATCTCCGTCGCCGTTTCGGTGATGTAATGGGGCGCGACGTGGCTCTGCGCCGGGGCCCGGGGATCGCCGAAGCGCGGCAGTTCCAGGGTGCCGTAGATGAGCGCCAGGCCGCAGATGCAGGCGGCGGCGAGGCCGGCGGCGGAGGCGCGCCGCCCGCCCGGCTTTTCCCGCCGGCCGGTCAGGCGGATGGCGGCGATGGTGAGCACGGTGGCGACGCCGGCGCCGACGCAGGCCTCGGTGAAGGCGACGTCGGGCGCATCGAACAGGACGAAGACGGCGCAGCAGATGAAGCTGAAGATGCCCGACAGCATGGCGACGACGAGCAGGTCGCGCATGAAGGCGATCGCGATCCCGGTGGCGCAGAGTGCCGCGAGAAGGCCGACCATCAGGAAGGTTTCCATGGCCTATTCCCCCGGTTGGGCCGGCGGCGGCCGGTCGCCGTCGAGGGCGGGGCGGACCCCGCTGCGAAAGGCGGCGCGGGCCAGCGCATGGCAGGAGGTGGGCGAGGCGAAGAGCACGACCACGAGGACGACCAGCAGTTTCAGGGCGATCAGCAGGTCGGGCGATAGCACGGCAAGGCCGAGCAGCACGCCGAGCGCGCCGGCAGTATCGGTAATGCCGGCGGCATGGGCCCGGGTATAGAATTCGGGCAGGCGCAGCAGGCCGAACGCGCCGACCAGCGCGGCCAGGGCGCCGGCCAGCAGCAGGCCGCCGCCCAGCGCGTCGCGGGCAAGGTCGAAGAGGTCGGCCGCGCTCATGCCCGCTCCCTCTCGCCGATCAGGTAACGCATGACGGCCACCGTGCCGATCAGGTTGAGCACGGCATAGATGAGGGCGATGTCGATGAAGTCGTAGCGGTCGGTGGCGAAGCCGAGCACGGCGATCAGCAGGATGGTCTTGGTGCCGATCAGGTTGAGGGCGAGGATCCGGTCGAACACGGTCGGCCCCGCCAGCGCCCGAATCAGGGCCAGCGCCAGGGTGGCGAACAGGGCGGCGGCGGCGGCGAACAGCATGTCAGCCGCGCCGCCCGCGAAAATTTTCATCGAGGGCGAGGCAGCGTCGGTCCATCTCGCCCTCTTGCAGTGCCGCGATTCCCTCGCGGTGCAGCGCATGGATGAGAAAGCGGTCGCCCTCGGCCAGCACCGTGATCGTGCCGGGGGTCAGGGTGATCGAATTGGCATAGAGGGCGCGGCACAGGTCGGTCTTCTGCGACGCCTCGACCCAGGCCATCGACGGCGTCGCCGGCCGCCCGAGGCCAAGGACGCAGCGCGCCACCTCGATATTCGCCTTCACGATCTCGGCCAGCAGCCAGCGCCAATAGATAACCAGCGAAACCACAAGGGAAAACGGCTGGTAGTCGCGGGCGACGAGGCCGAGCCGGGAGAGCAGCAGCACGACCCCGATCACCGACAGGATCGAGGTCGCGAGCAGGAAGGGCGAGAAATGCCCCGACAGGCCGAGCCAGAGAAAATAGAAGGCGGCGCCAAGCAGGATTCGTTGAGTCACCGGCCTCCCTTTCCGCCCCGTTGCCTTCGTCTATACCCGGACAATGTGCATTATCGGGTACCGCTTTGAAAACCAAAATCCACCGAAAGTGTGGCTCTGTCACCTCTCCGATCACTGCGGTGCAGCATTCCTGCATCCAATTGGGTGTGAATTGATCCCAGCCCGACCGTTCATTCCGCGTGACAGGCGATGACGGCGGTGGAATGATAGCGTCATAAAGAACGCAGGAAAATCTGCGCGTAAATATAGGGGGATAGCCAGAAAAGGTGACCTGCCCGTCACTTTTTCAGTGTGGGAAGAGTAGCTCATGGAACATGTCATGGCGGCGGGTGGCGGCGCCGAATTCGCCACAATCGAGATCTCCGGCCGGGTGAAATGGTTCGACATGACGAAGGGGTATGGCTTCGTCACGCCGGGCGACGGTCAGGGGGACGTTCTGCTGCATCTGTCGGCGCTCCGCCAGGCGGGGCTCGACCATGTCGACGAGGGGGCGACCCTTCGGTGCGAGGCCGTGCGCCGGCCAAAGGGGTTCCAGGCCCTGCGGGTGATCGATCACGATCCCTCGACGGCCCTGCCCTCCGACCGGCTCCGCCCGCCGCCGCGCCGGGCCTTGCCCCAGATCGAGGACGCGGGCCAGCCCGTGCCCGCCTCGGTCAAATGGTTCAACCGCGCGCGGGGCTACGGCTTCGTGTCGCGCGGGGAAGGCACGCCCGACATCTTCGTGCATATGGAAGTCCTGCGGCGCTCCGGCGTGCTTGAAGTGGCGCCCGGACAGGCCGTGATGGTCCGTATCGTCGAAAGCGATAAGGGACCGCAAGTCGCCGAACTGAAACCGGACTAGGCATTCCGCAAGGATCAGCCGACGGCGCGTACCGGGCAGGATACGCGCCGTTTTTTTTATGTCCCTCAGGGTGTCGCCGCATAAGCCCCGGCAGGCAGGGCCTCGGCGATCAGGCCGGCCTCCTTCAGGAAGGCGGCGATGCGGGTGAAGCGGCCGGGGTCGAGGGCGGCCGGGCTGGCGGCGAGGCGCGGCACGGTCAGGGTCCAGGCTTCGCGGTTCAGGTCGTCGTTCAGTTCCGGATGCTCCTGCACGAATTGGGCGAAGGCGGCGTCCGGGTGGTTGAGGACATGGGTAGCGCCCTTCTCCAGGGCGCGCAGGAAGCGCGGCAGGCGCGGGTCGGCGGTCTTGTCGGCGGCGGCGACCAGGATCAATTCGTCATAGGCGGGCACGCCGTGGTCCTCGACCGCGAAGATGCGGGCGGGCTTGCCGAGCAGGCGCATTTCCGGGATCTCGAAATTGCGGAAAGCCCCGATCACCGCATCGACCTGGCCCGACGCCAGCGAGGTCGCCAGGGCGAAATTGACATTGACCAGTTCGACGTCGCCGGGCGCCAGCCCCGCGTCCTTCAGCATGGCGCCGAGCAGCGCATCCTCGAACCCTGCGATCGAATAGCCGATCCTGCGGCCCTTGAGGTCGGCCAGCGTCTTCACCGGCCCGTCGGCGATGGTGGCCAGGCAGTTCAGCGGCGTGTCGACCAGGGTGCCGATCCGGCGCAGGGGCAGGCCCTGGTCGACCAGCAGCACCAGTTGCGGCTGATAGGAGACGGCGACATCCGCCTTGCCGGCGGCGACCAGTTTCGGCGGGTCGTTGGGATCGGAGGGGGCGATCAGTTCGACCTCCAGCCCCTCGGCGGCGAAATAGCCCTGCGCCCTGGCGGCGAAGAGGGCGGCATGGTCCGGATTGACCGCCCAGTCCAGCAGCACGGTCAGCCGGTCGGCCGCCTGGGCGGGCAAGGCGAGGGCGGCGGCGAGAAGGGCCGGGGCCAGGGACTTCAGCAGTTTCATCGGGTCGTCTCCTCGAGGGGGGCGGCGTTTCCCGCGGCCCAGGGGGTGAGCCGGCGCATCGACAGGTCGACCAGCCGGTAAAGCAGCAGGGCAATGGCGGCGAGCACGATCAGCGCCGCGAACATCAGGTCGATCTTGGCCCGCGCATTGGCATGGAGCATGAGCCAGCCGAGCCCGCCGGCGGCCCCCACCCATTCGCCGACCACGGCCCCGATCGGGGCGACCGCCGCCGCGATCCGCAGGCCCGAGCCGAGCGCGGGCAGGGCGGCCGGGCCGTAGAGGCGCAGCAGCAGGCGCAGGCGCCGGCCGCGCCGGCCGCTGCCGCCGGTCATCACCTGCGCCATGTCGGTCAGGCCGGGATCGAGCCGGGCGATGCCGTCGGCAAGGGCGATGGTGACCGGAAAGAAGATGATCAGGCAGGTCATGGCGATCTTGGACGCCATGCCGAAGCCGAGCCAGAGCACCAGAAGCGGCGCGATGGCGAAGACCGGCACCGCCTGGCTGGCGATCACCAGCGGCAGGACGATACGGCGCAGGCCCCGGGAGACCGAGAGGACCACCGCCGCCCCGATCCCGAGCATTGTGCCGAGGCCAAGGCCGGCGGCGATTTCGAGCCCGGTCACGGCCCCGTGCCGAAGCAGCAGCTCGCGCTGTTCGACCAGGGCGCGGGCGACCGCCAGCGGGCTCGGCAGGATGAAGGGGGGCGGCGCCGCCAGCAGGATCACCGCCTGCCACAGCAACAGAAGGACGGCGAGCGTCGCCAGCCCCGCAGCGACGGCGCGCAGCCCCGTCATGACCGCTCCTCCGCCGCGCCGAGTGCGGTGAGAAGCATGCCCTGGGCCGCGGCCAGGGCCGCGCTGCCGGCATCGCGCGGCACCGGTTCCGGCGAGGGGGCGACGGCGCGGAGGGTCGCCGGGCGGCCGGCCAGGACGAGGATCCGGTGGCCGAGGCGCAGCGCCTCCTGCGGATCATGGGTGACCAGCAGGACAGTGCACCCGGCCAGCACGCGGGCGGTCTCGCCCTGCAGCCGGTGACGGGTGACGGCATCGAGGGCGGAGAAAGGCTCGTCCATCAGGACGATCGGCGCCGCCTCGTAAAGGGTGCGGGCCAGCGCCACGCGCTGGCGCATGCCGCCCGACAGCGCCCGGGGGTACAACGCTTCAGCGTTCTCGAGGCCGAGTTGGCGCAGCAGGCGGCGCGCCCGTTCGGGATCCGCTGCGTCACCGCGCAGGCGCGCCCCCAGCATGACATTGTCGACGACCCGGGCCCAGGGCAGCAGGTGATCCTGCTGCGCCATCAGGGCGATGCGCCCGGCCAGGGCGCGGCCGTCGTCCGCGCCCACCGTGCCGGCAAGGCCCGGCTGGACAAGCCCGGCGATCAGGCGCAGCAGGCTGGACTTGCCGACCCCGCTCGGGCCCAGCAGGCAGGTGGTCTCGCCGGGGGCGAGGTCGAGGTCGAGACGGTCGAAGTGGCAGGTCGCGCCGTAGACAAGGGAGGCGCAGCGCACCGCCACGCCGGGCGCCGCCTGTATCCCATGTGCGGGTGACGAAGCCCCGGCATCGGCCGGCGGCACCGAAACGACCATGACACCACCCATCCCTACGCCGGCATGAACCGGATCAGGTTCAAGGGGTCGTTCCGCGTGGAACCTCTCAGCCGGCGCTCCGGCTCCCCCGAGTGAAAGAGGGCGGCATGATGCCCGCTTCCGCCATCTGCCGCAAGTGCCGTTGAACCTGCCGCCCCCCTCGTGTATGGAGGGGCCGTCGGGGCGTAGCTCAGCCTGGTAGAGCGCTTGCTTTGGGAGCAAGAAGTCGCAAGTTCGAATCTTGTCGCCCCGACCAGGACTTCGCTCATTTTTTGGCAGACGGTTTTTCCGCTGGTTTTTCCGATGCCGTTCGACGGCTGTTCCCGTCGGTTCGGCGGATGCGGTCGTTCGCGGGGCAGAACCGGTTACACGAGTCGTTTCCCTCGCGTGAGGCGGCTCTTCCCGGGCTGCGGATGAAATGCAGTGCCGGACCGCTTCAACCTCGCCGCAGCCCTGACATCGGCAGCTTTGGCCGTGCTTTTCACTCTGCTGCCTGAACCGGCTCGATCCTGTCCAGTTCGCCGGCCATCTCGGCCCCAAGCACGGCAACATCATAGGCCGCCTGGAGGTTGAGCCAGAACGAGGGACTGTTGCCGAACAGGCGCCCGAGGCGGAGGGCGATGTTCGCGGTTACCGGCTGCCTGCCGCTGAGGATGTCATAAAGCGATTGGCGGGAGATGCGCAGGCGCTCGGCAATCGCGGTCTTCGTCAGGCCGGTGGCGGGAATGAGATCCTCGGCAAGAAGCTCGCCGGGATGCATCGGGGGTAGGGCATTATTCATCAGTGGTAATCCTCCACATCGACATCGATCGCGCCGCCGTCCCATGCCCAGGTCAGCCGATAGTTCCCGGAAAGCCACACCGACCAGCGGGCCGGGACCGCGTGCAGCGCATGAAATTTGAAGCCGGGGAGATTCATGTCCTCGGGCTTCGATGCTGCATCCAGGGCCAGCAGCATTCGCCGCAAACGCGCCTCGTTCTGTACCGGCAGCCTCCGACCGTTGCCGGTGGTGAAGAAGGTCTCCAGGGCCTTGGATCGGAACGTCTTGATCATGCCTGTAAGGTAACGCTTTACGATCGATATGTAAACCAACGCCTTACAAATCATCCCTGGCCGGGCCCTCGATACCGATGGCGATCCTAACCAGTCCACCCTGCTCGGCGTGATGAAAGCCTTGAACATTTCGATCAAGGTGGAAGCGGCTTGATACGTCTGTGGTGGTCGGTCGCCGTCCCCCTTGCCCTTGTCCCCGGGGCGGGCGCAAGCTGCGGAGGTCCTAAATCCAGGGGTCGCTTGTTGAAATGCATGCGGGATCGAATCGCCGGGCCTCCAATCTCTTCTATCAAAGCGGGAGCCGGCGGCCCCCGGTGGACCGGGCGGAGGGGATCTACATCTGGGCCCAGGACGGGCGGCGCTGGATCGACGGCTCGTCGGGCGCCATGGTGGTCAATATCGGGCATGGCAACCGCAACGTCCTCGACGCCATGAAGCGGCAGATGGAGCGGACGACCTTCGCCTATCGCCTGCATTTCGAGAATGACGCGGCCGAAGACCTCGCCACCCGCCTGTGCGACCTGATGCCGCCCGGCTTCGACCGGGTGTTCTTCGTTTCCGGCGGTTCCGAGGCCACCGAGTCCTGCATCAAGCTGGCCCGGCAATATGCGGTCGCGACCGGGCAGGCGGGCCGCTACAAGGTGATCTCGCGCTTTCCCTCCTATCACGGCTGCACCCTGGGGGCCCTGGCGGTGACCGGCTATGCCGCGCTGGCGGCGCCGTTCTCGCCCCTGATGGCGGCCATGCCGAAGATCCCGGCGCCCACCGCCTATCTCGACCGCGACGACCTCACCCCGGCCGGGCGGGGCCTGCGCTATGCCGACATGCTGGAGGCGGCGATCAAGGCCGAGGGGCCGGAAACCGTGCTCGCCTTCATCATGGAGCCGGTCGGCGGCGCCTCGACCGGCGCCCTGGTCGCGCCGGACAGCTATTATCCCCGGGTGCGCGAGATCTGCGACCGCTACGGTGTCCTGCTGATCCACGACGAGGTGATGAGCGGGGCGGGGCGCACCGGCAAATTCCTGGCCGGCGACCATTGGCCGGACGGGCGGCCCGATCTCGTCGCCCTCTCGAAGGGGCTCGGCTCCGGCTATTGTCCCTTGGGCGCCATGGTCGCGCCGGACCGGATCGTCGCGCCCGTGCTGGCGGCGGGGGGCTTCCTGCATGGCTTCACCTATGCCGGCAACCCGCTGGCCAGTGCCGCCGGCCTCGCCGTCCTCGACGAGATGGAGCGCGGCGACATGATCGGCAATGCCGCGCGCATGGGCGCCGTGCTGGCGGCCCGGCTGGAAGGGTTGAAGGCGCGCTTTCCCTTCATCGGCGACGTCCGGGGCAAGGGCCTGCTGCTGGCCGCCGAGCTGGTCGCGGACCCAGGGACCATGGAACCCCTGCCGGCCCGGCTGAACGCCTATCAGCGGCTCGTGGACATCGCCTATGACAAAGGCCTGATCATCTATTCAAGGCGAACCCGGGGCGGTTACGAGGGCGATCATGTCCTGGTCTGCCCGCCCCTGATCATCACCGAGGCGCAGGTCGAGGAATTGATGGCGATCCTGACCGAAAGCCTCGCGGACCTCGCGGCGGAACTGCATCTCCCGGTCGGGGCCTGAGCCATGGCGGCGCGGAAGGTCATCATCACCTGCGCGGTCACCGGCTCGATCCACACCCCGACCATGAGCCCGCACCTGCCGGTCACCCCGGACGAGATCGCCGGGCAGGCGATCGCGGCGGCCGAGGCGGGCGCCGCCATCCTGCACCTCCACGCCCGCGACCCCAAGGACGGCCGGCCGAGCCCGGACCCGGACATCTTCTTCCGCTTCCTGCCGCGCATCCGCCAGGCGACCGACGCGGTGATCAATATAACCACCGGCGGCTCGTCGGCCATGACGCTGGACGAGCGGCTGGCGGCACCGCTGCGCGCCGCGCCGGAAATGTGCTCGCTCAACATGGGCTCGATGAATTTCGGCCTGTTCCCCCTGGTGGAGCGCTATCCGGACTGGCAGCACGACTGGGAGCCGCGCCTGCTGGAGAACACCCGCGACACGATCTTCAAGAATACCTTCAAGGACATAGAGGATATCCTGGAGCGCCTGGGCAAGGGCTGCGGCGCCCGCTTCGAATTCGAATGCTACGATGTCGGCCATCTCTATACCCTGGCCCATTTCCGCGACCGGGGGCTGGTCGAGGGGCCGCTGTTCATCCAGTTCGTGCTCGGCGTGCTGGGCGGCATCGGGCCGGAGCCCGAGAACCTGATCCACATGAAAGGCATCGCCGACCGCCTGTTCGGCCGCGACTACCGTTTCTCGGTGCTTGGGGCGGGGCGTTTCCAGATGCCGCTGGTCACCATGGGCGCCATTCTCGGCGGCCATGTCCGCGTCGGGCTGGAGGACAGCCTTACCCTTGGCCGGGGCCAGTTGGCGACCTCCAACGCGGAACAGGTCCGGCGCATCCGCGCCATTCTCGAAGCCCTGTCCCTCGAGGTGGCGAGCCCGGACGAGGCCCGGGCCATGCTGCACCTGAAGGGCGGCGACAAGGTGGCGTTTTGATCCGCCCCGCCACCATCGAGGATGCGGAGGCCATCCATGCCATGATCCTCGGCATCGGCGCCGCCCTGGATCAGGCCGGCAAGATCCGGGGCACGGTCGAGGACTTGAGGCGTTACGGCTTCGGCGCCGATCCCGCCTTCGAAGCCCTGATCGCCGAGGACGGGGGGCGGACGGTCGGCCTCTGCCTCTATTTCCGTTCGTTCTCCACCTGGCGGGGACGGCCCGGCGCCTATGTCCAGGATCTCTACGTCGATCCGGCCTGCCGCGGCGGCGGCCTTGGCCGGCGCCTGCTGGCGGCCTGTGCCGCGCGCATGGCGGCGCGGGGCGGGACTTATATCCGCCTCTCGGTCGATGCGGCGAACGGGGCGGCGCAAGGGTTTTATCGCCGCGCCGGGTTCCGCCCCGCGGCCGACGACCTGATCCACCAGATCGACGGCGAGGCATTCCAGCGCCTCGCGGGGGAGGCGCCATGACCCTCGACACCGGCCTCGTGGCCGAGATCCGGGCCGCCGTCCGCGCCTTGCAGGGGGCGGGGCTCGGCCACCTGTCCGCCCTGGTCGCGGCCGACAGCACCCTTGGCCGCGAGGCGGCGGCGCAGGACTTGATGGCGGCGCGGTTCAGCGATCTCGGCCTCGCCCTCGACCGCTTCGAGGTCGATCCCGCCCTGATCCGGGACCTGCCCGGTTTCTCGCCCCCGGTGATCGAGGATTACGGCGGGCGCGAGAATGTGGTCGGCCTGCACCGGCCGCATGCGCAAAAGGGCCAGTCCCTGATCCTCAACGGTCACATCGACGTGGTGCCGACCGGGCCGGCGGACCTTTGGACCGGCGGGCCCTTCGTGCCGCGCCTCGACGGCGACCGGCTCTACGGCCGGGGCGCCGGCGACATGAAGGCGGGGATCGTCGCCTATACCCTGGCCTTCGAAGCCCTGCGCGCCCTTGGCTTGCAACCGGCGGCCCCGGTCATCCTGCAATCGGTGATCGAGGAGGAATGCACCGGCAACGGTGCGCTCGCCTGCCTTGCCCGGGGTTACCGGGCCGATGCCGCCATCATTCCCGAGCCGTTCGACCAGAGCCTGCTGGTCGCCCAACTGGGCGTCATGTGGCTGACGGTGGAGGTCGTGGGCCGGCCGGCCCATGTTCTCGACACCGCCGCCGGCATCAATGCGATCGAGGCGGCCCATGCCCTGTTCGGGGCCCTGCGCGGGCTGGAGGCGGCGTGGAACGAGCCGGGTTTCCGCCATGCCTGCTATGGCGATCATCGCCACCCGGTGAATTTCAACCTGGGGCGGGTCGAGGGCGGCGAATGGCCGTCCTCGGTCCCTTGCGCGGCGCGGATCGATGTCCGTGTCGGCTTTTATCCGGGCATGACCATCGCGGCGGTGAAACAGGCGCTGGAGGCGGCGATCGCGCAGGCGGTCGCCACCGATCCGGGCCTGCGGGGGGCGCGGGTGACGGTGCGCTATCGCGGTTTCCAGGCCGAGGGCTGCACCATCGATCCGCAGGACCCGCTGCTGGAAGGCTTGCGCCGGGCCCATGTCCAGGTTTCCGCCAAGCCCCTGGCGGACCTGGCCTCGACCGCGACCACCGATGCCCGTTTCTTCATCCTTTACGGCGATACGCCCGCCACCTGCTATGGCCCGACGGCGGGCAGCATTCACGGCATCGACGAATGGGTCTCGATCCCCAGCATGATGGAGGTCGCCGAAGTCCTGGCCCTGTTCATGGCCGCATGGTGCGGGCTGGAGCAACGCTGACGGTCACGCCGGCGCGATCAGGTGGAAGAAACTGCCGGTGACGGGGCCGCGCCGGCTGCCCCCGGCGGCGACGGGCTGGCCGGCGGCATCCTCCACCTTGAACAAGGGCTCGTCGCCGCCGGTCGCCGCCACGGTCGCATAATGGAATTCATGGCCGCGCAGCTTGAGCCCCTTTGGCCCGAGCGGGCTGGCGGCCAGGGTTTCCGCCAGCCGGTAGCCGAGATGAAGGCGCCGGCGGGAAAAATCGCTCTCCAGGCCCAGCAGGCCGGCCATGGCGTGGCGCGTGCCGTCGGCCGCGACCAGCCCCGCGCCCAGCACCATGTAGCCGCCGCATTCGCCATGGACCGGCTTTTCTGCTGCAAAGCGGCGGAGCCCGGCCATGAAGCGCCCGTTGGCCGCCAGCCGCCCGGCCTGAAGCTCGGGATAGCCGCCGGGCAGCCAGGCGAGGTCGGCATCCGGCGCCGGCGCTTCGTCCGCCAAGGGGGAAAAGGGCAGGATCTCCGCCCCCGCCGCGCGCCAGGACGCCGCCAGATGGGGATAGAGGAAGGAGAAGGCGTCGTCCCGCGCCAGCGCGATCCGCTGCGCCGGCGGCGCCAGGGGCAAGGGCGCCCTGGGCCCGGTGGCCGCCGGCCGGGCCAGCGCCGCCAGCCGGTCGAGGTCGAGGGCCTCCGCCATCGCCGCCGCCAGCCGGTCCAGCAACCCGTCGAGGGCCGGCACTTCCCCGGCCTGGACGAGGCCGAGGTGCCGCTCCTCCAGTTTCGGCAGGGTGTCGCGGTAAAGCGCGCCCAGTACCGGCAGGCCCAGGGCGGCGCAGGCGTCCCCGATCAGCCCGGCATGGCGTGCGCTTGCCACCCGGTTCAGGATGATGCCGGCGATCCGCACATCGGCCCGATAGCGGGCGAAGCCCAGCGCCGTGGCGGCGGCCGACTGCGCCTGACCCGAGACATCGAGGACGAGCACCACCGGCCAGCCGGTCCGGGCCGCGAGATCGGCGCTGGCGCCATGGCCCGAGGCCCCGGGCAGGGCGCCGCCGTCGAACAGGCCCATGGAGCCCTCGACCAGCGCAAGGTCGGCCTCGCCATGGGCGGCGATCAGCCCGTCGATCATCGGGCCGGTCATGGCCCAACTGTCCAGGTTGCAGCCGGGCCGGCCGGTGGCGACGGCATGGAAGGCGGGGTCGATATAGTCGGGCCCGTTCTTGAACGCCTGCACTCTCAGGCCCCGCCGGGCGAAGGCGCGCATCAGGCCGAGGGCGACCGTGGTCTTGCCCGCGCCCGAGCGCGGCGCGGCGATGATGAGGCCGGGCGGGTTCACGGCGCTAGCCCCGTGCTATAGAGGGCGGCATGAGCGATGCCGACCTGCCCCCAAAGGACAATCTCCGCTATGGCTGGACCACCGGTGCCTGCGCCGCGGCGGCGGCCAAGGCGGCGTTCACGGCGCTGGTGACCGGCGATTTCCCGGACCCGGTGACCATCACCCTGCCGAAGGGCCAGCAGCCGGCCTTCGCCCTTGCCGTCACCGGCCTTGCCCCCGGCCGGGCCGAGGCGGGCATCGTCAAGGATGCGGGCGACGATCCGGATGTCACCCACGGCGCCCTGGTGCGGGCCGCGGTGACGCCGGGCCCGGCGGGCGCGGGCGTTCTCTACCGGGCCGGGCCCGGGGTCGGCATGGTCACGCGGGCGGGCCTGCCGGTCCCCCCGGGCGAGCCGGCGATCAACCCCATGCCCCGGGCCATGATCGCCCGCGCCGTCGCCGATGTCGCGGCTGCCACCGGCGCGGCCGGCGATGTGATCGTCGAGGTTTCGGTGGACGGCGGGGCGGAACTGGCGCGGAAGACCCTGAACCCGCGCCTTGGCATCGTCGGCGGGATTTCCATCCTGGGGACCACGGGCATCGTGGTGCCCTTTTCCTGCTCGGCCTGGATTCATTCGATCCATCGGGGCATCGACGTCGCCCGGGCTGCCGGCCTCGGCCATGTCGCGGGCGCCACCGGCTCCACCTCCGAGGCGGCGGTGGCGGCCTTGCTGGGCCTGCCCGAGATCGCCCTGATCGACATGGGCGATTTCGTCGGCGGCATGCTGAAATACCTGCGCCGGCACCCGGTTTCCCGGGTCACCGTCGCCGGCGGCTTCGCCAAGATGACCAAGCTGGCCCAGGGCCTGCTCGACCTGCATTCGCGGCGCGGCGCCCTCGACCTCGGCTTCCTGGCCGGGCTTGCCGGCGATCCCGGCCTTGCCGATTGCAATACCGCACTCGAAGCGTTGCAACGCTGCGAGGCCCGGGGGCTGGACATCGCCGCCCTCGTCGCCCGGCGGGCGCAGGCGGTCGCCGCCGCCACCGTCGAGGGCACGGGGATCGCGGTCGAGGTCATCGTCTTCGACCGGGCGGGCCGCCTGCTCGCCCGTCACGGCTGAAGCTCGGGGCGGCCGCGAAAGCGCCGCTGATAGCTGGGGTCGTAAAGCGCACTCTCGCGGAAATCGGTCGCCGCCAGCGCGGGGCCGACCAGGATGAGCGCGGTGCGTTCCATCGGCGCCGCCGCGACCAGGGCCCGGATGGTCGAGAGCGTGCCGGCGACGATCCGCTCCTCCGGCCAGGTGGCGCGCCAGACCACGGCGATCGGCCCTTCCGGCCCGTAGAAAGGCAGCAGGTCCTCCACCACCCTGTCCAGCACATGGATCGACAGATGCAGGGCGAGGGTGGCGCCGGTCGCGGCGAAGCGGGCCAATTCCTCCCCCGCCGGCATGGGCGAGGCGCGGCCGCCGGTCCGGGTCAGGACCAGGGATTGGGCAAGGCCGGGCAGGGTCAGTTCCCGCTTCAGCGCGGCGGCGGCGGCGGCAAAGCTGGGCACGCCGGGGGTGACGTCATAGGGGATGCCCAGGGCGTCGAGCCGGCGCAATTGCTCGCCCATCGCGCTCCAGACCGAGAGATCGCCGGAATGCAGCCGGGCGACATCCTGGCCCCGCGCCGTCGCCGCCGCGCATTCGGCGATGATCTCGTCCAGCGACAGGGGTGCTGTGTCGATGATGCGCGCCCCCGGCGGGCAATGGGACAGGATCGCCGGATGGACCAGGGAGCCGGCGTGAAGGCAGACCGGCGAGGCCGCGATCAGGTCCCGCCCGCGCAGCGTGATCAGGTCGGGCGCGCCGGGGCCCGCGCCGATGAAATGGATGGTCACGGTCCTTCTCCTTCTGCAAGGGCCAGGGTGGCGCCGGCGCTGGCGATCCGGGACAGGATCAGCCGCCCGCCGGGCCCTGCCGCCGCCAGCGCCGCCGCCTCCGCCACCGAGGGCGTGCCGAGGTGCCGTCCGGCCAGGGCCGAGGGGGTGGTGATCCGCCCAACTTCGTCTGCCAGCCGAGCGGCGGAAAAGCCGGCCAGCGGCAGGCCGAGCGTGGCCGCGGCGGCGGCGAGGCCGGGGGCGGACAGCCGCGCCGCGACGGTGGCGATCAGGTCGGGCCGCCGGCCGCCGCGCGCCAGCAGGTCCAGTATTTCTGCCGCCGGACAGGCGGGGCGGCAGCCGATGCCGGCGACGATCATGGTTTCACCGCCGCCCATTGGGTCACCGTCATGGCCGGCCGGAAGCCGTGCAGCCGGCCGATCGGATCGAGGCGCTCGATGCCGATCCGGGTCAGCGTGCCGCCGAAGCGCGCCACCGCCCCGGCCAGCACCGCGTCCGCCTCCAGGGTGACGCTGTTGGCGACGATGCGGCCGCCCGGCTTCAAATGCCCATAGGCGCCGTCCAGCACGCCCGGCACGGTCAGGCCGCCGCCGATGAAGACCGCATCCGGCGCCGGCAGGCCGGCGAAGGCAGCGGGCGCCGCCCCCTCGACCACGTGCAGGTGCGGCACCCCGAGGCTGGCGGCATTGGCGCGGCAGCGGGCGGCGCGGGCGGGGTCCCGTTCCAGGCCGATGGCGGCAAGGCCGGGGTGGCGCAGCAGCCATTCGATGGCGATGGAACCGGCCCCGGCCCCGACATCCCACAGCAATTCGCCAAGGCGCGGGGCAAGGGCGGCCAGGGTGACGGCGCGAACCTCGCGCTTGGTCAACTGCCCGTCATGGTCGAACCAAGCGTCGGCAAGCCCGGGGGCAAGCGGGATGACGCGGGCATCCGGCCCGGCGGCGACCTCGATCGCCAGCAGGTTCAGAGGCGCGAAGGCGGTGTCCGGAAAAGCGCCGGCCGTGGCCTGGAAATGGCGCTCGCCGGCCCCGCCCAGGTTTTCCAGGATATGCAGGGTGGAGGCGCCGAAGCCCTCGCGCGCCAGCAGGGCGGCGACCGCCGCCGGCGTGCCGCCGTCCGCCGACAGGGCGACGATCCGCGCCCCCGGGTGCAGCAGCGGCCGCAAGGGTTCCAGCGGCCGGCCGCACAGGCTGATCGCCGCGACCCCGGCCACCGGCCAGCCCAGCCGCGCGCAGGCCAGCGACAGGGACGAGGGCGCGGGCAGCACCATGATCTCCCGCGCCGGCAGGTGGCGCGACAAGGTGGCGCCGATACCGTGAAAGAACGGATCGCCCGAGGCGAGCACCACCACCGCCTCGCCCCGCCGGGCGAGGAGGCCGGGCAGGGCCCCGGCCAGCGGGCTCGGCCAGGCCATGGTCTCGCCCTCGATCAGGGCGGCGGCGAGTGCCAGGTGGCGGGCGCCGCCGACCACCAGGCGGCCCGCGCGGATCGCCGCGCAAGCCTTGGGCGACAGGCCCTCGACACCATCGGCGCCGATCCCGATGATGGTCAGCCACGGCGGGGATTCGCCCTCGTCACCGGCATGGACAGGCATGGGTTACCTCAAGGCAAGGCGGTCATGAAGGTTCTGGTTCTCGGCGGCACCACCGAAGCCTCGGCGCTGGCGCGCCTGCTCGCCGGCGAGGGGCGGTTCCGGGCGGTGCTGTCCTATGCCGGGCGGACGCGCAACCCGGCGGCGCAGCCGGTCGAGACCCGGATCGGCGGCTTCGGCGGCGCGGCGGGCCTGGCCGATTACCTGCGGGGGAACGGGGTGCGGGCCCTGATCGATGCCACCCATCCCTTTGCCGCGCGCATTTCCGCCCATGCCGCCGGGGCGGCGCGGGATGCCGGGGTGCCGCTGCTGGCGCTGCGCCGGGGCGGCTGGACGGCGGGGCCGGGCGACGAATGGCACCGGGTGCCGGACATGGCCGCGGCGGCGGATGCGATCGGCATCGCCCGGCGCCGGGTCTTCCTGACCGTCGGCCAGAAGGAAGTGGCGGCTTTCCGCGACCGGCCCCGGCACGCCTATCTGATCCGCAGCGTCGATCCGATCGATGCCGCGCTGCTGCCGCCGGAAGCGGTGCTGATCAATGCCCGGGGCCCGTTCGACGTCGCGGCCGAGCGTGCCCTTCTGGACGAGCACGGCATCGATGTCATCGTGACCAAGAATTCCGGCGGCACGGCCACGGCGGCCAAGCTGGCGGCGGCGCGCGACCTGGGGCTGCCGGTGATCATGGTCGAACGCCCGCCGGTCCCGGACGTCGAGACGGTGGAAACCGCCGAGGCGGCGCTCGCCTGGCTGCGCCATCAGGCCATCCTTCTCGGGGTATAGACGAAGGGGGGCGCGGCGGGGCGCGCCACCTGCCGCGTCTCGGCGGTGCCGATGATGACCAGGGTGCGCATGTCGGCCATCTGGCCCCGCGCCTCGGCCAGGGGCACCACCGCCACCGCTTCGTCCGGCCGGGTGACGGCGCGGGCGAAGACCACCGGCGCGTCGCCCGGCAGCAGGGGGCGCAGCAGGTCGAAGGCGGCATCCAGCTGCCACGGCCGGGCCCGGGAAATCGGGTTGTAGAGGGCGACGACGAAGCCCGCCTCGGCCGCCGCCGCCAGCCGCGCCGCGATCACGTCCCAGGGCTTCAGGTTGTCGGAGAGCGAGATGGCGCAGAAATCATGCCCCAGCGGCGCCCCGACACGGGCGGCGGCGGCGAACATGGCCGAGATGCCGGGCAGCACGCGAATGTCGAGGCCGGCGAAACCGGGCTCCCCTTCCACCACCTCGAAGGCGGCAGCGGCCATGCCGAAGACCCCGGCATCGCCGCCCGACACCAGCGCGACCCGCTTTCCTGCCGCCGCCAGCGCCAGGCCCTGGCGGGCGCGGGCCAGTTCGTCGCCATTGTCGCTGCCGTGGCGCGTCAGGCCGGGCCGGGCCGGCACCCGCTCGACATAGGGGAAATAGCCGAGCACGTCGTCGACCGCCGCCAGTGCTGCGGAAACTTCCGGCGTTACCAGTTCCGGGGCCCCGGGGCCGAGGCCGATGATGAAGAGCGCGCCGGTCATCGCGGGCGCTGCCGGCCGGGCACGAGGATCAGGGCGAAATAGGGGGCGTCGTCGCCCTCGACGGCGGCCAGCGGGCGGATCGCCTCGTCCGCCATGGTGCCCCGCTCGACATAGATGGCGCGGGTCAGCAGGCCGGCGTCTTGCAGCGCCGCCCGGATCTTCGGCAGGTTGCGGCCGACCTTCATGATCACCGCGGCATCGGCGCCGGCAAGGCGGGCGGCCATGGCCTCCGCCCCCAGGGTGCCGGGCAGCACGGTCAGCACGTCGTCGCCATGGGTGATCGGGCTGCCGGCGCGGGTCCAGCAGCCGCCCATGCCGGTAATCCCGGGGATCACCTCGGTCGGGAAGCGGTCGCGCAGCCGGTCGTAGAGATACATGAAGGAGCCGTAGAAGAACGGGTCGCCCTCGCAGATCACGGCGACGTCGCGGCCCTGGTCCAGTTCCGCCCCGACCTGCTCGGCGGCGGCATCGTAGAAACGGCCGATCTCGATCAGGTAGCGGGGATCGCCCACAGGCACTTCGATGGTGAAGGGATATTCGAGGCGGAGATGGGCCGCCGCCGGGTTCAGGTGCGGGGCGGCGATGGTACGGGCATGGCCCGGCCGCCCGGCCTTGCAGAAATAGGCGACGACCGGCACGGCGCCGACGATGCGCGCCGCCTTCAGGGTGAGCAGTTCGGGATCGCCGGGGCCGATGCCGACGCCGTAAAGGGTGGCCATCATTCGACCTCGCTGGCGAGCGCGTTGACGGCGGCGGCGGCCATGGCGCTGCCGCCCAGGCGCCCGCGCACGATGGCGAAGGGCAGGCGCCCATCGGCGGCCAACGCTGCTTTCGATTCGGCGGCACCGACGAAGCCGACCGGCATGCCGATCACGGCGGCGGGCGGCGGCGCCCCGGCCGCCACCAGTTCCAGCAGGCGGAACAGGGCGGTCGGGGCATTGCCGATGGCGACCACCGCGCCGCCCAGCCGGTCGCCCCAGAAATCCAGCGCGGCGGCGGAACGGGTATTGCCGATCGCCCGCGCCCGCTCGGCCACGCGCGCATCGTCCAGAAGACAGACGACCTCGTTGCCGGCGGGCAGGCGGGCGCGGGTGATGCCCATGGCGACCATCCGGGCATCGCACAGCACGGGGGCGCCCGTCAGCAGGGCTTTGCGCGCCGTGGCGCCGAACCCGGGGGAAAGTTCCACCTGATCGGCGATCCCGACCATGCCGGCGGCATGGATCATGCGCACCACCAGCTTTTCCTCGATGCCCTGAAAGCGGGAAAGATCGGCCTCGGCCCGGATGATGGCGAAGGAGCGGGCATAGATCGCCGCGCCGTCGCGGATATAGTCATAGGTCGTCGTCATGCCCGGCGGCTTTCCAGCAGGGTGGTGATCAGGTCGGCGGCCTCGTCGATATCGAGGCCGGTGGCGATCGGCGGCGCCCCGGCGCGGCCGCCGAGCACGAGGTCGTAATGCCCCGCATTGCCGGTCAGGGTGACGGCGGCCGGCCCCGGATGGGCGCAGCCCTTGGCGCAGCCGGACAGGTGAATGCCGCCCGCCGGCAGGGGCGGGGCCAGCAGGTCCAGCAGCCGGGCGGCATCGGGCCGGGTCGGCACGCTGGCGGCGGCGCAGCCCGGCCGGCCGGTGCAGGCGATGACCGCAAGGCGCGGATCGCCGGCCGCGGTGACGAGGCCGAGACGGTCGAGCACCGGCACCATGGTATCGGCATCGCCGGGCACCAGCACGCTCCGCCACGGGGTCGGATAGAGCCAGCCGTCCCCGGCCAGGCGGGCAAGCTGCCGCCACTGCCGGACATTGCCCTGGCCGGAGGGAAAGCCGACCGCCACCCCCCGCCAGCCGCCATGGGCAAGGGGCCCCGGCGCGGGCGGGGCAAGGGGTGCCGGTGCCGGCCCGACCCCGGCAAGGCCGGCGGTCAGGACGCCCGGGTGCAGGTCGCGCAGGCGCCGCGCCCCCGGCACCGCCAGGAAGCGATCGACAAGGGCGAGCATGGCAGGCAAGGCCGCCCCCGCCGCCACCCTGGCCGTGGCGCCGGGCAGCAGCAGGTCGGCGATATCGCCGCCGAGGCGGCAGGCGATATCGCCGTGACCGGGGCCGAGGGGCAGGCCCCGGTCATCCTCGATCGCAAAGGCGAATTTGGCCGGCAGGGCGCCGAACCGATCCTCGTCCGCCAGGGCGCCGGCCAGGGCCGCGGCAAGGGCCCGGGCCCCGTCGCCGGCCAGCGGCGCCACCAGGATATTGCGCCGCTGTTCCACGAGCCCCTCCGGCAGGGCAAGACCCCGGGCGACGGCCAGGGCGGCGAAGTTCGTGGCCGCGCCCTCCCCGAAGCCCCGGAATTGCAGGTTACCCCGGGCGGTGAGGTCGATCAGGCCGTTGCCGCCCTCGGCCGCAGCTTCGGCCAAGGCCAGGACATCGCCCCCGCGCAGCCGCCCGCCGGGCGGCTTCACCCGCAGGATCAGGCCGTCCGCCGCCGCCATGGGCCGTCCGATCGACGGGCACCAGCCCTTCGCCGCCGCCGTCATGCGCCGCCCTCGATCCGTGCGGCGACATCGTTACGCCTTGGGTGCCACAGGCCCCGGGCCCGGGCTTCGGCGAAGCGGGCGGTCATGGCGGCGCGGGCGGCGGGGTTGGTGTCGGCGAGGAAACGGTCGACCGCCTCGTCGCCCAGCGTCGCGGCGAAGAGAAGGTCGAACTGGGCGTCCAGCGGTTCGGCCAGGGTCGCGGCGAAGACGAACAGGGGTTCGACCGTGCGGGCGATTTCCGCCGCCCCGCGATAGCCGTGGCGCATCATGCCGGCGATCCAGCGCGGGTTGGCCGCGCGGCCGCGGGTAACGCGGGCGATCTCGTCGCGCAAGGGGCGCAGCCGGGGCCGGTCCGGGTCGCGCTGGTCGGCGAGATAGAGGGCGGCACCGGGCCGGCCGGCGGCGGCGAAACCGCCCATATGGGCGGCGACATCCGTGCTCTCGAAAATATCGATTTCGCCGTGGTCGAGGCCGTGGACCAGGGCATCGGCGCTGCGCAGCCGGTCGGCGAAGCCGGCCGCATCGGCCGTGCCGTCGAGATCGAGGCCGAAGGCGGCACCGCCCCGGGCGATATAGTCGCGGCCGAGGTCGGCGCGGTCCTGCCAGCCGCCCGCGTCGGTGAGACCGGTGACGCCGGCACCGTAACTGCCGGGGGCGGCGCCATAGATTCTCGTGGTGGCGCGGCGGAACTCGGCGCCCTGAAGCGCGCGGGCGGTCGCGGCCAGGGGGTTCCAGGCGGCATCTTCGTCGCGGCGGGCGATCGCCTGCACCGCCTGGTCGAACAGGGCGATCTGGGCGGCGAAGGCATCGCGGAACAGGCCGGAGATGCGCAGGGTGACATCGACCCGCGGCCGCCCCAGGGTGGCCAGCGGCAGGATCTCCGTGCCCGCCACCCGGGCGCTGCCCTCGTCCCACAGGGGCCTTGCGCCGATCAGCAGCAGGGCCAGGGCCAGATCCTCGCCCCCCGTGCGCATGGTGGCGCTGCCCCAGAGGTCGAGCACCAAGCGGCGCGGCCAGTCGCCGTGATCCTGGAGGTAGCGTTCGATCAGCGCCGCCGCCGCCTTCTCCGCCAGCACCAGGGCCGAGCGATTGGGCACGGCACGGGGATCGATCGTATAGAGATTGCGCCCGGTGGGCAGGACGTCGGCGCGCCCCCGCGTCGGCGCCCCCGCCGGCCCCGGCTCGACGAAGCGCCCGTCCAGCGCTGCCAGCAGGCCCCGGCGCTCGCCCTCGGCACAAGGATCGAGGGCGGCACCGGCCGGCAGGGCGGCGCGCAGGTGCCGCAGGCCGGGGGCGGGGCGGCCGAAGACATGCAGCCCGTCGCGGATCTGGAGATCCTTGACATCGCAAAGCCAGGCATCGAGCCGGGCGAGCGCCGTGTCGTCGTCGGTCCCGGGGGCGATGCCGCTTTCGGCCAGCAGGCCGGCGGCCCCGGCGCGGTCCAGGATCTCGCGCTTCAGCAGGCGGCTGCGGCGCGGGTCGAGGCCGTCGGCGGCGGCGAATTCGTCGATCAGCCGTTCCAGGTCCTCGGCTTCGCCATGCAATCCGGCGCGGCGCAAGGGCGGCGTCAGGTGGCCGATGGTGACGGCGCCGAGGCGCCGCTTGGCCTGGGCCGCCTCGCCCGGGTTGTTGACGATGAAGGGATAGACCACGGGCAGCGGCCCGGCCAGGGCCGCCGGGAAGCAAGCCTCGTCCAGGGCCACCGCCTTGCCCGGCAGCCATTCCAGCGTGCCGTGGGTGCCCAGGTGGATCAGTGCGTCGATCCCGAGCCGGTGGCGCAGCCACAGGTAAAAGGCGACATAGATATGGCGGGGCGGCAGGTCGGGATCGTGGAATTCCGCCTTCCGCCCGGCCGCCCGGCCCCGGTCCGGCTGAAGCGCGACGGTGACGCGGCCGAGGCTGAGCAGCGGCAGGCGAAAGGCACCGTCCGCGACCGCCGGATCATCCGCCGCCGGGCCCCAGGCGGCCAGGACCCGGGCCCGCGCCGGTGCCGGCAGGCCGGCGAACAGGATCTCGTAGGCGGCCAGCGGCAGGAAGGCCGCGGGCGCCCCGGTCAGGGCGGCGGCGATCCCTTCCGCCGTGACGGTGGTGGTGTCATAGCCGGCGGCGGCGAGATCGGCCAGGATGGCCCCGGCGGAGGCGAAACTGTCGAGGCCGACCGCATGGCCCGCCTGCCCGCCGACGCCCGGGTAATCGGACAGCACGAGGGCAAGGCGCCGTTCCGCCGGGGCCTTGGCCGCGAGCCGGGCCCAGGCGGCGGCACGCGCCGCCGCCATGGCGATGCCGGACGGCGAGGGCCGGTGCCGGGCCTCGCCCGCCTCGTCCCGCTCCTTGAAGGCGATCAGGCCGCCGGACAGGCGCCCGTCCAGTTCCGGCAGCACCACCTGCATGGCCAGATCGGCGGCGCCGAGGCCGCGGCTGCTGCCGGCCCAGGCCCGTTCGCCATTGCTGCCGCAGAGCAGTTGCAGCACCGGCACCCCGGCGGCATCGAGGGGGGAGGGGGCATCGCCCAGCCGGGCGGAGAAACCGGTCAGGTTCAGGACCACGGCGGGCGCCAGGGCCGCGATCCGGGCCTCGACAAAGGCGGCGCAGGCCCCGTCCTTCAGGCTGGCGACGTGAAGGGCGGCAGGGACGAGCCCTTGCCCGGCCAGGGCCGCCGCAAGATCCGTCACCATGGCGGTATCGCCGGCCAGGCGATGACTGCGATAGAAGACGATCAGCGCCCGGGCTTCGCCTTCGGCCGGCGGCAGGGGAAAATCCCCGAAGGGCGGCAGGACTTCGACCCCGGCCGCCGGCTGGGGCCCGAGGCCGGCGGCCTGGGCCGCAAGGTCCAGGGCAAGGCCCATGTTGCGGGCGCCGCCATGGCGAAAGCAGTCGGCCAGCAGCGCCAGGGTTTCCGGTGCCATGGTGGAGAGGGCCGCAAGGCGCTCGTCCGCGCCATTGTCGCCGGGCAGGAGGGCGAGGGGGATGCCCCGGCCCCGGGCGAGCGCCGCGATCTCCTCCGCCCCGTAACGCCAATAGTCCAGGCCGCCGAGCAGGCGGACGACGATGGCGCGGGCCCCGGCCGCCGTCCGTTCGAGATAGAGATCGACGGAAAGCGGATGGCGCAGGCGCCCGAGGTCGGCAATCCGCAGGCTTGGATGGCCGGGCCCCTGGGCGGCGCGGAGGGCCGCCAGCTCGCTGTCGGCGAAGGAGAGAAACAGCAGGTCCGCGGGGGCATGGCCGAGATCGACGGCGGTCGCCGTCTCGTCCAGGCCGAGCTCTGCGCGGAACTGCAGGTGCATGGGGTTACGCCGTCAGGGCGGCAAGGATGCCCGCCCGGTCCAGCCCGGTCTCCCCGATCACGACGAGGCGGCCCTGCCGTTCCTCCCCCGGCGCCCAGGGCCGTTCGTACTGGTGGCGGAAGCGGCTGCCGACCCCCTGCACCAGCAGGCGCAGGGGCTTGTCCGCGACGGCGACGAAACCCTTCATGCGCAGCACGCCGTAATCCGCCGCGACCCGGGCGAGGCGGGCGGCCAGTGCTTCCGGATCGGCGGCCGGGGGCAGGGGGACGGTGAAACTCTCGAAGTCATTGTGCTCGTGGGCGCCGTCCTCGGCATCATGGTGCGAGGGGCGGGCGGCGAGGTCGTCCTCGGCCGCGGCGCCGAGGCCGAGCAGGACGGCGGGGTCGATCCGGCATTCGCGGGTCTCGATCAGCGGCGGGCGGCGCGGCCCGGCGGCGCGGATCGCGGCCTCGGCGGCGGCGCGGCCGGCCGCGTCCAGGAGATCGGCCTTGTTGAGGAGGATCAGGTCGGCGGCATTCACCTGGTCGCCGAAGACTTCGGCCAGGGGGTTGTCGTGGTCCAGGCTCGGGTCTTCGGCCGCCTGGGCGGCGACGGCGGTGGGATCGTCGGCGAAGCGGCCGGTGGCGGCGGCCGGGCCGTCGATCACGGCGATGACGCCGTCCACCGTCACCCGATTGCGCACGCCCGGCCAGTCGAAGGCTTTCAGCAGGGGCTTGGGCAGGGCCAGGCCCGAGGTTTCGATCAGGATGTGATCGGGCGGGTTCGGCCGGTCGATCAGGGCTTCCATGGTGGGCACGAAATCGTCGGCCACGGTGCAGCACAGGCAGCCGTTGGCCAGTTCGACGATACTGTCGTCGTCGCAGGCGGCGCCGCAGCCGCGCAGCAGGTCGCCGTCGACGCCGGTCTCGCCGAATTCATTGACGATGACGGCGATGCGCCGCCCGCCGGCCTGGGCGATGACATGGCGCAGCAAGGTGGTCTTGCCGGCGCCGAGGAAGCCGGTGATCACGGTCGCGGGGATTTTGCGGGAAACAGGGGTCATGAGCGGGGCTCCGGCAGGGGCGGAAGACGCGAGACGATGGCCTGATGCAGGCTGACGGGCCGGCCGGCGCGCAGCACCACGCCGTTCGGCGAGGCGCCGTAAGCGCGGGCATAGGCGGCCATGTCGCCGGCAAGATCCGGGGTCAGGCCGCCGACGACATAGGACCATTTCCCCGCTGCCGAGAGGGCGGCGGTGCAGCCCCGTTCGCAGGCCGCGAGGCAGACGATCGGGTTCACGCGGAACCCGCCTTCCGCCCCGGCCGCCAGGGTTTCCAGGCGGTCGGCGAGGCTTGCCCCGGCGCCGCGGTCGTCGCCGTGGCGGCACGAGGTGCAGACATGAAGTATGGGCTGGTCCTGGCTCAAGATCGGGCCCCGTCGCATCGCAAATCGGGGTGCCGGCGGCCCGGCATCCCCCGCCGGGCCCGATGCCCGGGGGGCATCGCCGCAGCCCAGGGCACCCCGCCCGGTTACGGTTCACGCGAATGACGGCAGGTCTCCTGGCTCGCGGGTCGTGGCCTTGCGCCGCCTTCCCGGGATGGCCCAGTGGCATGATGGCGCGCGGCTGACCGCTTACAGTTGCGGGGGCAGCTTCGGCATGGCACCGAATTCCCTTTTCACCCGGCGAGGCCGGGACCGTCGCCTTCTGGGTAGGCTGGAATGGCGGCGCTGTCAACGGCACGACGCTTGCGGCGGCTTCGGGGCCGTGCTCTTGATGGCCGCCCCATTTGTCGTGGAGTGCCGTGATGCCCGATCCCGTCAGCCCCGAAGAGGCCGCCCGCCACCGCGAGAAGATGCAGGCGCGGAAGGCGGTGCAGGATGCCGAAGTGGCCTCGAAGACCCTGGAGAAAGGCTTGCTGATCGTCCACACCGGGGCGGGCAAGGGCAAGTCCACGGCGGCTTTCGGCCTGATGCTGCGCATGATCGGCCATGGCCGGCGGGTCGCCGTGGTGCAATTCATCAAGGGCGCCTGGGGCACCGGCGAGCGCGCCCTGTTCGAGCGATTCGGCGATCTCGTCACCTGGCATTCCTCGGGCGAGGGCTTCACCTGGGAGGTGCAGGACAAGGCGCGCGACATCGCCGCCGCCCGCGCCGGCTGGGCCCGGGTGCTGGAGCTGCTGGCCGATCCCGGCCTGTCCCTGCTCGTCCTTGACGAATTGAACATCGCCCTTCGCTACGACTATCTGGAGATCGCCGAAGTGGTGGCGGCGCTGACCGCCCGGCGGGCCGATCTTCATGTCGTCGTCACCGGGCGGAACGCCAGGCCCGAATTGATCGAGGCGGCGGATCTCGTCACCGAGATGAAGGCGGTGAAGCATCATTTCGCGGCCGGGGTGCGGGCGCAGTCGGGCATCGAATTCTGATGGCGGCGCGCAGCCTGATGTTCCAGGGCACGGGGTCCAGCGTCGGCAAGTCGCTGCTGGTCGCCGGGATCGCCCGGGCGCTCAGCCGGCGCGGCCTCGCGGTGCTGCCGTTCAAGCCGCAGAACATGTCGAACAATGCGGCGGTGACGGCGGAGGGCGGCGAGATCGGCCGCGCCCAGGCGCTCCAGGCCCGGGCCTGCGGGGTCGCGCCCAGCGTCCATATGAACCCCGTCCTTCTCAAGCCGCAAAGCGAGGTCGGTGCCCAGATCGTGGTCCAGGGCCGGGTGATCGGCAATGCCGGGGCCCGGGTCTATCAGTCGCGGAAGGCGGAACTGCTGCCCTTCGTGCTGGACAGTTTCGCCCGGCTGAAGGCGGCGGCGGACATCGTCCTGGTCGAGGGGGCGGGCAGTGCTTCCGAGGTCAATCTCCGCGCCAACGACATCGCCAACATGGGCTTCGCCCGGGCGGCGGATGTGCCCGTCGTGATCATCGGCGATATCGAGCGCGGCGGCGTCATCGCCGCCCTGGTGGGCACGGCGGCGGTTCTCGACGCCGGCGATGCGGCCCTGGTCAGGGGCTTCATCGTCAACCGCATGCGCGGCGACGCCAGCCTGTTCGACGACGGTATGCGTTACATCGAGGGACGCACCGGCTGGCCGGCCCTCGGCCTCGTGCCGCATTACGAGGCGGCGGGGCAATTGCCGGCGGAAGATGCCTATGACCTTGCCGCCCGGCGCCCATCACCGGCGGGCGCGGGGCGTCTGCGCATCGTGGTGCCGGTGCTGCCGGGCATCGCCAATTTCGACGATCTCGACCCCCTTCAGGCGGAACCGGCGGTCGATCTGGTCCTGGCCCGGCCGGGCCGGCCGCTGCCGCCGGCGGACCTGATCGTCCTGCCCGGCTCCAAGGCGACCATCGCCGACCTCGGCCGCCTGCGGACGGAAGGCTGGGACATCGACCTCAAGGCCCACTATCGCCAGGGCGGCCGGGTGCTGGGCCTCTGCGGCGGCTATCAGATGCTGGGGCAAAGCATCGCCGATCCGGACGGGATCGAGGGGCCGGCCGGCACGGTTCCGGGGCTGGGCCTTCTTGCCGTCGATACGGTGCTGACCGCCGCCAAGCGGCTGGCGGAAGTGACCGGCCGCAGCCTCGACGACGGCATCGCCTTCACGGGCTACGAGATGCACATGGGCCGGACCGCGGGGCCCGACACCGCCCGCGCCCTGGTCAAACTGGCGGACGGGCGCCGCGACGGCGCGATCAGTGCCGACGGTCTGGTGCGCGGCACCTATGTCCACGGCCTCTTCACCGGCAACGACCAGCGCGCCGCCTGGCTGGAACGCCTGGGCTCACGCGCCGAAGGCTTCGACCATCACGCCCGGATCGAAGCCGCGCTCGACGGCCTCGCCGACCATCTCGAAGCCCATCTCGCCCTGGACCGGATGCTGGGGTTCGCCGGTTAGAGTAACGGCGTTGCGCCGCCCGGTGAGCGGCGACAAAAGCTCACTCTTCGCTTTCCAACAGCGTGGCGGCTGCGACCTGATCCTCCTGCCATTGGGCATAAGTCTTGTCGGTTCCTTTGAGGCGCCAACTCGTCCGCCCATTGTCCGGCCGACCCAAAATGGTCGCGGACGCGGCGCTGGGGCTCTTGAATCCAAAATCCTGGCCGAAGCGGCGATGCCCTGTCTGGTCGGGAACGAGAACGCCGTTGTCGACCAATTGCCTGAACAAGTTATAGTATCCCATTCCTGGTGCTGCAATCCAACTGTCTTGCGCTTGTGATCCCGCGAGGACGATGAATTCCCCATTGGTTTCTCTGGCTTCCGCGCGGATTGAATATTTCTTGGTGAACAGTTCGAACAGGGGAGTCTCGCAAGTCGAGGTCTCACTGGCCACTGAAGGCTTCGCTGGCATGGCCTTCGCTGGCTCTTTCAGGAAATCCAGCCCCAGTACCGGCAAGACCACACGCAACTGATCGATGAAGAATTCCATATCGGAGAGATCGGCCTCCGGCAGCAGGCCGAAATCGGGTGCCGTACCGTTTTCCAATCGGGTCCTTGCCGCTTCCGTGGCAATGGCGATCAAGCGACTTTCGAGATACCGCGCATGGGCCTTGGTGAGGTTCTGATCCTTGCTGGTGACAATGCAGGTCTGCTCCCAGAACTCCTTGCTCTCGTCCTTGTTGTGCTGCGCCAACCGTTTGCCGACATTGTCAGTCTCGCCGATATAGGCCAGGGGTTTATAGTCGCCCTCCGGATCGGCCCCGGTAAGGATGTAAACTCCGGTGCGACCGGCTTCCGGTCGCTGGATCAAGTCAGCAAGGCGTGAGCGCGGTGCTACGATGACGTGGCCGGTCCAGTTCATGATTTCGGCAGTGATGATGCCTCCAGGGGTGCCATCGGCGAGGAACAAGCGGATCGAACGGCCCTTGGTCATGACTTTCCACCCATACAGGCGTTTTAGTTTGCCGCAACATCCGGCAATGTCGCATAGCAGTGTGCGAGGTCCATATAGCGCCGGGGTCGCATTTTACGGGCAATTCGCTTTGGTGTCTTTGCTGGTGTTGAACCGATCTCGCCAGAGTAAGTTTTAAGCGGCGCGGGCGGTGACCAGCCGCAGCACGTCGAGATAGCCGGGGGCGGGGCCGGTCAGGGCTTTTTCGCGGAGCCGCCGGTGCATGGCCGGCAGGCGGTAATAGGCGGCGGCGGGCATCAGGTGGTGTTCCAGGTGATAATTCACATGCAGCGGCGCCACCGTCGCCCGGGCCAGCAGCCCGGCCCTGGTGGTCCTGGTGTTGCGCAAGGGATGGTCGCTTCTCTCCGTGCAGGCGTGTTCGGCGATGGCGCGGATGCGCAGGAACAGGCTGTAGGTGGTGAGATAGGCCGCGACCCAGACCAGATAGGTCCAGCCGGCGCCGAGCAGGCCGAGGGCGGCGGCGATCACGGCATTGGTCGCCAGCATCGGCCCCATGCGGTTAAGGCCCTGGGCGATCTGGCGGGACAGGCGGCGTTCCGCCCGCGGCACCAGGCGGGCACCGCCCGAGACGGTATAGGTCAGGGCGCCGATATCCATCAGGAACAGGCCGATCATCCGCTTCAGGCCGGTCGCGCCGGTCAGGTCGCGCAGGATCTTGCGGCGGAGCGAGCGGCGGCTGGTCGGGAAGGGTGTCACCAGCGACAGGTCGGGATCGAGCTCGCTGTTGGTATGGGCGTGATGCTGGATGTGATGCTTTCGATAGCGGGCGACATCGCCCCAGACCGGGGCGGCGCACAGCCATGTGCCGACGATGTCGTTCAGGGCCCGGGTGCGGAACAGGCTGTAATGCGCCGCCTCATGCATCAGGATCGACAGTGCCAGCTGCCGCCCGCCGAGCAGGACCAGCCCAACGATTACGGTAACGACATGGGGCCATAGCGCCATCAGGGCGAAAGTGCCGGCGATCACAGCCCAGGTGCTGGCCACCGCCCACCAGCCCCAAAGGTCGGATTTCGTGTTGAAGGCCCTGATTTCAGCCGGCGTGAAGGCGTCAGTGAGGGTGAAGGCCCGGCTCATCGATCTCTCCCGGTCGTTGGTTTTGGGCGGCGAAGAAACGCCGCCAGAGGGCGCGGCCGGCGGCATCGAACTGCCGGACCGCCGCGAAGAAGGCTTCCCGCTCGCCGCCGTCGACCAGCGGCTCGGGCAGCAGGGGATCGAAGACGATCTGGCGGATGGCGCGGCTGCCGATCAGGAAGGCTTCCCGCGCCGCGACATCCGGGTCCAGATCGCCGGCCCGGGCCAGCCAGTCGTCCAGCACGCTGCGGCGGCGATAGGCGGCGTTCAGGGCGGCGCCGTCCCACAGGTGGCCCGGGTCGCGGGCGAAATCGCCGGCGGCGAAGACCGTCGCCCCGGCATCGAGCCCGAGGGCCAGCAGGCGCCGGCGGATGGCGCCGACCCCGCCTGCCAGATTGTCCGGCCGCAGGTGCAGGCCCTTGTCCATCTCGGCGAAGCCCAGCATGTCGAGGGCGCGGTGCCGTGCCCGCAGCGCCGCCCGGTCGCTGCGGCCCAGCGCCCCGCTGTGAACCGCGACATAGCCGCCCGCCCAGGGGCGCAGCCGCTCGCCCGCGCGGCGCCAGCCGGCGACATCGGCGGCAAAGCCGGCCGCGGCCGGGCCCAGGCGATAGGCGCCGCGCCCCGCGCCCTCGATCATGCCGGCGGCGGCCAGCCGCACCAGGGTCACCCGGGCGGCGCTTTCCGCGATATCGAACAGGGAACAGGCGGTGACGGCATCGCGTGCCGCCAGGGCGCCGCCGTCCGCGGCCAGCAGCAATTGCAGGATCAGGGTCTTCGCCTTGGGGCCGCCGTTCGTCATGCACCGATGATACAAACGGAAACGATCTATGTCATCAGATGTAATATCGCCGCCGCCCCGGCGGCGAGGGAGAATTGCACCATGCAGGCGCGGACATAGAGCGTCAGGGCGCGGCGAATGTCGGCGGCGGTCGCCTCGGCCCGGCCGTCGCCCATCCAATGATCGTCGGACAGGGTCTCGCCATAGCGTTTCGGGCCGTTCAGGCGCAAGCCCAGGGCCCCGGCCATGGCCGCCTCCGGCCAGCCGGCATTGGGCGACCGGTGGTGCCGGGCATCGCGCCGGACCGCGCGCCAGGCGGCCCCCGCGCCCCGGCCGGCGGCCAGGGCGATGAACAGTGCCGTCAGGCGCGAGGCAGGCAGGTTGACGAGATCGTCGAACCGCGCCGCCGCCCAGCCGAAGTGCAGATGCCGCTCGGTCTTGTGGCCGATCATGCTGTCGGCGGTATTGACGGCCTTATAGGCGGCGATCCCGGGCAGGCCGCCGACGGCGCACCAGAAGGCGGGCGCGGTCACCCCGTCGGAGAAATTCTCGGCCAGGCTTTCGATCGCGGCCCGGGCCACGCCGGCCTCGTCCAGGACCGAGACATTGCGGCCGACGATCATCGAAACCGCCTGCCGCCCGGCCGTCAGCCCGCCGGTCTCGAGCGCGGTGGCGACCGCCGCGACATGGGTGTAAAGGCTGCGCTGGGCCAGCAGGGTGGAGGCGGCAAGGGCGAGAACGGCCAGGGCCAGCCAAGGCGGCAGCACCCGGAACACCGCGACCTGGACCAGGGCGGCAGGCACCGCGGCGACGGCCAGCAGCAGGACGAGGGCGGCAAGCCCATTGAGCCGGCGCCGGCGCTTCGGCATGGTCGGTCGATTGAAGTGCCGGTCGAATCGCGCGATCAGGCCGCCCAGCCAGATCACGGGATGGCCGATCCGGGGGATCAGCGCCTGGGGATAGCCGCAGGCCGCCTCGATCGCGAGGGCCAGCACCAGCAGCAGGGGAAGGAGATCGAACGTCATGGAGGGCAGCACCGCTAGCATGGAATCGCCCCGGATGTCAGATCCCTTGACGGTCCACGGCGGCCGCCGCCGCGCCGCGCAAGCCCGCTTTCCCGATGCGCCCCGGCCCTGGCTGGACCTTTCGACCGGCATCAACCCCGTGCCCTATCCCTTGCCCACCCTCGATCCCGCCGTCTTCACCGACCTGCCGGAACCCGAAGACCTCGCCCGCCTGGAAAGCATCGCGGCGGCGGCCTACGGCGTGCCGGACCCGGCCCTGGTGGTGGCGGCCCCGGGCACCCAGATCCTGATCGAACTGCTGCCCCTGCTGGCGGCGCCCGGGGCGGCGGCGGTGCTGGGCCCGACCTATGGCGAGCATGGCCCGGGCTGGGCCCGCGCCGGCCATAGGGTGCGCGAGGCGCGGAGCCTGGCCGAACTCGATGGCGCCAGCCACGCCGTGGTGGTCAACCCGAACAACCCGGACGGCAGGGTGCTGAAGGCGGCCGACCTGATCCCGCTGGCGGCCCGGCTCGACCGGGCGGGCGGCTTTCTCGTCGTCGACGAAGCCTTTGCCGATCTCGAACCCGGGGTCAGCCTCGCGCCCTATCTGCCCCGGCCGGGGCTGGTGATCCTGCGCTCCTTCGGCAAGACCTATGGGCTGGCGGGGGTCCGTCTCGGCTTCCTGCTGGCGGCGCCGGAAATCGCCGCCGCGATGCGCGAGGCGCTGGGCGCCTGGGCGGTGTCGGGCCCTGCGATGGCGATCGGCACCGGGGCCCTCGGCGACGAGCGCTGGCGTATGGCGGCCGCGGCCGCGACGGCGGAAAAGGCCGCCCGGCTGGACGCGCTGATGGCCGGCGCCGGCTTCCGCCTCGAGGGCGGCTGCCGGCTGTTCCGCCTCTACGGCCACGCGGCGGCGGGGGCGTGGTTCGAGCGGCTGGGCCGGGCCGGCATCCTGGCCCGGCCCTTCGCCTATCGCCCGGACTGGCTGCGCCTCGGCCTGCCGGCGGATGAGGCGGCGTTCGCGCGGCTGGCGGCGGCGCTGGCATGACCGCGCCGCCCGTCTTCGACCGGGATTTCCGCGCGCGGTTCGAAACCCTGCTGCGCTGGCGCCGCGACGTCCGCCGCTTCCGGACCGATGCCCTGGCGCCCGGCCTCTTGGACCATCTGCTGGTGCTGGCCGATCTCGCCCCCTCGGTCGGCAATTGCCAGCCCTGGCGCTTCGTCACCGTCGACGATCCGGCGCGGCGTGCCCGCATCCGCGCCAATTTCGAGCGCGCCAATGCGGAGGCCCTGGCCGATTACGCGGGCGAACGGGCGGCGCTTTACGCCCGTCTCAAACTCGCCGGCCTGGTCGAGGCGCCGGTCCATCTCGCCGTCTTCGCCGACATGGCGCCCGACCAGGGCCAGGGGCTGGGCCGGCGCACCATGCCCGCGACCATCGAGCATTCGGCGACCACCGCCGTCCATACCCTGTGGCTGGCGGCGCGGGCCCATGGCGTCGGCGTCGGCTGGGTGTCGATCCTCGATCCCCTGACCGTGAATGATGATCTCGACTGCGATCCGGGCTGGCATCTGATCGCCTATCTGTGCATCGGCCATCCGGTCGAGGAGCACGAGGACCCGGAACTGGAACGCCACGGCTGGCAGGCCCGCACCCCCCTGGACGGCCGCCGCCTGCGCCGCTGAGCAACGGGATTGACATCTTCCGTGCGCCGCGCTTCAACTGCGCCTGCTTTGGCGGTTCCACCGGATTAAAAGGGAACACGGAAGGCGAAAGCCCTGCCGTGGCTGTCCCCGCAACTGTAAGCGGCGAGCCTGCACCATTCGTCACTGGCCTTTGGGCCGGGAAGACGGTGCAAGGCCATAACCCGCGAGCCAGGAGACCTGCCGCCGAGGGCATCACTCAACCCCGGGCCGGGCGAGCCCAGGGTGCGGTCAACCCGCTGCGGTGATGCGTCATGGACGCTGTCGCGGCGGGGCTTCTCCAGCCCTTCCCCGCACGGCGTCCCTCGATCATCGGTTGCCGCCATCTGGCGGTGCAGGGGGTATGGGCATGTCTTTCGGGGTCAGGGTTTCGCTTCTCGCCGTCGTTTCCGCCGCCGCTTTGCCGGCTTCGGCCCTGGCGGCGGAGGAATTGCCCGCCGTCTCCGTCACCGCCAATCGCGGCGAGCAGACCCCGCTGACCGAGGTGGGCAGCACGGTCACCGTGCTCGACCGGGAATACCTGGAGGCAAAGCAGGTGCGCCTCGTCTCCGACGCGCTGCGCCTCGTGCCCGGGGTTTCGGTCACCCGCACCGGCGTCACCGGCGGCCTGACCGGCGCCGGCATCCGGGGCAGCGAAACCAACCAGACCCTGGTCATGATCGACGGCGTGGTGGTCAACGACCCGGCCGCGGATTCCAGCGTCGATTTCGCCCATATCCCGACCGCCGACATCGAGCGGATCGAGGTGCTGCGCGGGCCGCAATCGGCGCTCTACGGCTCGGACGCGGCCGGCGGCGTCGTCAACATCGTCACCCGCAAGGGCAGCGGCAAGCCGAGCGTCGCCCTCAGCGCCGAAGCCGGCAGCCGGGGCACCGCGGCGGGCGCCCTGTCGTTCAGCGCGGGCGGGGAACAATACAGCATTCTCGCCGGCGTCACCGGCGGCGTTACCTCCGGCTTTTCCTCCGCCGCCGAGGCGCGGGGCAATACGGAACGGGACGGTTACAACAACGGCACCGCCTATCTGAAATTCGCCTATGATCCGCTGCCGGAACTGGGTTTCGACGTCGTCGCGCGCGGCACCGAATTCCGCCGCGAGGGCGACGAGGGCTTCGGCATCGAGCCCGGCACCGGCATCAGCCTGACCCTGGACGATCGCGCCGGCGGCAGCGGGCGGCAGAGCTTCTTCCGCGGCCAGACCCGGCTTTCCCTGCTGGACGGCCGCTGGACCCACCGCCTCGGCATCAGCCGGGCCGACAGCGACGTCGATTACTACGGCGATATCGTCAACGGTGACCCGACCTTCACTACGCGGGGCACCAGCACCCGCTACGACTACCAGACCGATTTCCGCATCGACACGCCGTCCCTTGCCGGCGCCTCCCATGTCTTCACCCTGGCGGCGGAGCGGAAAGAGGACGATGCCCGGATCTGGAGCAGCTTCGGCAGCTATCTCTCGACCTCGATCGACCAGACCGGTTACACCGGGCAATATCAGGTCAGCCTGCTGGACGGCCTCAGCCTGACCGCCGCCTTCCGCCGCGACGAGAACGAGCGGTTCGAGGACGCCAATACCTACCGCCTGACCGCAGCCTATTTCATCGATACGCTTGGCACCAAGTTCCACGCCTCGCACGGGACCGGGGTGAAGAACCCGACCCTGCTCGAACTCCACGGCTACAGCAATACGTTCGTCGGCAACCCGGGCCTGAAGCCGGAACAGACGCGGGGCTTCGACATCGGCGTCGACCAGTCGTTCTGGGGCGGGCGCGGGGCCGTCGGCGCGACCTATTTCCGCCAGTCGATTTCCGACCTGATCAGCAGCGAATTCCTGGGCGGCGGCGTCTCGCGCCCGATCAATCTCGCCGGCACTTCCAAGGTCCGGGGCGTCGAGGTCGAGGGCACGCTGGAACCCCTGAACGGCCTGACGCTCCGCGCCACCTATACCTATATGGACAGCGAGGATGCCCAGGGCGTGCAACTGGTGCGCCGGCCGGAACAGGCCGGGACCTTCGACGTCACCTATCGTTTCCTCGACGGCCGGGCGCTTGCCAATGTCGGCGTCGTCTATCACGGCGATTTCACCGACCGGGTGTTCGACAGTTCCTTCAACAACCGCAATGTCCCGATGGACGATTATACCCTGGTCAATGTCGCCGGCGCCTATGACGTCCTCGACAACGTCCAGCTCTACGGCCGGGTCGAGAATCTGTTCGATACGGATTACGAGGAAGTCTATTCCTTCGGCTCCAACGGCCGTCTCGCCATCGGCGGCGTGAAAGCGACCTTCTGAGCATGGCGGGCGCGGCGGCACGGCTTGCGTTTCTCGCCGCCGTCCTGGCCGGGACGGCGGCGACGGCCGCGCCGCAGCGCATCGTCTCGATCAATCTCTGCGCCGACGAACTGGTGCTGCAACTGGCCGACCGGGCGCAGGTGGCCTCCGTCTCCTTCCTGTCGCGGGATCCGGCCGGGTCCAATGTCGCGGCGCTGGCCGCCACGGTGCCGGTCAACCACGGCCAGGCGGAGGAAATCATCGCCTCCCGCCCCGACCTGGTCCTTGCCGGGCGCTATACCACCAGGGGCACGGTCGCCCTTCTGAAGCAGGTGGGGCTGTCGGTGGTGGAACTGGATGCCCCGGCCACTTTCGACGAGGTGACCGCCCAGATCCGCGCGGTCGCGGCCCTGCTCGGCCATGCCGAGCGAGGCGAGGCGATGGTGGCGGCGATGATGGCCGGCCTTGCCGCCGTTACCCCGGTGGAGCGGCCGCTGCGCGCCCTGGTGCTGCGCCCGAACGGTTTCACGGTCGGGCAGGGCTCGCTGGTCGATCACCTGATGCGGCGCGCCGGGCTGGTCAACCTCGGCGCCGATCCGGTCCTCGCCACCTATCGCGAATTGCCGCTGGAGGCATTGGTGCTGGCCAAGCCCGACCTCGTGATCCTGGACGAGGAGGAAGTGCCGGCCCCGGCCCTCGCCTATGACGTGCTGCGCCACCCGGTGCTGCGCAACATGCCGAACCGGATGCAGGCGGCGGGCCTGCCGTCCCGGCTTTGGACCTGCGCCGGGCCGGCGGTGGTCGAGGCCGTCGCCCGCCTTGCCGAGATCGGCCGCCGCCTGGAAGGAACACCCTGATGCCCCGGCGCGAGCCGCCCTACGGCCTGCTGCTGGCCGTTCTTATCCTGGCCACCGGCGGGTTGTTCGCCGCCTCCGTCGCCATCGGCTATGCCCCCTTCGATCTCGGTGCCGCCTTCGCCGACTGGCTGGCCGGGCGGGAGACGCTGCCCGCCCTGATCCTGGCCGATCTCCGCCTGCCGCGGGCGCTGATGGGCGTTTTGACCGGCTTCACCCTGGGGCTGGCCGGGGCGGCCTTGCAGGGCCTCCTGCGCAATCCCCTGGCCGAGCCCGGGGTGATCGGGGTGTCCAGCGCGGCGGCGCTCGGTGCCGTCCTCGTGTTCTATTCCGGGCTGGCCGGGGCCTTCACCCTGGCCCTGCCGCTGGGCGGGATCGCGGGGGCGCTGGTCGCGACCGTGCTGCTCTATGCCATGGTCGGGCGCGGGGCGGGGACGACGACGCTGGTGCTGGCCGGGGTGGCGATTTCCGCCTTCGCCGGCGCCCTGACCGCGCTCGCCCTCAATCTCTCGCCCAATCCCTATGCGGTGGTCGAGATCACCTTCTGGCTCATGGGCTCGCTGACCGACCGCAGCATGGATCACGTCATGCTGGCGCTGCCCCTGATGGCGGTCGGCTGGGCATTGCTGCTGTCGTCCGCCCGCGCGCTCGACGGGCTGTCGCTCGGCGACGATACGGCGACCAGCATGGGCTTCGACCTGAAGCGCCTGCGCCTGAAGCTCGTGACCGGCACCGCGCTCTCGGTCGGGGCGGCGGTCGCGGTCACCGGGGCGATCGGCTTCATCGGGCTGGTCGTGCCCCATGTGCTGCGGCCCTTCGTCGGGCACCGGCCCGGGCGCCTGCTGCTGGTCTCCGGCTTCGGGGGGGCGGCCCTGCTGCTCCTGGCCGATATTGCCGTCCGCCTGCTCGCGGTGCAGCCGGAACTGAAGCTCGGGGTGCTGACGGCCGTGGTCGGGGCGCCCTTCCTCTTCTCCCTGATCTATCGCCTGCGGCGGGAGGGGGCGTGATGCTGATCGAGGCGACGGGGCTGGCCTGCCGGGCGGGCGACAAGCTGGTGCTGGGCGAGGTCACGCTCTCCTGCCGGCCCGGGGAAATGGTCGGGCTGATCGGGCCGAACGGCGCGGGCAAGACCACGCTGCTGCGCCATCTGGCCGGGCTGGCGGCGCCGGCGGCGGGCCGCGTCACCTATGACGGCCAGAGCCTGCGCGAGATGAGCCGGCCGGCGCTGGCCCGGCGCCTTGCCTATCTGGCCCAGGATGCGGACGCCCATTGGCCGATCCGGGTCGACCAATTGGTGCGCCTGGGGCGCCTGCCGCACCGCCGGCCCCTGTCGGGCGAGACGGCGGCGGATCTTGCCGCCGTCGCCGCCGCGCTGGCCGCGACCGAGACCACGGTGCTCGCCGCCCGCCGCTTCGACACGCTGTCGGGCGGGGAACGGATGCGGGCCCTGCTGGCCCGGGCCCTGGCGGTCGAGGGCGAAATGCTGCTGGCGGACGAGCCGGTGGCCGCCCTCGATCCCTATCACCAGTTGCACACCATGGAATTGCTCCGCTCCGTCACCGAAAAGGGGGCGGGGGTGGTGGTCGTGCTGCACGACCTGACCCTGGCGGCGCGTTTCTGCGACCGCCTGGTGCTGCTGGCCGGGGGCAGGGTGCTGGCCGACGGGCCGGCGGGCGCGGTCCTTTCCGACCGCAACATTGCCGAGGCCTATCACATCAAGGCCCTGCACGGCGCGGCCGAGGGCCTGTGCTTCACCCTGCCATGGCGGCGGTTGCCGCCGGGTGACGGCCGGGATTTTTCTTGATCCCCGAACAGTGCTTCCGCCGCCGCCGGGTGGACGGGGCGGCAGGCCAGCCTTTAAGGTGCGGTGATGCGTTTGCCCCAAGGAGTGCTGGCATGAAATCCAAGGCCGTCCTGACCCATGTCGACGTCGATACCATCCTCGCCGCCGCCCGCGCCGAGGCGCTGGCCAACGGCTGGGCGGTGACGATCGCCGTCGTCGACGACGGCGGCCATCTCCTTGGCCTGACCCGGCTCGACGGGGCGCCGGCGCTTTCCGCCTATATCGCGCCGGAAAAGGCCCGCACCGCCGCCCTCGGCCGACGCGAAAGCAAGATCTACGAGGATATGATCAACGGCGGCCGGGTGTCCTTCCTCTCGGTGCCCTATATCCAGGGGACGCTGGAAGGCGGTGTGCCCGTGATCGTCGACGGCGAGACCATCGCCGCCGTCGGCGTTTCGGGGGTGAAATCCTCGGAAGACGCTCAGATCGCCAAGGCCGGCATCGCCGCCCTGCTCGGCTGAACCCCGCCCGTTCGTTCCCGCTTACCGCCGGAGGGTGCCCCATGACATCCCGCGTTACCCGCCATCGTCTCCAGGTCGCGGCCGAGCTTGCCGCCTTCATCGAAGACCGGGCCCTGCCGGGCACGGGCATCGAGGCCGGGGCCTTCTGGGCCGGCCTCGACGCCGTCGCCCATGACCTCGCCCCAAAGAACAAGGCCCTGCTGGCGAAGCGCGACGATATCCAGGCCCAGATCGACGCCTGGCACCGGGCGAACGGCAAGGGCGACCTTGCCGCCTACAAGGCGTTCCTTTCCGGGATCGGCTATCTCGCCCCCGTGCCCGAGCATGTCGCCATCGAGACCACGGGCATCGACACGGAAATCTCGGCCCAGGCCGGGCCCCAGCTCGTCGTGCCGGTGATGAATGCGCGCTATGCCCTCAATGCCGTGAATGCCCGCTGGGGCAGTCTCTACGATGCCCTCTACGGCACCGACGCCATTCCCGAGACCGGCGGCGCCGGGAAGGGCCAGGGCTACAACCCGGCCCGGGGCGACAAGGTCATCGCCTATGCCCGCGACGTCCTCGATCTCGCGGCCCCGCTTGCCGGCGGCAGCCACAAGGATGCCCGCGGCTATGCCATCGCCGGCGGCGCCCTGGTCGCGATCATGGGCGATGGCGAGATCGGCCTCGCCGATCCCGGCCAATATGTCGGCTACGGCGGCCCGGTGGAGGCGCCCAGCGCGATCCTGCTGGTCAACAACGGGCTGCACATCGAAATCCAGATCGACAAGACCCATCCCATCGGCAGCACCGATCCCGCCGGGGTGAAGGACCTGCTGGTGGAAGCGGCCCTGACCACGATCATGGACTGCGAGGATTCGGTCGCCGCGGTCGATGCGGCGGACAAGGTCGTCGCCTATGGCCATTGGCTGGGCCTGATGCAGGGCACGCTGACGGAAGAGGTGGCGAAGGGCGGCCGGACCTTTACCCGCGCCATGAACCCGGACCGGACCTATGCGACGCCGGGGGGCGGCACGCTCACCCTGCCGGGCCGCTCGCTCATGTTCATCCGCAATGTCGGCCACCTGATGACCAACCCGGCGATCCTGCTTGAGGACGGCAGCGAGATCCCGGAAGGCATATTGGATGCGGTGGTCTCGGTCACGATCGCCAGGCACGACCTGCTGGGCACGGGCCCCTTGCGCAACTCCCGCGCCGGTTCGATCTATATCGTGAAGCCGAAGATGCATGGGCCGGAAGAGGTGGCCTTCGCCGACGAGCTTTTCGGCCGGGCGGAGGAACTGGCCGGCCTCGCCCCCTATACGGTGAAGCTCGGCATCATGGACGAGGAACGCCGGACGACCGTGAACCTGAAGGCCGCTATCGCGGCGGCCAAGCACCGGGTGGCCTTCATCAACACGGGCTTCCTGGACCGCACGGGCGACGAGATCCACACCTCGATGGCAGCCGGGCCCATGGTGCGGAAGGGCGCGATGAAATCATCCGCCTGGATTTCGGCCTACGAGCGGAACAATGTCCTGACCGGCCTTGCCTGCGGGTTGCGCGGCAAGGCGCAGATCGGCAAGGGCATGTGGGCGATGCCGGACCTGATGGGCGAGATGCTGAAGCAGAAGATCGCCCACCCCAAGGCCGGGGCCAACACGGCCTGGGTGCCGTCGCCGACGGCGGCGACCCTGCACGCCCTGCATTACCACGAGGTCGATGTGGCGGAGATCCAGGCCGGGCTGGAAGGCCAGTCGGAAGACGTGCTGGATGCCCTGCTGACCATCCCGGTCGCCACCGACACCAATTGGTCTCCGGACGAGATCCGGGCGGAACTGGACAATAACGCCCAAGGCATCCTCGGCTACGTGGTGCGCTGGATCGACCAGGGGGTGGGCTGTTCCAAAGTGCCGGACATCAACGACATCGGCCTGATGGAAGACCGGGCGACCCTGCGCATCTCCAGCCAGCACATGGCGAACTGGCTGCACCACGGCATCGTGACCGCGGATCAGGTGCACGAGACGTTCCGGCGCATGGCGGCGGTGGTCGACGGCCAGAATGCGGGCGATCCCCTCTACAAGCCCATGGTGCCGGCCTATGAGGGGAGTGTCGCCTATCAGGCCGCCCTCGACCTCGTGTTCAAGGGCCGCGAACAGCCGAGCGGCTACACCGAACCCCTGCTGCACAAGTGGCGCCTCGTCGCCAAGGGCTGATCAGCGGGTGAAGTCGAACGCCTGGGCGCCGGCCCCGAGGTGGAGCAATGCCTCCACCTTCGGGGTTTCGGCGATCACCGTGCCGCCACGGATCACATAGAGGCGGGCGGGCTTCAGGCGCAGGGCCTCGATCGGGTTGCGCGCCTGAAGGATCACCACGTCGCCCCGCGCGCCCTTGGCGATGCCGTAACCGTCCAGGTGCAGGACTTTGGCGCCATGGCTGGTGACGGATTGGAACATCGCTGCCATCTCGGCCACCCCGGTCATCTGGCCGACATGGAGGCCCATGCTGGCGACCTCCAGCATGTCGTGGCTGCCGAGGGGATACCACGGGTCCATCACGCAATCGTGCCCGCAGGCGACATTGAGCCCGGCGGCCAGCAATTCCTTCACCCGGGTCATGCCCCGGCGCTTGGGGTAAGTGTCGTGGCGGCCCTGAAGGGTGATGTTGATCAGGGGATTGGCGACGACATGCAGGTCCGCCTCGCGCATGAGGCCGATCAGCTTGGAGACATAGTAATTGTCCATGGAATGCATGGAGGTCAGATGCGAGCCGGTGACCCGGCCCTGCAGGCCGAGGCGCGTGGTCTCACAGGTGAGACTTTCGACGTGGCGCGACAGGGGATCGTCCGATTCGTCGCAATGCATGTCGACCAGCAGGCCGCGCTTCGCCGCGATCTCGCACAGGGTACGGACCGAGGCGGCGCCATCGGCCATGGTGCGCTCGAAATGGGGAATGCCGCCGACGACATCGACCCCGCGGTTCAAGGCCCGGGCCAGGTTTTCCGCCGAGCGGCCATAGCGCAGATAGCCGTCCTGCGGAAAGGCGACCAGTTGCAGGTCGATATAGGGCCGCATCTCCGCCCGCACCTCGAGCAGGGCATCGACCGCCAGCAGGCGGTCGTCGCAGATATCGACATGGCTGCGGATGGCCAGCGTCCCCCGGGCGATCGCCAGCTTGCAGAAATCGAGGGCGCGGGCCTTGATCGCCGCCACCGTCAGATGGGGTTTCAACTCGCCCCAGAGCGCGATCCCTTCGAGCAGGGTGCCCGACTGGTTCAGGCGCGGCATGCCCAGGCTGAGGGTCGAATCCATGTGAAAATGGCTGTCGACGAAGGGCGGGGTCGCCAGATAACCCTCGCCCTCGATCACGCGGCCGGCCTCGGCGGCGATGGCGGGTGCGACCTCGACGATGATCCCCTTGTCGATGGCGATGTCGCTGCGGCTGCCGTCGGGCAGGGCGACATTGCGGATCAGGAGATCGAGGCTCATCGTTCCTCCTTCCGGAACGGGGTCAGCAGGGCGGCGGGGGCCCGGGCATTGCGCGAGACCAGGGCCATGGCGACGATGGTAAGCACGAAGGGCAGCATCAGGAAGACCTGATAGGGCACATCGATCGCGTTCGACGCCTGAAGGCGCAGTTGCAGCGTATCGATCAGGGCGAAGACCAGGGCGCCCAGGGCGCATTTCCACGGGCTCCACTGCCCGAAGACGACAAGGGCGATGCACACCCAGCCGCGCCCCGAGATCACCCCGAAGGTGAAGGCGTTGAATTGCGCCATGGTCAGGAAGGCCCCGGCCGCCCCCATCAGGGCGCCCGACAGCATCAGCGCCTGATAGCGCGTGGCGGCCACGCCGATGCCGGCCGAATCGGCGGCGCGCGGGTTCTCGCCCACCGCGCGCAGGCTGAGGCCCCAGGGCGTGCGGTAAAGCACGAAGGCGGCAACCGGCACCGCGACCAGGGCGAGATAGACCAGGGCGAACTGGTCGAACAGCACCGGGCCGATGAAGGGAAGGTCGGACAGCAGGGGCAGGGGCACGGTGGTGAAGGCGGTGATCGCCGGCGGCGTGCCCGGCTGGCCGAAGATCAGGCGGTAGAAGAAGAAGGCGAAGCCGGTGCACAGCATGGTCACCCCGATCCCGGAGACATGCTGCGACAGCCCCAAAGTAACTGTGAGCACCCCCATGAGCACGCCCATGGCCGCCCCCGTCGCCATGGCGGCAGCGAGCCCGAGCCAGAGCGAGCCGGTGAAATAAGCGGTCGAAAACCCGGTCATGGCCGAGAGCAGCATGATGCCCTCGATCCCGAGGTTGAGGACCCCGGCCCGTTCCGCGAACATCTCGCCGAGCGAGGCCAGGATCAGCGGCGTCGCGATGCGCAGCAGGGCGGCGAAAAAGCCGATCTGGAAAATCTGGCCCCAGATCTCATCCATGGGCGGCCCCCCGGAAACGCAGGCGATAGCGCGTGAACAGCAGGGCGATCAGCATGGTGATCAGCGCCGTGCCCTGGATGACATCGGCCAGATAGACCGGGATGCCGGTCGCCCGGCTCATCGCCTCGGCCCCGGTGATGACCACGGCGAAGAAGAAGGCGGCCGGCAGCACCCCCAGCGGGTTGAGCCCGGCCAGCATGGCGATGACGATCCCGGTATAGCCGTAGCCGGGTGAGATCCCGGCCATCACCTGGTAATGCAGCCCGCCCACTTCGCCGACCCCGGCCAGCCCGGCCATCGCGCCCGACAGGGCGGCGGTCGCCAGCGTCACCCGCCCGACTGGGAAGCCGGCATAGGCGGCGGCGGTCGTATTCTCCCCCGTCGCGCGGATGGCGAAGCCGAGGGTGGTGTGACGCATGACGATATGAACGACGGGCACGGCCAGAAAGGCCAGGGCCACGCCCAGGTGCAGGCGGGTGCGCGCCACCAGGGTCGGGAAACCCGCCTCGTCGCGGATGTCGGGCGAATCCGGATAGCCGGACAAGGGGTCCTTCCACACGCCGTCGAGCAGGGCCATCATGGCGTAGAAGACGATGAAGTTCAGCAGCAGGCTGACCACCACCTCGTCGACCTTGAAGCGGGTGCGCAGGAGCGCCGGCACCATGGCCCAGGCCGCCCCGGCCAGGGCGCCGGCCAGGATCATCAGGGGGATCAGGCTTAGGTCCGGCAGGCTTGTCCGCCCGCCGATGAAGGCGGCGGCCATGGCGCCGACCAGCAATTGCCCTTCGCCGCCGATGTTCCAGAATTTGGCCCGGAAGGCGATGGCGACCGCAAGCCCGGTGAAGATCAGCGGCGCCGCCTTCACCGCCGTCTCGACCAGGGCGAAGCGCGAGGCGACGGGCGACAGGAAGAGCTTGCCGTAAGCCTCGAACACATTGCCGCCGGCAAGCACGATCAGCCCGGCGCAAAGGACGAGGGTCGCCAGCACCGCCGCCAGCGGCAGGGCGGCATAGAACCAGACCGGTGTCGCGGCGCGTTGTTCCAGGCGCAGGCGGATCATGCGGCGATCCCTTCGGCGCCGCTCATCATCAGGCCGATGCGGGCGACACTGGCTTCGGCGATGGGCAGGGTGCCCATGATCCGGCCCTCGAACATCACGGCGATCCGGTCCGACAGCTGGAACAATTCCTCCAGGTCCTCGGAAATCACGATGACGGCGCGGCCGGCGGCGCGCAACGCCAGGAATTTCTCGTGGACGAAGCGGGCGGCCCCGACATCCAGGCCCCGGGTCGGCTGCGCCGCCAGCAGGACCAGGGGATCGCGCGCCAGTTCGCGGGCCAGCAGCGCCTTCTGCAGGTTGCCGCCGGACAAGGTGCCGGTGCGCGCCGCCGGCCCCGGGGTGCGGATGGCGAAGGCGCGGATCTCGCTTTCGACGAAGCGGCGCACGGCGCCATGGTCGATCAGGCCGAAGCGGCTGAAGGGCCGCGTCGTGATCCAGGGCAGGACCATGCTGTCGGAAAGCGGCAGGGCGGTGATCAGCCCCGTGGTCATGCGGTCTTCCGGCACGCGGCCGACGCGGCGGGCCTGCATGCCCCGGGGCGTGAAGCGTTCCACCGGCCGGCCGTCGATCGTCACCGTGCCGGCGACGGGCGCCAGCATGCCGGCGACGACATCGGCCAGCTCGCGCTGGCCATTGCCCGAAACCCCGGCGATGCCGAGGATTTCCCCGGCCCGGACCTCGAGGCTGACATCGGCAAGGCGCAGCCGCCGGCCGCCATCGGTCGAGACCCGGTCGAGGCTGAGAAGGGGGGCGCCGACCTCGGCCGCGGGCTTTGCCGGCGCGCTCAATTCATGGCCGCACATGAGTTCGGCCAATTGCCGGTCGGTGATCGTGTCCGACATGGGCAGGCTGGCGGCGATGCGGCCCTGGCGCAACACGGTGACCCGGGTGGTGAGGGCGCGAACCTCGTGCAGCTTGTGGGAAATGAAGATGATGCCGAAGCCCTGGGCCGCCATGGCGCGCAGGGCCTGGAACAGGCTTTCCGCCTCCTGCGGGGTCAGGACCGCGGTCGGCTCGTCCAGGATGACGATGCGCGCCCCCCGGAACAGGACTTTCAGGATTTCCAGGCGCTGCTGCTGGCCGATGGCAAGGCCGGAAACCAGGGCATCGGGATCGAGGGCGAGGCCGAAATCCGCCTCCACCCGCCGCAGCCGGGCCAGCGCGCCGGCCCGGTCCAGCCGGCCGCGCCGCCCGGGCAGGCCGATCATCAGGTTTTCGAGCACGGTCATGCTCGGCACCAGGTGGAAATGCTGGTGCACCATGCCGATGCCGAGCGCCAGCGCATCGGCCGGCGCATGAATGGCGACGGGCCGGCCGTCGACCAGGATCTCGCCCTCGTCGGGCGCATAGGCGCCGAAGAGGATATTCATCAAAGTGGTCTTGCCGGCGCCGTTCTCGCCGAGCAGGCCCAGGATGTCGCCGGGGTCGAGGCCGAGCCCGACGCGGTCGTTGGCGACGACCGCGCCGAAGCGCTTGGTGATGCCGCGCATTTCCAGCAGGGCATGCGCCATGCCCGGTTACTCCGACTTCGGGATCGATTCGTCGACGTCGACGCGATAGGTGCCGTCCAGGATTTCCGCCGTCTTCTTGGCGACGAGATCCTTCACCTCGGCCGGCAGAACGGTGTCGAACTTGTGATAGGGCGCCAGATAGGAGCCGCCCTTGCCCATGAAGGAGAAGCCGCCGAAATCCTGCGCCGTGAAGACGCCGGCCTTCACCAGCTTGATCATCTGGTTGACGGTCGGGCTCATGTCCCAGACCGGGCCGGTGATCACCGTATCGGGGCCGAGCGACGATTGGTCGGACATGTTGGAAATGGCCAGGATCTTCTTCTCGACCGCGGCTTCGACCACGCCGAAGCGTTCGGCATAGATGACGTCGACGCCGGATTCGATCTGGGCCAGCGCCGCTTCCTTCGCCTTGGGCGGATCGAAGAACGAGCCGATGAAGGAGAATTTGCACTTCACCTCGGGGTTGGCTTCCTTGGCCCCGGCGCAGAAGGCATTGACCAGCCGGTTGACCTCGGGGATCGGCATGGCGGCAACCGCGCCCACCACCTTGGTCTTGGTCAGCTTGCCGGCGATCAGCCCCGAGAGATAGGCGGGCTCGTGGATCCAATTGTCGAAGACGCCGAAATTCGGTTCCGCCGGGCCGATGCCCGAGCCGAAGACGAAGGCGACGTCCGGGTAATCCTTGGCGACCTTCCGCGCGATGCGCTCGGCGCCGAAGGCATCGCCGGTGATCAGCTTGTAGCCGCCTTCGGCATATTCGCGCATCACCCGCTCGAAATCGGCGGATTTCACGCTTTCGGAATAGACGTATTCGATGCCGTGTTCGGTCTTGGCCTTTTCGAGGGCGACATGGATCTGGTTGACCCAGGGTTCCTCGATCGGGGTTTCGAACACGGCGGCGACCTTCAGCTTTTCCTCCGCCCGGGCCGCCGGCGTGCCGGCAAGCCCCGTCAGCGCCACCGCCGCGGCAAAGAGGCCGGCCACCAGCCCGCGCCGCGACAATTTCCAGCCATGCACTGTCATTGCATCCCCCATTTGCCCAAATTTTAGCCTCTGGCAATTCCGTTGCCCGTGGGTGCACAAGTTTTCACTCCGGCTTTCAGCGCGATCAAGAAAAATTGTCCAATTGGTTAGGTTTTTTGCGACCGCCCCGGCTTCACAGGGCGACCCGCATCCGTTAACGATGAAGGGGCGTGGGAGGCGCTGGTTCATGGTGCACGGCTTCGGCTTCGACGACGACAATACGGACGAGGACGCCCAGCCGCGCGGCGGCCGCATCCGGGCGCGCAACAAGGCGCAGATCATCGCGGCGGCGGAAAAGGTCTTCGCCGAGCGGGGCTACGACGGCGCGACCACGGCCGAGATCGCCGAACTCGCCGGCCTCGCCAAATCCAACGTCCACTATTATTTCGGCACCAAGGAAGCGATCTACCGCGAGGTGGTGGCGGGCATCGTCGATCTGTGGCTGAAGGCGTTCGGCGAGATCACGGCCCGGGACGATCCGGCGGCGGCGGTCGCCGGCTATATCCGGCGAAAGCTCCTCTATTCCCGGAAACGCCCGCTCGCCTCGCGCATTTTCGCGACCGAGATCATCCGCGGCGCCCCCATCCTCCGCCCCTTCCTCGAGGAGGAGTTGCGCGGCTGGGTCGAGGAGAAGGCCAAGGTCCTGGCATCCTGGGCGGCCGAGGGGCGGATGGACCCGGTCTCGCCCCATCATTTCTTCTTCCTGGTCTGGGCGGCGACCCAGACCTATGCCGATTTCGCCGCCCAGATCGGGGCCGTGCTCGGCCACCGCCGCCTGCGCGAACAGGATTTCGAGGATGCGATCGAAACCGTGACCGCCATCGTCCTGAAGGGCTGCGGCATCAGGCGCTGAGGTTCAGACCAGCGCCCGGATCTTGCGGCTGAGGGCGTCGGTCATCAGGGGTTTCTCGATGATGGCGGCGCCCATCAGCCGGGCCCGGCGGCGGCAGCGCTTGTCCGGCTCGGTGGTGATCAGGATGGCGGGGGCGGTGGAGCCGCGCCGGCGCAATTCGGCCAGCAGGTCCAGCCCGTCCATCGGCACCAGCATGAAATCGATCACGAAGCAGCGGACGTCGCCGAGGTCGCCCGCGGCGAGCAGGCTGGCCTCGTCCGCGAAGGCGCGGATGGCGTAACCCTCGGTGTCGAGGGCGAAGCACAGCGCGTCGAGCAGCGGCACATCGTCCTCGATCAGGGCGATGCAGGGGCGGGGGCTCGTCGAACCGTCGAAGGGCAGGCGGTCGTCCATGGCGGGCATCATGCCGGTTCCGGGGCGCCTGCCATTGATCCAAAGCAAAATCCCCGGATACGTAGTTTCCCTTATGCGCCCGCCCTGAATGTCGCGGGGCCGCGCGAAGGCGTAGGACTGTTCCTGCCAGCCGAAAGGAATTGCCCGATGTACGCCGCCAAGATCGACACCGCCAATGCCGTCCCGTTTCCCGCCGCGCTGTTTCCGGTCCGGGCGGCCTCCTTCGGCGACGACGACCTGCCGATGGATCTCGGCCAGGTGATGCATTTCGCCCGCGGCGCCGAAATCTTCGGCCAAGGCGAGAAGGCGGATTGCCTCTACAAGGTGGTGTCGGGCTGGGTGCGCACCTATCGCATCCTGCGCGACGGCCGCCGGCAGGTCGAAGGCTTCCATCTGGCGGGCGAATATTTCGGCATCGAGGCGGGCGGCAGCCATCGGGCCTCGGCCGAGGCGCTGGGCCCGGCGGCGGTGCAGGTGGTGCGCCGCACCGCCCTGAACGATCTGGCGGCGCGGCGCGGCGATGTCGCCGCCACCCTGTTCCGGCTGGCCATCCAGGGCCTGGAGCGGGCCCACGAGCATGTCGCCATGCTGAGCCACAAGACCGCCTGCGAGCGCGTCGCCGGCTTCCTGCTCGACATGGCGGAGCGGGCGGATGTCCGCACCGGCCTCGAACTGCCCATGAGCCGCCAGGACATGGCCGACTACCTGAGCCTGACCATCGAGACCGTGTCCCGCACCCTCAGCCAGCTCCAGGCGGAAGGGCTGATCGAGATCCCGAAGTCGCGCAACATCATCCTGCGCAACCGCGAGGCGCTGGAAGAGATGTGCGAGTGACGGATGATCACTTAGGAAATATTGAAATTGTCCGGGCCGGCGTCCTATATGGGGGGACCACGGCGCCGGAGCACGATCCCCTTGACCGACCAGGCCTTTCCTGCCGATGCGGCTTGCCCGCCTGAAGACCGCCTGTCCCCTCACGACAGCCTGCCCCTGATCGGCGAGGCGGCGCCGGATTTCCAGGCCCGCTCGACCATGGGGGTGGTGACCCTGTCCGACTATCGCGGGCGCTGGGTCCTGCTGCTGTCCCATCCCGCCGATTTCACCCCGGTCTGCACCTCGGAATTCGTCGCTGTCGCGAAACAGATCGGCCGCTTCCGCGCGCTCGGCTGCGAGGTGGTGGCGCTGTCGGTCGACAGTCTGTTCGCCCATATCGCCTGGAGCCTGTCGATCGAGGAGAAATTCGGCGTCGCCGTCGATTTCCCCATCGTCGAGGATGTCTCGCTGGCGATTTCCCGCGCTTTCGGCATGGTCCACCCCAAGGCGGCGACCACGGCGACCATCAGGGCCGCCTTCGTCATCGATCCGGACGGCATCATCCAGGCGATCCAATATTACCCGATGGCGGTCGGCCGCTCGGTCGGGGAATTGCTGCGCCTGATCGCCGGGCTTCAGGCGGCGCAGGACGGCACCTGCTCGGTCCCGGCCGACTGGCAGGCGGGCGATCCCGTGCTGGCGCCGCCGCCCCTGCTGCTCGACGAGGCCCGGCATCGCCGCGCCCCGGCCGAGGGCGGCGACTGGTATTTCACCCCGGCTGGCGCGCCCGCCGCCCGCGGCCGCAAGGGCCGCCGCTGATGGCTGGCGCCGACCTGCAGCCCATGGCCGAACAGGCCGCCGAATTCCTCAAGGTCCTGGCCAATGCCAACCGCATGATGATCGTCTGCCACCTGCTGGGCGGCGAGAGATCGGTGGCGGACCTCGAGGCCGAGCTTGGCATCCGCCAGCCGACCCTGTCGCAGCAATTGGGCATCCTGCGCGAGGCCGGCATCATCGCCGGCCGGCGCGAGGCGAAGTCGGTCATCTACCGCCTGACCGACGAGCGCGCCCGCCCCCTGATCGCCCTGATGAACAGCCTGTTCTGCGGCCAGCCGGTCGCGCCCGCCGTCCTTCCCGCCGGGCCCGGGCCGTCCCGCCCCGCCAGTCTCGGCGAAGCCGCCGCCTTCCCGACCATCCGCCGCCGCAGCGCCCCCTGAAGCCCCTGCCCCGCCCCGCAGGGGCGGGGCAGGGGATATCGCGCCGTTTCAATATATATTTACGTAAAATATATATTGAAATCCGGCAGCGGAAGCCTATGTTCAGGATCATCGGCCGGGCGCCGGCATCTGGCGATAGCCGCGCCCAGCCAGGGAAACAGCCGAAACTGGGCTGCGCCGGCGGCATGGTTTTACAGTTTCGAACTGTTTTGATCTTGAATATTGATTCACGTAAATATAAAACGTGAATCGAGAAACGGCGAAAGCCCAGGAGACCGAGCATGCAGCCCCTCGTTCATGCCTTCTTCGACGAGCCGACCTTCACGGTCAGCTATGTGGTCGAGGATCCGGCGACCAAGATCGCGGCCATCGTCGACTCCGTTCTCGACTACGACCCCGCCTCGGGCCGAACGTCCCATGCCTCGGCGGACAGGATCGTGGCCTTCGTCCGGGAGCGGGGGCTGACCGTCGACTGGCTGCTCGAAACCCATGTCCATGCCGATCATCTGTCGGCCGCGCCCTATCTGAAGGCCACCCTCGGCGGCCGGATCGCCATCGGCGCTGACATCCGCACCGTGCAGGGCATTTTCTCGAAAGTGTTCAACGCCGAGCAGGGCTTCGCCACCGACGGCCGCCAGTTCGACCGCCTGTTCGCCGACGGCGACACTTTCGCCGTCGGCTCCATCGCCGGCCGGGTGCTGCACACGCCGGGTCACACGCCGGCCTGCCTGACCTATCTGATCGGCGATGCCGGCTTCGTCGGCGATACGCTGTTCATGCCGGACTACGGCACCGCGCGCTGCGATTTCCCGGGCGGCGACGCGGCGACCCTGTTCCGCTCGATCGGCCGGATTTTCGCCCTGCCGCCGGAAACCCGCCTCTTCATGTGCCACGACTACAAGGCCCCGGGGCGCGAGACCTACGCCTGGGAAACCACGGTGGCGGAGGAGAGGGCGAAGAACATCCACGTCCGCGACGGGATCGCGGCGGCGGATTTCGTCGCCATGCGCGAGAAACGCGACGCGACCCTCTCGATGCCGCGGCTGATCCTGCCTTCGGTGCAGGTGAACATGCGCGCCGGCGAACTGCCGCCGCCGGAAGACAACGGCACCCGTTACCTGAAGATCCCGCTGAACGCGCTGTGAGGGAGACCGGATCATGGATCGCAATATCGGTGCCCTGGACCGGGCCTTCCGCATCGTCGCCGGCCTCGCGCTGCTGTCGCTGCTGTTCGTTCTCGACGGCGGCGGGCGCTGGTTCGGCCTGATCGGCCTGGTGCCGCTGCTGACCGCCGGCCTGTCGTGGTGCCCGCTTTACACGCTGTTCGGCATCCGCACCTGCAAGGTCGCGAGGCGCTGACATGCCGGACCTGAAGGCTTTGGCCCCCGATCTCGCCGTCACCGGCCAGATCGGGCCGGGCGACCTGCCGGCGCTGGCCGCCGCCGGCTATCGCATGATGATCGTCAACCGCCCGGACGGCGAAGACCCCGGCCAGCCGAGCTTCGCCGACATGGCGGCGGCGGCCGAGGCGGTGGGGATCGCGGCGCGTCACATCCCGATCGCCTCCGCCGCGGCCGCGACCGATGGCGATGCCGCCGCCTTCGAGGCCGCGCGGGCGGCGGCCGGCGGCGGCAGGGTCCTCGCCTATTGCCGCACGGGCAATCGTTCCGCCGTGCTCTGGGCGCTCGGCCAGCGGGGCCGGCGCGCTGCCGATACGGTCATCGCCGAGGCCGCGGCCGCCGGCTGCGACCTGACCGCGCTCAAGCCCCGGCTGTGAGCCGGGGCGCATCATAACCGGCTGGGGAGGATCACCGGATGGACCGCCTGAAGAAACTCACGCCCTTTCTCTCCGTCGCCCCGCAGATCGGGGAGGCGGATGTCGGCGCCCTGTCGGCGCTGGGCTATCGCGCCATCATCAACAACCGCCCCGACGGCGAGGCGGCGGACCAGCCGGCCGGCACCACGATCGAGGCGGCGGCCCGGCGTCATGGCCTCGCCTATCGCCATATTCCGGTGATTTCCGGCCAGGCGCCGGATGCGGCGGCGGAGGCATTCCGCGCCGCCCTCGACGACTTGAAGGGGCCGGTGCTGGCCTTCTGCCGCACCGGCACCCGTTCCACCACCCTCTGGGCCCTGGCCGAAGCCCATCACCTGACGGCGGAGGCCCTGATCGCCACCGCCGCCGGCGCCGGCTATGACATCGAAGGCCTGCGCGGCCGGCTCGAGGCGCTGGCCGCCAGCGGCAAGGGCGGCGGCGATGTCCTGCCCTTCACCCGCGCCACCAGTTTCGACGTCCTGATCGTCGGCGGCGGGGCGGCCGGCTGCGCCGCCGCCGCCAGCCTGCGCAAGCGCCGGCCCGACCTTGCCATCGCCATCGTCGAGCCCTCGGACAAGCATTACTACCAGCCGGCCTGGACCCTGGTCGGCGCCGGCGCCTTCGACCGTGCCCGCACGGAACGGCCGATGGCGCGCGTCATCCCCAAGGGGGTGCGCTGGATCCGCGCCGCCGCCGCGGCCTTCGAGCCGGAACGCAACCTCGTGGTGCTGGAGGACGGCGGGCGTCTCGCCTACCGGACCCTGGTGGTCGCCCCCGGTCTCACGCTGCGCTGGAACGCCATCGAAGGGCTGGCCGAGACCCTGGGCCGGAACGGCGTCACCTCGAACTACCTGTTCGATCTCGCCCCCTATACTTTCCAGTTGGTCCAGGGCCTGCGCGGCGGGCGGGCGATCTTCACCCAGCCGCCCATGCCGATCAAATGCGCCGGCGCGCCGCAGAAAGCGCTCTATCTCTCTTGCGACTATTGGCGTCGCCAGGGCGTGCTGTCGAAGATCGAGGTCGAGCTGGACAATGCCGGCGCGGTGCTGTTCGGCGTCGGCACCTTCGTGCCGCCCCTGATGAAATATGTCGAGGCTTACGGCGCCAGGCTTGCCTTCAATTCGAACCTGAAGGCGGTGGACGGCGCCAAGCGCGAAGCCCATTTCGACGTCAAGGCGGCGGACGGCACGGTATCCCGCGTGGTCAAGCCCTTCGACATGCTGCATGTGGTGCCGCCGCAATCGGCGCCGGACTTCATTCAAGCCTCGCCCTTCGCCGATGCGGCGGGCTGGGTCGATGTCGACCAGGAAACCCTGCGCCACAAGCGTTACGGCAATGTCTTCTCGCTGGGCGACGTCGCCTCGGCGCCCAACGCCAAGACGGCGGCGGCGGTGCGCAAGCAGGCGCCGGTGGTGGCCGAGAACATCATCGCCATCCTCGACGGCAAGAGCCCGCGGGCGATCTACGACGGTTACGGCTCCTGCCCGCTGACGGTCGAGAAGGGCAAGGTGGTGCTGGCCGAATTCGGCTATGGCGGCAAGCTGCTGCCGACCTTCCCGCTCGATCCCGCAGTGCCGCGCCGGCTGGCCTGGTGGCTGAAGGCGGATTTCATGCCGACGCTCTATTTCGACTTCATGCTGAAGGGGCGGGAATGGCTGGCGGCGCCGAAGCTGCTGCCGCACGAACCCCAGGCCCGGGCCGAGGATCCGTCCCTCGACGATTGCGCCAAATCCTCGCCCGCCCGCCAGGCCGGCCGGCGGTGAGGCGGGCCGGCATGGCGGCGCTGAACCCCTGGGACGAGCGCTTCGCGCGGGACGAGGCCTATTACGGCCTCGCCCCTTCCGTCTTCGTCATGGACAGTGCCGGCGCCATTCCCCCGGGCGGCCGGGTGCTGTGCCTTGCCGAGGGTCAGGGCCGCCATGCCCTGGCATTGGCCGCGCGCGGTTACACCGTGACCGCGATGGACCTGTCCGCCGTCGCCTGCGCCCAGTTGCGCAGCCGCGCCCAGGCCCTGCGCCTGCCGCTCGCCGTGGTGCAGCAGGACCTGGGCCTGTGGTCGCCGCCCGCCGGCCTCTATGACGGCGTGGTCGCCGTCTATGCCCATATGCCCCGGGCCCTGCGTGCCCTGGTCCATGCCGGGATGGTCCGGGCGCTGGCCCCCCGCGGCCTGGCGATCATCGAAGGCTTCCGGGCCGAGCAATGCGGCCGCCCCTCCGGCGGGCCGGCCGAGCCGGGCTGGTATTACGGCGCCGACGAATTGCGCGCCGATTTCGCCGCTCTCTCGATCGAGCATCTGTCGACGCCCGAGGCGGTGCTGGAGGAGGGCCGGGGCCACCAGGGCCCGGCCGCCCTGATCCGCCTGCGCGCCCGCCGCCTGGGGAACCTTTGATGTCGCCGAAGCTGGCCCGCCTGCTGCCCTGTCTCGACTGGGGCCGCCGCTACGATCGCCGCACCCTGGCGAGCGATCTGGTCGCCGCCATCGTCGTCACCATCATGCTGGTGCCGCAAAGCCTGGCCTATGCCATGCTGGCGGGCCTGCCGCCGCAGATCGGGCTTTATGCCTCGATCCTGCCGCTGGTCGCCTATGCCCTGTTCGGCACCAGCCGGACGCTGGCGGTGGGGCCGGTGGCGGTGGTCTCGCTGATGACGGCGGCCGCGGCCGGCACGGTGGCGGCGCCGGGCACGCCCGAATATGTCGCCGCGGCGCTGATCCTGGCGCTCGAATCCGGTCTCATCCTGCTGGCGATGGCGGTGTTTCGCCTGGGGTTCCTGGCGAATTTCCTGTCGCATTCGGTGATCTCGGGCTTTATCTCGGCCTCCGGCCTGCTGATCGCGGCCAGCCAGTTGAAGCATATCCTGGGGGTGAAGGCAGCGGGCGATACGCTGCCGGCACTGGCGGCCGAATTGTTCCAGGGGCTCTCGGCGGTCAATCCCTACACGCTGGCGATCGGCGCGGTCGCGACCGTCTTCCTGTTCTGGGTGCGCAAGCGCCTGAAACCTTTGCTGGTCCGCCTGGGCCTTGGGGCCCGGGCGGCCGACATGGTGGCGAAGGCGGGGCCGGTGGCGGCGGTGGTCGGTTCGATTGCGGTGGTGACCGGCTTCGCCCTGGATGCCGAGGGGGTAAAGACGGTCGGTCTCATCCCCGGCGGCCTGCCGCCCCTGGGGCTGCCGCTGTTCGATGCCGGTCTCTGGCTGGCGCTGGCGGGGCCGGCGCTGCTGATCAGCGTCGTCGGCTTCGTCGAGTCCGTGTCCGTCGCCCAGACCCTGGCGGCCAAGCGGCGCCAGCGGATCGATGCCAATGCCGAACTGGTCGGCCTGGGCGCGGCCAATGTCGCGGCGGCGGTCACCGGCGGTTATCCGGTCACCGGCGGTTTCGCCCGCTCGGTGGTCAATTTCGATGCCGGGGCGGAAACGCCGCTGGCCGGCGTCTTCACCGCCCTGGGCCTGCTGGTCACCACCCTGCTGTTCACGCCACTGTTCGAGAAACTGCCCCAGGCGGTGCTGGCGGCGACCATCATCGTCGCCGTGCTGTCGCTGGTCGATCTCGGGGCGCTGGGCCGGACGTGGCGCTATTCGCGGGCCGATTTCGCCGCCATGGCGGTGACCATCGCCCTTGTCCTGCTGGTCGGGGTCGAGGCGGGGATCGTCGCCGGGGTCGCCGTCTCCCTTCTCCTCTTCCTGCACCGGACCAGCCGGCCCCATATGGCGATCGTCGGCCGCGTGCCCGGAACCGAGCATTTCCGCAACGTCGAGCGCCATGCGGTGATCGAGAGCGAGACGGTCCTCAGCCTCCGGGTCGACGAAAGCCTCTATTTCGCCAATGCCCGCTATCTCGAAGACCGGATCTACGACCTGATCGCCCGGCGCCGGTCGGTGCGCCATGTCGTGCTGATGTGTTCGGCGGTCAACCTGATCGATGCCAGCGCGCTCGAAAGCCTGGAGGCGATCGACGCCCGGCTGAAGGCGGCCGGCGTCGCCTTTCACCTTTCCGAGGTCAAGGGGCCGGTGATGGACCGCCTGAAGCGCACCCCGTTCCTCGAACATCTGTCGGGCCGGGTCTTCCTCAGCCAGCAGGCGGCCCTGGCCGCCCTCGACCCCGCCTGTTGCGAGGACGGGCCGGCGCTGCGCCGGGCTTAGAGTTTGTCCGCTTCATGCTGAAGCGGACAAATTCCAGCCTGATGCGTGGCCGTTTGTCTTTTTCGATTTTGGCTGATTCAGCCGAAATCGGACAAACTCTGAGGCGAGGCGCCGCCCCGGTCGAACCAGGCCAGGGCGGCGATGATCAGCAGGACGCCGGGCAGGACCGCCAGGGGTTCCAGAAGGCCGGCGACCAGGGGCGCCAGATAGAACAGGGTGCGCAGGCTGTCGCTGTAATAGCGCCCGGCCAGGGCGACATAGCGCTGGGCGACCGCCCGGTCCTCGGGCGCGATATCGGCCCCGAAGCCGACCAGATAGCCGAGGTGGTTGTAGAAGCGCGCCGACTGGGTCGCCAGGATGAAGGACGTGAACAGGGTGGCGACGATCAGTCCGCCGATCGCCGTGCGTACCGGCGTGATCGCGGTCTCGCCCAGGGTATCGGCGGCGCGCAGCGCCAGATGCAGGGCGACCGGGCCGACCAGGCTGATGGTGCCCATCAGGGCGATCACCGTGGTCGAGGCGACGATGGTCGCCGCCATCACCGAATTGCGGATGGTCTGCACCGCGACGATTTCCTGCCCCGGCCGGGCCAGCACCGCATCGAGCCAGCGGCCGCGCAGGCGGGCATGGCGCTGGCGCGCGGTCGCCCGGCGGCGCTGGCGCAGGTCGAACAGGGCCAGCGCCAGGGCCCCGGCGCCGAGCCCCGCCCAGCGCCAGAGATCGGGCTGTTCCATCCCCGTCACCCCTTCGCCCGGGCGAGGCGGACGACCAGCATGCCGGCGACCATGGCCAGGACGAGATAGAGCACCCGGAGATCGCCGCCGACCAGCGACGACAGCGCCGGCCCCGGGCAATAGCCGGCAAGGCCCCAGCCGATGCCGAACAGGGCGGCGCCGCCGACCAGATTGAGGTCGATGTCGCGCCGCGTCGGCACCTGGAAGCTGGCGGCCAGCAGCGGCCGCCCGCGGGCGAAGACCAGGCGGTAGCCGATGAAGGTGACGATGACCCCGGCCCCCATGACGAAGGCGAGCGAGGGATCCCACGCGCCGGCAAGGTCGAGGAAGCCGAGGACCCGGGCCGGATCGGTCATGCCCGCCAGGGCAAGGCCGAGGCCGAAGACGAGCCCGGCGGCAAGGGCGGTCAGGATGCGTGCCATGGTACCGTTCCTCAGATCAGGTGGCGGACGACGAAGACGGTGGCGATGCCGGTGGCCATGAAGGTCCCGACCGCGACGAAGCTGCGCGGCGACAGGCGCGGCAGCCCGCAGATACCGTGGCCCGAGGTGCAGCCGGAACCGAGCGCGGTGCCGACGCCGACGATGAAACCGCCGGCGATCATCAGGGGCAGGGAGACGACGGGGGCGCCGATCCCGCTGCCGCCGGCGGCAAGGGCCAGCAGCAGCGGCCCGCCCAAAAGGCCGGCGATGAAGGCGAGGCGGATCCCCGCCTCCTCGCCCCGGGCCGGGGCGGGGGGCAGCAGGCCGCCCAGGATGCCGCTGATCCCGGCGATACGGCCGAGCGCGCCCATCATGACGATGGCGGACAAGGCGATCAGCGCCCCGCCCAGGGTTGGCAGCAGGAAATCAGTCATGGTCGGGGTCGTCCTCGTCCTGGCAATAGGTGGCATAGAGAAAGCCGAGCAGCCGGCGCACGTCGTCGCGGGCGATGGCGTAATGGATGTGCTGGCCCTCGCGCCGGCCGGCGACCATGCCTTCGCGCCGCAGCCCCATCAGGGCCTGGGAGACGGAGGATTCGCGCCACGCCAGCCGGCGGGCGAGTTCCCCCACCGTCTGCTCCCCCGCCGTCATGTGGCAGAGGAGGAGAAGCCGCTTCGGATGGGCAAGGGATTTCAGCGTTTCCGCCACCAGGGCGGTTTTACGCTCCACATTATGTATATTCATGAATTTGAATATATACCTTCCGGCGTGCCAGCGCCAGGGGGCTCCCGCACATACGGAACCCCGTCGCACCGGCCCTGCGACGATTGGCGCAGGGGGCTGCGGCGGCCGGTCACGGGGGCGCTCTATCTTGTCGCAGGGGCGGTTGCGCCCTTGTTCCCGATATCACTTAAGATTATCGTATTTTCAGGACTTATTGAAATGAGAGGAAGCGGGCAGGCCCGCCATGAAACTGCCGCCGCTGATCCAGACCTTCGTGCTTCACTTCGGTGAAATGGGCAGCCGCTGGGGCATCAACCGGACGGTGGGGCAGATCTATGCCCTGCTCTATGTCTCGCCCGAGCCGCTGTGCGCCGATCAGATCGTCGAGGCCCTGGGCATTTCCCGCTCCAATGTCTCCATGTCCCTGCGCGAGCTTCAGGCCTGGAATCTCGTTCTCCTGCGCCATCGGCCCGACGACCGTCGCGATTTTTTCACGACACCATCGGATATTTGGATCATCCTTCGGGCGCTGGCCGAAGAACGCAAAAAGCGCGAGGTCGATCCAACCTTGTCCGTGCTGCGCGACATTCTGATGGAAGTGCCGGAAACGGCGGCGGAACGCCATGCCCAGGCGCGCCTTGCCGAAATGCACGGCCTGATCGAGCAATTGACCGGCTGGTACGACGACGTGAAGCGCCTGGACACGGAACGCCTGACGGCGCTTCTCGGCCTCGGCGCCGGCATCACCCGCCTGCTCGACCGGGCGCCGGGCCGGAAGGGGCGCTGACCATGGCCCGGGACAATGCCATCGAACGGGGCGCGCCGCCCGACCGCGGCGCCGCTCTCGCCCTGGCCGCCGCCCTCCTGTGGCTGCCCCAGGCGGCCGGCCTCGCCCTGGGCATCGATGCGCTGGCGGCGGGGGGCGGCCTCGGCGCGGCGGCGGGGCCGGCGGCCCTGGTCCTTGCCCTCGGCGCCTTGCGGGCGGGGCTGGAGGCCTGGGGCGGGCGCCTGTCCTATCGCCGGGCGCGGGCCCTGCTGACGGCGGCGCGGGCCCGCGCGCTGACCGTGCTGGCCGAAGGCTCGCCCTTCGATCCCCGGCGCCATCCCGCCGGCCTTGCCGCCAGCGTCCTGGCCGAACAGGCCGAGGCGGTGCTGCCCTTCCTGCAACGGTTCCGCCCGGTGCAATGGCGGGTGATGGCGGTGCCCCTGGCCATTGCCGCCGTCGTCGGCACCCTGTCCTGGGTCGCGGCGCTGATCCTTCTCGTCGCGGCGCCTTTGATCCCGGTCTTCATGGCCCTGGTCGGCTGGCGCGCCAAGGCGGCGAGCGAGGCGCAGATGGTCGAACTCGGCGGCATGAACGCCTTCCTGCTCGACCGCCTGCGCGGGCTTGCCACCATCCGCGGGCTGAACGCGGTCGCCGCCACCGCCGAACGGCTGGACGCCGCGGCGCGCGGCCTGCAACAGCGCACCATGGCGGTGCTGCGCATCGCCTTCCTCTCTTCCGCCGTGCTCGAACTCTTTTCCGCGCTCGGCGTGGCCATGGTCGCGGTCTATGTCGGCTTTCACCTGCTCGGGCAATTGGCTTTCGGCGCCTGGGGCGGGGTGCTGAGCCTGGGCGAGGGGCTGTTCATCCTGCTGCTGGCCCCGGCCTTTTTCGAACCCCTGCGCGATCTCTCCGCCGTCTGGCACGACCGCGCCGCCGGGGCGGCCGGCGTCGCGGCGCTGGAAGGCTTGCTGGCGCCGGGGCTGGACCTGCCCGGCGCCCTCGACCCCGCGCCGGCACGGCAGCCGGGGCCGGCGCCGGCGGTGACGGTGGAGGCGCTGCGCTTCCGCCATGCCGGGGCGGCGGCGGCCGTGCTCGACGGCTTCGCGTTGGCCCTGAAGCCGGGCGAGAAAGTCGCGCTGATGGCGCCGAGCGGGGCGGGCAAATCCACCCTGCTGGCCCTGATCGCCGGCCTTCTGGTGCCGGAAAGCGGCCGGGTACTGATCGGCGGGCAGGTCCTGGGCGCGGAAAATGCCGCCGCCCTTCGCGCCGGCATGGCCTGGATCGGCCAGCGGCCCCATGTCTTTCCGGGCTCGATGCGTGCCAATATCGCGCTGGGCCGGGCCGGCGTCGGGCCGGCGGCGGTCGCGGCGGCGATCGAGACGGCGGCGCTCGCCCCGGTCGGCGGCACCGACGGTGCCCGCGTGCTGGGCGAGGGCGGCCTCGGCCTTTCGGGCGGGGAGGTGCTGCGCCTCGCCATCGCCCGGGCGGCGGCGACGCCGCATCTGGGCCTGATCCTGGCGGACGAGCCGACCGCCCATCTCGATGCCGAAACCGCGCAGGCGGTCACGGCCGGCCTGCTTCGCCTCGCCGAGGGGCGGGGCCTGATCGTCGCCACCCATGATCCGGTGCTGGCCGCCGCCATGGACCGGGTGATCCACCTGAACCCGCCGGGAGACGCGCCATGCGCCGCCGTCGCCTGAGACCGGCGCTTACCCGCTTGCTGGCGCTGGCCGACAGGCGCCAGCTCGCCTTCGGCTGTATCCTGGCCGTGGTCACGGTGCTGGCGGGGATCGCCCTGCTCGGCCTGTCCGGCTGGTTCATCACCGCGACCGCGCTGGCCGGGCTGGTGCCGGCGACGGCGCTCGCCTTCGATGTCTTCGCGCCGGCGGCGGGGATCCGCCTGCTCGCCCTCGGGCGGACCGGGGCGCGTTACGGCGAACGGCTGGTCACCCATGACGCGACGCTGGCGCTGCTCGCCCGCCTGCGCGGGCAGGTGTTCCGCCATTACGCCCAGCCGGGCGCCGCACGCGAGCTGTTCGCCCGGCCGGCCCGCCTGCTGTTCCGCCTGACCAATGATATCGATGCCCTCGAATCGCTCTACCTGCGCCTGCTGGTGCCCCTGGCCGCGGCGCTGGGCACGGCGCTGGCGGCCGCCGTCGCCCTGGGCCTGCTCGCGCCCTGGCTCGGCCTCGGGCTTGCGCTGGTGCTGGCGGGGGCGGGCCTCGGCATTCCCGTGCTGGCGGCGCGGGCGGGGCGGCGTCCGGCCCGGCGCCGGGCCCTGGGGTTGGAGGCGCTGCGGGCGCGCACGGTCGATCTGGTCGACGGCCAGGCCGATCTGGCCATGGCCGGGCGGCTGGCGGCGGCGCGCGAGGCGGCCCTTGCCGCCGACCGCTATCTCGCCGCAGCGGACGACCGGCTGAACCGGATCGAGACCGCGGCCGGCCTCGCCCTCGGCTTGGCCGCGGCGCTGGTCCTGGCCGGCGTGCTGCTCGCCGTCGGCCATCTGGCGGGGCAGGGGGCGATCGATGCGCCGCTTGCCGCCTTCGCCGTGCTGGTCGCGCTCGCCGTGATGGAACCCTTTGCGGCGCTGCGCCGGGGCGCGGTCGAGATCGGCCGCAGCCTGCTCGCCCTCGACCGGCTGGGGCCGGCGCTCGACGGAACCGCGCCGGTGCCGCCGCTGCCGGCGCCCGCGGGGGGCGCGGCGCTTCGCCTCGACCGGGTTTCTCTAACCCATGCGGGTGCCGCAAGTCCGGTATTCGCCGATCTCACGCTGTCCGTCGCACCCGGCGAAATCGTCGCCCTGATCGGGCCGAGCGGGGCGGGCAAGTCCAGCCTGCTGGCCCTCGTCGCCGGGGAAATCGCGGCTGCGTGGGGCCGGGTGGAGACCCTGCCGGCAGCCCTTCTCACCCAGCAAAGCCAGGTTTTCCGCGACTCCCTGGCCGGCAACCTGCGCCTTGCCGATCCCGCGGCCGGGGACGGGGACCTGATGGCGGCGCTCGATGCGGCGGGGCTCGGCGACGATGTCCGCGCCTTGCCGGCGGGGCTTTCGACCATGCTCGGCGACGGCGGCCTCGGGCTTTCCGGCGGCCAGATGAGACGCCTGGCGCTCGCCCGCTTGATCCAGCGCAAGGTCCCGGTCTGGCTGCTCGACGAACCTACGGAGGCGCTGGACGAAGCGACCGCCGCCGATGTGCTGGCCAGGATAGCCCGGCGGGCCCAGGGGCGGACGGTCGTGATCGCCACCCATCTGCGGCGCGAGGCGGCTTTCGCCGACCGGCTGGTCGAAATCGGTGGCGGTGGTATCCGCCGCCAAGCCCGCAAGGGCGAGGCGGCGTTCGAGGACATGCTCGCGGGGCTGCGGTCCGCGCGGGCGTCCGGTGTTGCACCCGGCAACGGGTGAGGTCCAACAGGAGGGCGCCGGCAGCCGCCGGCGTGAAACGGCATGGAACTGGATATCGTCAGCCTGTCGCGACTGCAGTTCGCGATCACGGCGCTCTACCATTTTCTATTCGTGCCCTTGACCCTTGGTCTCTCGATCCTGCTCGCGATCATGGAGACGGTCTATGTCATGACCGGCCGCCCGATCTGGCGGCAGATGACCAAGTTCTGGGGCACGCTGTTCGGCATCAACTTCGTCCTTGGCGTCGCCACCGGCATCGTCATGGAATTCCAGTTCGGCATGAACTGGAGTTACTACAGCCATTACGTCGGCGACGTCTTCGGCGCGCCGCTGGCGATCGAGGGCCTGATGGCCTTCTTCCTCGAGGCGACCTTCGTCGGCCTGTTCTTCTTCGGCTGGGACAAGATGTCCAGGGTCGGGCACCTCGTCGCCACCTGGGCGGTGGCGCTCGGCTCGAATTTCTCGGCCCTGTGGATCCTGATCGCCAACGGCTGGATGCAGAACCCGATCGGTGCCCGCTTCAACCCCCAGACCATGCGCATGGAGGTGGAGAATTTCTTCGACGTGGTGTTCAACCCCGTGGCCCAGGCGAAATTCGTCCATACGGTCTCGGCCGGTTACACCACGGCGGCGATCTTCGTCCTCGGCGTCTCGGCCTGGTATGCGCTGAAGGGCCGCCATCTTGAGATCGCCAAGCGCTCGATGACGGTCGCCGCCTCCTTCGGCCTCGCTGCCTCGCTCTCGGTCGTCGTCCTTGGCGATGAAAGCGGCTATCTCGCCAACGAGCACCAGAAGATGAAGCTCGCGGCCATAGAGGGCATGTGGGAGACCCAGCCGGCGCCCGCCGACTTCACCCTGATCGGCTTCCCCGACCAGGAGGCGCGGGAGACCCATTTCGCGGTCCATATCCCCGCCGTCATGGGCCTGATCGCCACCCGCTCGCTGACCGAGGAATTGCCCGGCATCAAGGATCTGGTCGAAAGCGCCAAGGGCCGCATCGCCGAGGGTATCATCGCCTATGACGCCCTGCAGCAGATCCGCGCCGCCGGCGGCAAGGGTGTCGCGCCCGAAGTGACCGCCGCCTTCGAGAACAACGGCGCCTCGCTCGGTTATGCCCTGCTGCTCAAGCGTTACACCGACGATCCGCGCACGGCGACGCCGGAACAGATCGACAAGGCGGCCTGGGACACGGTGCCCGAGGTCCTGCCCCTGTTCTGGGCCTTCCGCATCATGGTCGGCCTCGGTTTCTTCTTCATCATCCTGACCGGAACCTTCTTCGTCCTCTCGGCCCGGCGCCGCCTGACCGAGCGGCCCTGGCTGCTGAAGCTCGCGGTGCTGGCGATCCCGCTGCCCTGGATCGCGGCGGAACTCGGCTGGGTGGTCGCGGAATTCGGCCGCCAGCCCTGGATCATCGAAGGCGTGCTGCCCACGGCGGCGGCGGTGTCGAACCTCGGCGCAGGCACGCTGCTGCTCACCATCGTCGGCTTCGTCGCCATCTATACCGTGCTGATCGTCATCGAGATGGGCTTGATGCTGAAGGCCATCCGCAAGGGGCCCGAACCGGACGAGGCGCCGGAAGCCCGTCTGATCTCGCCCGCCATCGTGCCCGGGGAGTAACCGACATGATCCTTCATCAACTGATCGACTACGAAACGCTCCGCCTGATCTGGTGGCTGCTGCTCGGGATCCTGCTGATCGGCTTCGCCGCCACCGACGGCTTCGACCTTGGCGTCGGCGCCCTGCTGCCCTTCGTCGGCAAGGGCGACCTGGAGCGGCGCATCGTCATCAACACCGTCGGGCCCGTGTGGGAAGGCAACCAGGTGTGGCTGATCCTCGGCGGCGGCGCCATTTTCGCCGCCTGGCCGCAGCTCTACGCCGTGTCCTTCTCGGGCTTCTATCTGGCCATGTTCGCGATCCTCGCCGCGCTGATCCTGCGCCCGGTCGGCTTCAAGTACCGCAGCAAGCGGGACAGCGCCGCCTGGCGCAGCGGTTGGGACTGGGCCCTGTTCGTCGGCGGCTTCGTGCCGGCGCTGATCTTCGGCGTCGCCGTCGGCAATGTGCTCCAGGGGGTTCCGTTCCGGCTCGAGGACGATCTCCGCATCGTCTACGAGGGGACGTTCTTCGCCCTGCTCAACCCCTATGCCCTGCTGTGCGGCCTGCTCTCGGTCGCCATGCTGGTCACCCATGGCGCCGCCTGGCTGATGCTGAAGACGAGCGGTGCCGTGCAGGAACGGGCCCGGCGCTTCGGCCAGGGCGCATCCTTCGCCAGCGTCGTGCTGTTCGCGCTCGGCGGCGTCGCGCTCTATTTCATGGTCGACGGCTATGTGATCACCAGCGTGCAGGACGGGGCGGGGCCGTCCAATCCCCTGTCGAAGACGGTCAGCGTCGTCGCCGGGGCGTGGTTCGCCAATTACGGCGCTCATCCCTGGATGTTGATCGCGCCGGTGCTGGGGCTTCTCGGCGCCTTCCTCGCCTTCGTCGGCTTCGGGGCGCGCAAGGAAGGCCTGACCCTGCTGGCCAGCAAGCTGTCGATCTTCGGGATCATCTCGACCGTCGGCCTGTCGATGTTCCCCTTCATCCTGCCGTCCTCGATCGATCCGCGCGCCAGCCTGACGGTGTTCGATTCCTCGTCGAGCCACCTCACGCTGTTCATCATGCTCGGCGTCGTCGTCATCTTCCTGCCGATCGTGCTGGCCTATACCGCCTGGGTCTACAAGATCCTGTGGGGCAAGGTCGAAGCCGCCGACATCACCCGCAAGGGCGGTCACGCCTACTGACAAGGAGAAAGACAGATGTGGTATTTCGCCTGGTTGCTCGGCCTGCCGCTGGCCGCCGCCTTCGCCGTCCTCAACGCCATGTGGTACGAACTGATGGATGACGAGGCCGCCCGGAAGAAACTGGCCGGGAAATAAGCAAGCGCAAAGAAAAAGGGCGCCGGCGGTTACCGCCGGCGCCCTTGTCGTGTCCGGCCTCTCAGAAGGCCGCCTTCATCGTGCCCCGGTCGCGATAGGCGAGGTGCCAGGCGAAGGCCCGTTCCAGCACATGGGGCGTGTGCCCGCCGCGGGCCTTCGCCTCGTCGAAATAGGCTTGCAGGGCCGGGCGGTAATCCGGGTGGGTGCAATGGTCGATGATCGCTTGCGCCCGCTCGCGCGGGGCGAGGCCGCGCAGGTCGGCAAGGCCCTGCTCGGTCACGATCAGGTCGACGTCGTGCTCGCAATGGTCGACATGGGTGACGAAGGGCACGATCGACGAAATGGCGCCCGCCTTCGCCACCGACTTGGTGACGAAGATCGAGAGATAGGCATTGCGCGCGAAATCGCCCGAGCCGCCGATGCCGTTCATCATGTGGGTGGCATTCACATGGGTCGAATTCACGTTGCCGTAGAGATCGACCTCGAGCGCCGTGTTGATGGCGATGATGCCGAGGCGGCGGATCACCTCCGGATGATTGGAGATCTCCTGCGGGCGCAGCACCAGCCGGTCGCGATAGGTGGCGAAGGCGGGCAGGACCCGGGCCTCCATCTCCTTGGACAGGGTCATGGAGGCGCCGGATGCGAACAGCATCTTGCCGGCGTCGAGCAATTGGAAGGTGCTGTCCTGCAACACCTCGGAATACATCGTCAGGTCCTTGAACGGGCTGTCGATGAAGCCGTGCAGCACCGCATTGGCGATGGTGCCGATGCCCGCCTGAAGGGGCTGGAGGTTATAGCCGAGGCGGCCCTTCGCCACCTCGCCCTCGAAGAAGCGGATCAGGTGGCCGGCGATCGCCTGCGTCTCGGCGTCCGGCGGCAGGATGTTCGAGGAACTGTCCTTCTTGCCGGTCAGCACGATCGCCGCGATCTTTTCCGGCGGGATCGGGATATAGGGCGTGCCATGGCGGTCGTCCGGCTTCAGCACCGGGATCGGCTCGCGGTGCGGGCGGCGCGTCGGGATATAGACGTCGTGCACCCCTTCGAGCGCCAGGGTCTGGTTCACGTTGATCTCGACGATCACCTGTTTCGCCAGGATGGCGAAGGTCGCCGAATTGCCGACCGAAGTGGTCGGGACGATGCCGCCGTCCTCGGTGATGGCGATCGCTTCGACGATGGCGTAATCGATCGGGCCCAACTGGTTCGAGCGCAGCATTTCCACCGTTTCCGACAGGTGCTGGTCGATAAACATGACCTCGCCCGCATTGATCGCCTTCCGCATCGCCGGATCGGACTGGAAGGGCAGGCGGCGCGACAGGAGATGGGCTTCGGCGAAGGTCTTGTCCAGGTCGTTGCCGAGGGAGGCGCCGGTCATCAGGGTGATCTTCATCGGCTGGCGCTTGGCCCGCTCGGCCAGCGCCAGCGGCACCGCCTTGGCCTCGCCCGCGCGGGTGAAGCCGCTCATGCCGATGATCATGCCGTCTTCGATCAGGGCGGCGGCCTCGTCGGCCGAGACCACCCTGTCGTGCAGGCTGTGCAATCTGATACGTTCTGACAACATGACCGACTCCGCCAGCTCGTCCCTAATGGATTGCCGATAGATAGACCGCTTCGCGGGTCGCTGTGTCCTTGCGCTTTCGCATGGCCAAGGTGCATTGGTGCATGAATTAGACCAAAGTCTAGAGGGGTCCGATGCCGAAAACCCTGCTCCTTCGCCATGCCGACAGGCTCGTGACCATGGACGGGGCACGCCGGGAAATCCCGGACGGCGGCCTCTACGCCGAGGGTAACCGCATCGTCGCCGTCGGCCCGACCGCCGACCTGCCGGCGACCGCGGACGAGGTGATCGAGGCGCGGGGCCAGATCGTCATCCCCGGCCTCGTCAACACCCATCACCACATGTACCAGAGCCTGACCCGGGTCGTCCCGGCGGCGCAGGACGGCGAATTGTTCACCTGGCTGACCAGCCTCTATCCGCTCTGGGCCCGGCTGACGCCGGCGATGATCGGCGTCTCGACCAAGGTCGCCATGGCCGAACTGCTGCTGTCCGGCTGCACCACCACCAGCGACCACCTCTACATCTACCCGAACGGCTGCCGGCTGGACCATTCTATCGAGGCGGCGGGCGAGATCGGCATGCGTTTCCACGCCTGCCGCGGCGCGATGAGCGTCGGCGCCTCGAAGGGCGGCCTGCCGCCCGACAGCGTGGTCGAGGCGGAAGGGGCGATCCTGGCCGACGCCCGGCGCCTGATCGAGACCTATCACGACCCGGAACCCCTGGCGATGCAGCGGGTCGCGGTCGCGCCCTGCTCGCCCTTCACGGTCAGCCGCGACCTGATGCGCGAGGCGGCGGCGCTGGCCCGCGCCTATGGCGTGTCCCTGCACACCCATCTGGCCGAAAACGCCAGCGACATCGCCTACAGCCGGGAGAAATTCGGCATGACGCCGGCCGAATATGTCGAGGACCTGGGCTGGACCGGGCGCGACGTCTGGCATGCCCATTGCGTGCAATTGGACGAGGCGGGGATCGACCTCTTCGCCCGCACGGGCACCGGCGTCGCCCATTGCCCCTGTTCCAACATGCGCCTCGGCTCCGGTATCGCGCCGGTCCGGCGCATGCGCGACCGCGGGGTGCCGGTGGCGCTGGGCGTCGACGGTTCCGCCTCCAACGACGGCGGCCATATGCTGGGCGAGGTGCGGCAGGCCCTGCTGCTGGCCCGGGTCGGCTTCGGCCCCGCCGCCATGACCGCGCGGGATGCCCTGGAAATCGCGACCATCGGCGGCGCGCGGGTGCTGAACCGGGACGACATCGGTTCCCTGGAAGCGGGCAAGGCGGCGGATTTCGCCGCCTTTTCCCTGTCGGGCGTCGGCTTTGCCGGGGCCCTGCACGATCCGGTCGCGGCCCTCGTCTTCTGTGCCCCGGCCAGTGCCGCGCTCACCGTGGTCGACGGCCGGGTCGTGGTGCGCGACGGGCAGCTGGCCACCATCGACCTGCCGGTGACGATCGAGCGGCACAACAGGCTGGCGGCGCAACTCGCCGCCGGCTGAGCGCGGTCAGGCGGCGGCGGTCTTCCGTCTCGTCGCCGGCGAGCGCGCCAGGTAATCGAGGGCGATCTCCGTATCCGCCTCGTGTTCCGGGTTGTAGCCGGGGGTGAGGAAGCGCCAGCTCGCCCCGATCAGGCTCCGCGCCGAGGGGATGATGTTCCGGGCCGAGGCCTTGCGCCATTCCGTGAAGAAGCCCGGCACCTTGGCGATCGTCGGGTCCTGGCTCATCAGGTAGCGGGTGGATTCGACCCAGTACCAGGTGAGGAAGGGCAGGATGAAGCCGAGCACCAGCACGCGGTGGGCGATCGGCGCCCCGGTCATGTCCTTATAGAGATCGAAGGCGACCGCGCGGTGCTCCACTTCCTCCGCCCCGTGCCAGCGCAGCAGGTCGAGCATGGTGGCGTCGGGCTCCAGCTTGTCGAGTTCCTGGTTCTCCAGGATGAAACGGCCGAGGATACAGGTGAAATGCTCGCCCGCGGCGATGATGCCGACGCGCGTGTCCAGCCACCATTTGCCGAGCCCGAGGCGCTTCACCGGGATCAGGCCGAAGATCCGTTCCGGATCCCCGACCAGTCGATCGACGATGCGCTGGGTACGGGCGACGCCGGGCGCGATATTCATGCCGAACTTCAGGAAATGCTCGGCCAGGGGCTTGTGGGCGCCGCCGTGGATCGCCTCCTGGCGCATGAAGGCGATGACGTCCTCGCGCAGCTTGTCGTCGGTGACGTGGGGCAGCGCTTCCTTGTACACCTGGCAGAACCAGGCCTCGACGATGGGCAGCAGGATATGGGTCGAGTTGGCGAGATGGGAGACGAAGGGCTCGCCCTTGATCCATTGCGGCGGCGTGCCCTTCCAGTCGAAACTCACCTTGCGCGGGACGATCTTGTACGGGGTCATGGCCATGATCCTTCGCGGTTACTTCGGCATCAGGTCGGCGCCGGCGAGGCGGCGCAGCAGGGCGGGCGAGAGGCGGCCGAGCAGGTGGCCGGCCACCGCCTCGATCCCGACCATGGCGACCGGCCGGTCGCCCTCGATCGCCTTCACGATATCGGCGGCGACGCTGTCCGCGGTCAGCGCCCGGCGGGCGTAGAGGCGCGATGCGCTTGTGCGCTTGCGCGCCTGTTCCTCGGCCGTGACGCCGACGAAGGTGGTGCGGTCGGTGATCCCGGTGTCGATCAGCCCGGGGCAGATGGCGGAAACGCCGATGCCCTTGTCCGCCAGTTCGGCGCGCAGGCAGGTGCTCATCATCAGCACCGCCGATTTGGTGGTGGCATAGGCGGACAGGCCGCGCGCCGGCATGAAGGCGGCGGCGGAGGCGACATTGACGATATGGCCGCGCATCTTGCGCGCCACCATGCGCTGGCCGAACAGGCGCGAGCCGTGGATGACACCCCAGAGGTTGACGTCCAGCACGCGCTTCCAGTCCTCTGCCGAAGTATCGAGGAAATCGCCGGCAAGGCCGATGCCGGCATTGTTGACGACGATATCGACGGCGCCCAGGGTCTCGTCCACCCATTGGGCGAAGGCGTCCATCGCCGCCGCATCGGCCACGTCGAGGCGGCGGGCGCTGGCTTCGACCCCGACCAGCCGGGCCAGGGTCGCGGTGCGTTCCGCGGCGTCGAGGTCGATATCGGTGGCGATCACGTCGGCGCCCTTGGCGGCCAGGGCCAGCGCGGTCGCCCGGCCGATGCCGCTGCCGGCGCCGGTGACCAGGGCGAGCTGCCCGGCGAAGGGACCGGCCCCCCGGCGGTGGCGGGCGGCCCGGCGCCGGCCCTGGGCCAGCGCCGCGCAATCCGCCCCGGTCTCGACATGGGTGACGAAGCGGCGCACCCGGTCGGCGATCAGGGCGGGGTCGGTCAGCGGCAGCCAGTGGCCGGTGCGCACGTCTTCCCGGGTCAGCAGGGGCACGTGATCGCTGAGGTTGTCGAAGATGGCGGGCGAGACGAAGGGATCCTGGGTCGGCACCAGCAGTTGCACCGGCTGTTCGATGGTCGGGGTCTTCGGCCCGAACATGCGCTCGCGGAAATTGGCGCGGTAAAGGTTGATGCCGTTCACGCCGTCGCGCAGCTGGCCGGGGTGGGCCTCGGTCTCGATGCCGTCGGTCAGCTTCAGGATGCGCGGCCACAGGCGGGCGATGCCGGCCCGCCACAGGGTGGGCGCCAGCACCGGCAGGTGGAAGGCGAGGATGTACCAGGACTTCAGCAATTGCCCGAGCAGGGGGGGCAGGGCGGCCAGCTTCTCGTCCTTCACCCTTTGCCGGATGGCGCTGAAGGCAAGGTCCAGGGACGGGCCGGAAATCGAGGTATAGGAGGCGATGCGCACCCGCGTGCGCGGATCGACCAGGGCCTGCCAGCCCTGGATGGACCCCCAGTCGTGGCCGACCAGGTGAACCTTGCCGGTCGGCGCCTCGGCATCGAGGACGGAGGCGAGATCGGCCATCAGCCGGCCCAGGTGATAGCCCCGGCCGGACGAGGGCGCGCCCGAAAGCCCGGCCCCCCGGACGTCATAGGTGATGACCCGGTGGTCGCGGGCGAGGTCGGCGACGACGCCGTCCCAGACCGTGCTGTCGTCCGGATAGCCGTGGATCAGGACGATCGTCGGCTTGCCCTCGGGCCCGGCGACATGGCCGGCCAGGGTCACCTCGCCGGAATCGACGCGGAAGGCGGATGCGGATGAGATTGCCATGATTACGCGGCCTTCTGTTGCTGGCGGGCGGCCCAGCGCCGGACATGGGGCAGGTCGTCGTCCAGCCAATGGGCGCTACCGTCCTCGCGGATCACCAGCAATTCCTCGAATTTGGCGCCGGTGTCGCGGAAGCCGAGATGGGGTTCCACCGCCCAGAGGCCGGGCACCGGCGGATGGTCCGATGTTTCGGCGCTGGACCACAGCGGCGACCAGCCGGCGCTTTTGCCCTCGGCCACCTGGGTGCGCAGGGCGCGGATCGCGCGCAGCCCGAACTGGGCGACGCTGAACCGGCTGGGGCCGCCCGGCAGCAGTTCCACCCGATGGGCGAGAACGTTGAAGGGATAGGCATGATGCCGCGGCTCCACCCCCTGGCGGCGGCACAGCGCGTCGACGGCGCGGGAAACCTGCGCCATGCTGTCGCCGGCCGAGACCCGCTCGACGATCAGGGCGCGGTGGGCCATCAGGTCGTCCAGCAATTGCTCGACCACCGGATTGAAGCCGAGGGCGCCGGCATAGCCGATGTCGGCCACCGCCTGGCCGACCACCGGGGCGCAGTCCAGGATGAAGGGCATGCCTTCCTCCAGCCGGCGGAAACCGGGCAGGAAGGCGGGGTTGAAGCCGCGCAGCGCCTTGACCGCGATCAGCCCGCGAAAGGCCGTGCGGTCGCCGAACCAGGCGAAGGGTTCGTGGAACCAGTCGCGCACGCCATGGTCCTCGGCCCAGGCTTTCATGCGGCCGGCGGCTTCGCGCTCGGTCATGCCGGGGCGCAGCTCGGCGGCGATCGCCGCCGCACAGTCATAGGCGAGGCGCTGGGCGGCGCGGAAGGCGTCCAGCTGTTCGGATGCGGCGGGAATGGGCATGGCGGCCTCCGCGGTCAGAGATGGGCGCGTTGGAGATTGGCGACGAAACCGTCGACCAACCCGTTGAATTCGCGGGCGACGATGGGCGCCGCCAGGGGCTTTAGCAGGAAGGACAGGGGGACATGGACCGTGCCCTTGATCGTCATCTGCAATTGGGTGCGCTCGCCGTCCAGCGGCTGCAGCAGGATGCGGCCGCCGATCGCGGCGCTGCCCACGCCCTTCACCGGTTCGAAGCTGAGGTGGCCCTTGTGCCGCTCCACCTTGAAGGCGGTGGCGAAATCGATCCGGACGCGGTGGGTGATCGGACCCAGCGGCGACAGTTTCCAGTGGTAGCGCTCGTCGCCGAGCGGTGCCAAGGTCTCCAGGCTGGGGAAATGGGCCAGGGTCGCGGGCAGGTCGTCCATCAGGCCGGAAACCCGGTCGTAAGCGGCGGCGATCACCTCCCGCTTGTCGCGGTGGATGTCCACGGAAATCGTCATGGGCTGCTCGATGCTCCTCCGCCGGCTCGACCGGGCGCCAACCCGATCGGGCTTTATTACTTGAAAGTAAGTTACTATGGAGTAAGGTTCTGTCAATGGTCTTTCGGGGGATCCGGTGAGCGCAGGGAACATCAGCCGGCCGGCCGCCGGGCGGCGCCTGCCGCGGGCGGCGCGCGAGGCGCAGATGCTGGCGGTGGCGGCGGAAATCGTCGCCGCCGAGGGTATTCACGCCACCTCGATGGACGATGTGGCGGCGGCCTGCGGCGTGACCAAGCCGATGATCTACAGCTATTTCGGCTCGAAGCAGGGGCTGATCGCGGCGCTGGTGGAGCGCACCGGCACGATCATGATGGCGGGCCTGATGGCCATGGCCCATGTCCCCGACCCGGCGGAACGGTTCCGCCGCACGGTCACCCTCCTGGTCGGCCAATTGTACGAGCAGAAGGCGAACTGGCAGGTGATCCTGGCCGCCATGCGCGGCGAGGGGCCGGCGACGGATCAAGCCCGGGGCTATCGCGCCGCCCTGATCCAGATCACCACGATCACCCTGGCCGGCCTCGCCCCGCCGGGCGTGGCGGAGGTCATCGCCCGCCGGGTGGTCAGCCCCTATGCCTATGCCATCATGGGCGCCGCCGAATCCGGCTCGGAATGGTGGCTGCGCACCCCGGGGGTCACGCGGGAGGAGGCGACGGCGACCGCCCTCAAGGTGGTCGATGCCATCATCGACCTCTCGCGCCGCGATCTCGCCGCTGTTTAGACCGCGATACCGCCGGCGGCGCCGCTTGCCGCGAGGAAATCCCAGAAGCTGCCGGCCAGGCTGCGGAACACGGCGATCTCGACGGTCGGTGCCGCGTCCACCTGCCACGGGATGACGCCCATATGGGCGCAACTCGTCACCGCCGCCCCGCCCGGGCCGAAGGCGACGGGGTGGAAATCGACCGCGATCCCCTTGGCCAGGGTCTCGAAGGTGCCGGGGCCGGACAGGCGCAGCACGCCGTAACCATCGCTCTGGTCCGTGACGGTGGCGCAGCCGGCCAGATCGTCCCCCAGGGCCTCGGCATCGATGCCGCCGTCGCGGGCGAGCAGGAAGGTCGAGGGGCCGGTGGCGATCAGGGCGGTGCCGGGCGCGAATGTCGCGCGCGGCCCCGCCGGCAGGGTGAGACCATGGCGCGCGCGCAGGCGTCGGGCCAGTTCGTCGCGCCCGCCGGGGCGCAGCGCGACGGCGGCGAGGCCGAGATCGGCGCGCTCGGCGACGGTCAGGCGCGCGGGCGCGGGGCCGATCGGGTGCAGCAGGCCGGCGAAGGCGCTGCGGGCCGCAATCTCAACCATTCAGGCGGCTCCCCTCCGGATCGTAGAAGACGGGCGAACAGACCTCGACCTCGATGTCGCCGTCGCGCAAGGGATCATGGGCGATCACGGTCTCGCCGATCCGCTGCGGTCCGCGCGCCAGCAGGCCGAGGCCGATCCAATGGCCGCGCATCGGCGAAAAGGCGACGGAGGTCATGTAACCCTCGCTGTTCTCGATCGCCGGGGCGGCCCCCTTGGCCAGGAAATGGGCGCCGCCGCGCAGGCGCTTCGCCCGATCAAGGGGGCGGAAGCCGACCAGGGCCGGGCGGTCGGGATCGGTCAGGCCGGGCCGGGCGGCCAGGACGCGGCCGATGAAATCCTTCTTCGTCGACAGCATCCGGCCGAGGCCGAGATCGGCGGCCGTGGTCTGGCCCGACAATTCATTGCCCGCCGGATGGCCCTTCTCGATGCGCATGACGCCGAGCGCCTCGGTGCCATAGGGGGTCGCCCCGAGCGCGCAGAGCCGGCGCATCAGCCCCTCGCCATAGCGCGCGGGCACCGCGATCTCATAGGCCAGCTCGCCGGAGAAGGACAGGCGGAACAGCCGCACCGATAGGCCCGCCCAGCGAAACTGCGCCACCCCCATGTGGGGCAGGGCGGCGACGTCGAAGGTCTCGCCCAGCATCTCCTGAAGCAGGGCGCACGAGCGCGGCCCGGCGACCGAGAACATCGCCCAATGCTCGGTCGCGGAGGTGCAATGGACGTCCAGGCCGGGGCGCAGCACCTGGCGGCAATAGTCGAGATGCTGCATCACCTTGGCGGCATTGGCGGTGGTCGTCGACAGGATGAAGCGATCGGGGCCGAGGCGGGCGCAGGTGCCGTCGTCCATCACGAAGCCGTCTTCCCGCAGCATCAGGCCATAGCGCGCCTTGCCGGGGGTGAGAGTCGAGAAAGTGTTGGCATAGACGAAATCGAGCAGGACGCCGGCATCCGGCCCCTGGATCTCGATCCGGCCGAGGGTGGAGACGTCGCAGATCCCGCAATCGGCGCGGACCGCCTTCACCTCGCGGTTGACGGTGGCCAGCCAGTCGTTCTCGCCCGGGCGGGCGTACCATTGGGCGCGCAGCCATTGCCCGACCTCGACGAAAGTGGCGCCCAGTTCGGCGGCGAAGCCGTGGGAGGGGGCAAGGCGCGTGGGCTTGAAATGCCGGCCCCGGTGGTGGCCGGCCAGGGCGCCCAGCGCCACCGGGGTGAAGGGCGGGCGGAAGCGGGTGGTGCCGGTCTCGGCCATGCCGCGCCCGGTCTGCGCCGCCATCAGGGCATGGCCGTTGACATTGGCGGTCTTGCCCTGGTCGGTCGCCATGCCCAGCGTGGTGTAACGCTTCAAGTGCTCGACCGAGCGGAAGCCCTCGCGCGCGGCCAGCGCCACGTCCCGGTCGGTCACATCGTGCTGGAAATCGACGAAACTCTTGCCCTTGCTGCCCGGTACCTGCCACAGGGCGGTGGCGGCGCTGCGGTCCTCGCCGGTCGGGGGCAGGGGCGGGGCATGGGTGCCGCCCGCCGCATCGGTGCCCAGGCGGAAACCGTCCGCCAGGCAATCCGCCAGGGCCAGGCGGCCGGCGGCGGCGCCCGCCACCGCCATGCCCGGCGGCAGGCGCTCGCCGGGCACGAAGGCGGCGAGATCGTCGCGCCAGTAAGGCTTGCCGCCCAGGTGGGTGGTCAGCGCCAGGGTCGGGTTCCAGCCGCCCGAAACGGCCAGAAGATCGCAGTCGATCCCCTGCCGCCGGCCCAAGGCATCGCGGACCGTGATCCCGGCCAGCGAGCGGCCGCCCCTGGTGGCGGTGACCGCGGCGCCGGCCAGCACCGGCGCATCGATGAGGGCGGACAGCAGGGGATCGATGCGGTCGCGCGTGTCGATCACGGCGGCGACGGCGATGCCGGCGGCGGCAAGGTCGGCGGCGGTCTTCCAGCCGTCGTCGCCGGTGGTGAAGATCGCGGCGCGGCTGCCGGGGGCGGTGCCGAAGCGGTTCAGATAGGTGCGCACCGCGGCGGCACTCATCACCCCCGGCCGGTCGTTGCCGCCGAAGACGAGGGGGCGCTCGACGGCGCCCGCCGCCAGCACCGCGCGCCGCGCCGCGATATGCCACAGGCGCTGGCGCGGCTGGTGGGGGCCGGGCACCGGCAGGTGATCCGCCACCCGTTCCACGGCGCCATAGGTCTCGCCGTCGAAGACGCCGAAGACGGTGGTGCGCGGCAGCAGGGTGACATGGGGCAGGCCGGCCAGTTCCGCGACCGCCGCCGCCGCCCAGTCGGCGCCGGGCTTTCCGTCGATCTCCAGCCGCTCGCCGTTCAGGCGGCCGCCGAAGAGGAAATCCTCGTCGGCCAGGATGGTGCGGGCGCCGGCCCGCCCGGCCGCCAGGGCGGCGGCAAGGCCGGCCGGCCCGCCGCCGATCACCAGCACATCGCAGAAGGCATTGCTTTTCTCGTAATGATCCGGGTCCGCCACCCCGGCACCCCGGCCGAGGCCGGCGGCACGGCGGATCGCCGGCTCGTAGAGTTTTTCCCAGAAGGCCGCCGGCCACATGAAGGTCTTGTAATAGAAGCCGGCAACGAAGAGGGGGGACAGCAGGCCGTTGACCGCACCGACATCGAAACCCAGCGACGGCCAGCGGTTCTGGCTGGCGGCGGCGAGGCCGTCGAACAATTCGACCGTGGTCGCCTTGGTGTTCGGCTCGCGCCGGGCGCCGTCGCGCAATTCGACCAGGGCGTTCGGTTCCTCCGACCCGGCGGTGACGATGCCGCGCGGGCGGTGATACTTGAAGGATCGCCCGACCAGGCGCACGCCGTTGGCGAGCAGGGCGGCGGCCAGCGTATCGCCGGCGTAACCGGTCAGGGCCCGGCCGTCGAAGCTGAAGCCCAAGGGGCGGCCACGGTCGATCAGGCCGCCGTGGGGCAGGCGCCGGCCGCTCACGGCTGCCTCGCGAAGGCGGCGGCGAGGATTTCGTGACTGGTGGTGTCGCGGGTCACCACCAGCCATTGGCGGCAGCCGGCGGCGTGATACCAATGTTCCCGGTGCGGCCCTGCCGGATTGTCGCGCAGGTAGGTGGCCTCGTAGAACAGGCGCGGCGCGTCCGGGGCGGCGGCATCGGGGCGGGCGATGGCGGCATCGCCCAGATAGGCGAATTCCGCGCTGTCGCGCGGGCCGCAGAAGGGGCAGGGCAGGCGCATGGCGGACCGTCCTCAGTGCAGGTTGGGTTGGGCGCCCTGGCCCTTTTCGTCGAGCAGATAGCCGCGCTCGAACCGGTCGAGGCGGAGGGCGGCGGCGGTCGGGTGCGGTTCCCCCCGGGCGAGCAGATGGGCAAAGCACAGCCCCGAGGCCGGGATCGCCTTGAAACCGCCATAGCACCAGCCGGCATTGACATAGAGGCCGGGCACCGGGCTGGCGTCGATGATGGGCGAGCCGTCCATCGACATGTCCATGATCCCGCCCCAGGCGCGCAGCAGGCGCAGCCGCCCGATCATGGGCATCAGGGCCATGCCGCCCTCGGCGACATCCTCGATCACCGGCAGGTTGCCGCGCTGGGCATAGGAATTGTAACCGTCGATATCGCCGCCGAAGACGAGGCCGCCCTTGTCGGACTGGCTGACGTAGAAATGCCCGGCGCCGAAGGTGATGACCCCGGGGATCAGCGGCTTCAGGGCCTCCGAGACGAAGGCTTGCAGGACATGGCTTTCGATCGGCAGACGGAAGCCCGCCAGGGCCGCGACCCGCGACGAATGGCCGGCCACCGCCATGCCCACCTTGGCGGCGCGGATGGTGCCGCGGGTGGTCTCGACCCCGGCGATCCGCCCGCCGTCGTGAAGGAAGCCCGTCACCTCGCAATTCTGGATGATGTCGACGCCGCGCTTGGACGCCGCATGGGCATAGCCCCAGACGACCGCATCGTGCCGCGCCGTGCCGGCCCGGCGTTGCAGCAAGCCGCCCTTGATGGGAAAGCGGGCATTGTCGAAATCGAGGAAGGGGGCCATGGCCCGGACCTGTTCCCGGTCCAGCAGTTCGGCATCGACGCCGTGCAGCCGCATGGAATTGCCGCGCCTGGCATAGGCATCGCGCTGGCCGTCGGAATGATAGAGGTTGACGATGCCCCGCTGGCTGACCATGGCGTTGTAGTTCAACTCCTGCTCCAGCCCTTCCCACAGTTTCATCGACAGTTCGTAGAAGTGGTTGTTGCCCGGCAGCAGGTAGTTGGAGCGGATGATGGTGGTGTTCCGCCCGGCATTGCCGGAACCGATCCAGCCCTTCTCGACCACCGCGACATTGGCGATGCCATAGCGGCTGGCCAGGTAATGGGCGGTGGCGAGGCCATGGCCGCCGCCGCCGATGATCACCACGTCATAGGCGGGTTTCGGGGCCGCGTCGCGCCAGGTCGGCTGCCAGCGGCGATGGCCGCTCAGGGCGTTCAGGGCAAGGCTGAGGATCGAATGGCGCATGAAGGGCCCCGGCAGTGACGATCGAGCATTGACCGGCCCCGCCCCGCCCGGCATGACTGTAGGCGACATGATGATGACTGACAGCGACTTAGCCCTGCCGCACCGCTTCGGCTTCCTGCTGCTGCCGGGCTTTGCCCTCATGTCCTATGCCTCCACGGTCGAGCCGTTGCGGGCCGCCAATCTGCTGGCCGGGCGCGGGCTTTATGCGTGGCGGCACTTCAGCCCGGACGGGCAGGCGGTCCGGGCCTCGACCGGGATGGCGGTGGCGGTCGATGGCGGCCTGCCGCGCCGGGCCGAGATCGACACGCTGATCGTCTGCGCCGGCGGCAACCGCATCGATTTCCAGGCGCCGGCGGTCTTGTCCCGGCTGCGGCTGCTGGCGCGCCAGGGGGTGCGGCTCGGCGGCGTCTCCGGGGGGCCGGTGGTCCTGGCCCGGGCGGGCGTGCTGGACGGTTATCGCTGCACGGTGCATTGGGAACATGCCGCTGCCTTCCGCGAGGAATTCCCGCGCCTGAACCTGACCGGCACGCTTTACGAGATCGACCGGGGGCGCCTGACCTGCGCCGGCGGCATCGCCGCCATCGACATGATGCACGCGCTGATCGGCCGCGACCACGGCCCCGGCCTTGCCGCCCAGGTGAACGAATGGTTCCTGCAGAACCGCATCCGCGAGGGCGGCAGCGCCCAGCGCATGGACCCGGGCGACCGCCTGGGGCTGGCCGATCCGCGCCTCGCCCGGGTCATCGCCGCCATGGAGGCCCGGATCGAGGAACCCCTGCCGCGCGACGCGCTGGCCGCGCTGGCCGGCCTGTCGCCCCGGCAGTTGGAACGCCTGTTCTCGGCGGCGCTCGGCATGGGGCCCGGGCGCTACTACCAGAACCTGCGCCTCGAGCGCGCCCGCTCCCTCCTGCGGCAGACGGCGCTGACGGTGGCGGAGATTGCGGTCGCCTGCGGCTTCGTCAGCCCGGCGCATTTCTCAAGGGCCTACCGCGCGCTGTTCGGCGTGGCGCCGCGGGACACGCGCGGGCGGGGATAGGCTATGATGCGCCCCGGGCAATCGCGGCGACCGGGAGGGCGGAGGCATGGCCAGGAAAAGAGACGCCGGGCCGGTCCTGCTCTCGGGCGGCAATCCGCAGATCGCCAAGGCGGACGGCGATGCCCCCGTGCAGGCCTATATCGCCGCCATGCCCGGCGTGGTCAAGGCGGTGCGGTGGAATTCGCCCTTCTACGGCATCGCGGGGCAGGGCTGGTTTCTCAGCTATCACTGCTTCGCCAGATACATCAAAATCGCCTTCTTCCGCGGCACGTCGCTGCACCCCGTGCCCCCCGTCGCCTCCAAGGACAAGGAGGTGCGCTATGTCCATCTCCACGAGGGCGACCCCATCGACGAGGCGGGATTCGCTGATTGGGTCCGGCAGGCCTCGGCCCTGCCGGGCTGGGTGCCGTGACGCCCGCGGCGCGGCCCACCACTGCACGCCCGCAGGCGCTACAGCGACAGGCCCAGTTGGGGCGCGGCGTCTTCCCCCGCCGCCTCCGCGATCGAGGAAATGCCGAGGCCGAGCAGGCGGATGCCGCGCCGGACCGGGAACAGCGGTTCCAGCAGGCGGGTGCCCTGGACCAGAAGTTCGTCGCGTCCGGCGATGGGCAGGGCCTGGGTGCGGCTTCGGGTCTGCTGGCGGAAATCGCTGAATTTCACTTTCAGGGTGACGGTGCGGCCGCGGGTGCCGGTCTTGCCGCAATAGGCCCAGACCTTGTCCGCCAGGGGCGCGAGTTCGGCCGCGGCCGCCGGCAGGGCGTGGAGATCGTCCGCGAAAGTATTCTCGGCGCTGATCGATTTGCGCGGCCGGTCGGCGGTCACGCGCCGCTCGTCGATGCCGCGGGCGATATTGTGGTAATGGCTGCCGGCCTTGCCGAAATGGCGTTGCAGGAAGCCGAGCTCGGCGCCCCGGAGGTCCAGCCCGCTGCGGATGCCGAACTGGTGCATCCGCCGCGCCGTGGCCGGGCCGATGCCGTGAAACTTCGCGATGTCCAGGGTTTCGACGAAGCCGGCGCCCTGGTCCGGCGTGATCACGAACAGGCCGTCCGGCTTCCTGTGGTCGGAGGCGAGCTTGGCCAGGAATTTGTTGTAGGAGACGCCGGCCGAGGCGGTCAGCCCGGTTTCGGCCTTGATGCGGGCGCGGATCTCCCCGGCGATCCTGGTGGCGGAGCCGATGCCCCGCTTGTCCGCCGTCACGTCGAGATAGGCTTCGTCCAGCGACAGCGGTTCGACGAGATCGGTATAATCGAGCAGGATGGCGCGGATCTGCCCGGAAATGGCGCGGTAGACCTCGAAACGGGGGCGGATGAAGATCAGCGCCGGGCATTTCCGCCGCGCCGTGACCGAGGGCATGGCCGAATGCACCCCGAAGCGCCGCGCCTCGTAGGAAGCGGCGGCGACCACGCCCCGCGCCGCCGCCCCGCCCACGGCGACCGGCAAGCCCCGCAGCCGGGGATCGTCGCGCTGTTCGACCGAGGCATAGAAGGCATCCATGTCGATATGGATGATCTTGCGCACGGCGGGGGTGGGTGACGTCATGATGCCGAGTCCGCCAAAGAACAAAACAAGAATATCACGGCGGCATCAGCCGGGATAGAGCCGGGCCTCGATCCGGGCGGCGGCGGTCTTCAGGGCGGCGAACAGGGCCTCGTCGTCGGCATCGCCGGTGCTGGACAGGGAAATCGCCGCGATCACCCGGCGCTGGCCGTCGCGCACCGGCACCGCCACGCAATGCAGCCCGTCGGCCATTTCGGCATCGTCGATGGCAAAGCCCCGCGCGGCGATATCGGCCAGATGGCGGCGCAGGTCGCCGGGATCGGTGATCGTGGTCGGGGTCAGGCGGACGAAGGGGCCGCCGGCGAGATAGCGGTCGCGATGCGCGGGCTCGAGGCCGGCCAGCAGGACCTTGCCGATGCCGGTGCAATAGGCCTCGAACTGGATCATCTCGCGGGTGAAGACGGAGGCCGGCCCGCCGGCTTCCTTCACCAGATAGGTCACCATCTCGGCCTCCAGGATGCCGAGATGGGCCGTGCGCTTCTCCGCCCTGGCCAGCTTGCGCAGGACCGGGCGGCTGGCCTGGGCCAGGACGTGGCGCCGGTCCGGCGTCAGTTCGAGCAGGCCCATGCCGGCAATGTAACGGCCCCGCGTCCCGCGCGCGATCAGGCGCTGGCGCTCGAAGGCGGCGATCAGGCGGTGCGCGGTCGAAACCGGCAAGTGCTCCGCCCGGGCGATCTCGGCCAGCGAGGTTCGCCCCCGGTCGCGCAAGACCGCGGCGAAAAGGGCGAGGGCGCGGTCGAGGGCCAGGGTGCCGCTTTCGGGATCGTTCTTCATTCTCTCATCATGTGAGCGGATCGATCGGTTGTAAACCGGCCGGCCCGCCGGGATCCCTTCGTATGGGGGCGGGATCCCTTCTTATGGGGGGAGGGCGGCTCCCTGTCGCGGCCGCTAGCATGAAGCGTCGCCCGCGAAGCGGCGAGGGCTCGAACACAAACAGAAAGCCCCAGGCCCGAGCCCGGGCCAAGGGGACAGGCGGGAACGCGAGGGGTGGGAGAATGACAAGGAAGGGTCTGTGGGCGGCAGCATCGCTTGGGGCTGCCATCGGGGCCGTATCGCTTGCGGCGGCGCAGGATCAGGCGGCAGCCGACGGGGCCGCGGTCGCCGCCTCCAGCTTCCAGATCGAAGCCTTCGGTGGCGGCGACGAATCCGGCGGTCTCTATGGCGGCGGGGCGTCGCTGACCCTGCCCCTGGGGTCGCGGCTGGGGCTGCAGATCGACGGCATCGTCGGCAAGGCGGCGTCGGAAACGGGCTTCTACGGCGGCGCGGCGCAACTCTTCTTCCGCCAGCCCGAAAGCCATCTGATCGGGCTTTCCGTCACCGCCTTGCAGGTGGACGATGCGTCCCAGTTCGGGGTTTCGGTGATCGGCGAATACTACCTCGACCAGGTCACCATCGAAGCCCTGGCCGGGATCCAGAGCGGCGATATCGTCGACGGCGGCTTCGGCGGCCGTCTTGGCCTGGCCTATTACGCCTCGCCCAATCTTCGGGTCGCCGGCGGCTTTTCCTATACCGAGGCCAGCGAATTGGGCGGCGATCTCAGCGTCGAATATCTGGTCGCGCCGGCAAGCGGCCTCTCGCTTTATGCGGCGGGCGGGTTCGACAATGGCGGTTCGGTCGGCATGCTGGGGCTCAGGCTCTATACCGGGGCGCCGGACCAGGCGCCCGCGGCCGGCGACGGCGCGGCGGCCGAGGGGCCGAGCCTGATCTATCGCCACCGCAACATGGGGCGGCCCAACAGTTTCGTGGCCTCGCCCGGCACCGGCCTGCGCCTGATCACGGCCGCGGCGGGGGCGATGAAGAACGGCACCGCCTTCGGCGGGATCGAGGCGGCGCCGGCGCCCGCGACCGGGGGCGGCCTGCTGTCGGGGGCGAGCGCGGACAATCCGGCCTCCGCCCTGACCGATCTCCTCGGCAACCTGCTCTCGACCGAGGGCGAACAGGCGCCGCTCGGCAATCTGCTGGCCGGGATCCTGCCAGCGGGTTCCACCGGCACGCCGCTCGACGGCGTCCCGGTGCTGGGCGACCTCTTGGGCAGCCTGACGGAAATCCTCTCGCCCGAGACGCTGCGCATCGGCGACCTGCCGACCGGCGACAATTCGGTCGCCGCCCTGCCCTTGGTCGGCGACCTCGTCAGCCTGCTGCCGGCGGAACCGGTGCTCTACCTGCTCGGCGCGGCCAAGCCCGACCAGTTGCTGGGCATGCTGGTGCCGTCGCTGCTCCAGGGCCTTGGCGATCCCGCGGTCATGCAGGCCCTGGGCGGGCGGCTGACGGAGACGCTGACCGGGCTGCTGACCGGCACCGGCGGGCCCGCCTTGCTGCCGCTGACCGCCTTCGCGCCCTGACGCCGATGCATCTCGGGCGTTACGGGCGGGGCTTCTCGCGCCGCCATTTCCTCGACCAGCTCGGCCGGGGCGCCGTAACCGCAGGGGTTTTTATGCCCCTGTGGCAGGCGATCGCCCGGACCGGCCGGGCGGATGCCGCCTATCCGGACGAATTGCTCTCGATCGAGGTCTACAGCAAGGGCCGGCTGAAGCCGGGCGATACGATCGATGCCGGCAATGTCGATCTCGTCCGCGACCTGCTCGATCCCATCCAGGTCGTGCAGGTCCACGACATGGGGCGGCGCCTGGTGCTGGCGCGGGAAACCGCCGACATCATGCGCCTGTCGCCGTGGGAATACGTCGAGGCGACCCTGCGCAACAAGGGCAGGGCCCGGCTCGATGCGGACGGCAACATCCGGGCCGACGACGGCCGGCCCTGGATCGGCGGCCATCCCTTTCCCGCCTCGACCGACGGGCTCGAAGCCTTTGCCGGCCAGACCCTGTCCTGGGGCCGGCACGATGCCTCGGTCTATGCCATCAAGGAATGCGACGTCGGCACCAGCGGCAGGGTCGACTACCGTTACGAGGGCTGCTGGGCCGAGATGAGCCCGGTCGCCCGCGTGGCGATGGAGCCGAAGCCCTATCTGCCCGGCCATGAAGACAAGATGCGCTTCCAGTCCATCATCTTCACCGCGCCGGACGATGTCCGCGGCTCGTCCTTCCTCAACATCTGGCCCTACGACCAGCGGGAATTCCCGGACCTCTTCGGTTACGTGCCGCAGTTCAAGCGCATCCGCCGCTTTCCCACCAACCAGCGTTTCGAGCCCATGCTGCCCGGCTCCGACCTCTATCTCTCCGATGCCTGGGCGGCGGGCGATCCCTACCTCACCTGGGGCAATTACCGGGTGGTCGGCACCGGCCCGGCGCTGGCCGCCCTGTCCGGCAACTGGTCCTCGACCGCCGACAATTGGGCGCGCGGCACCCACGGCGGGCCGAAGGGCGAGACCTTCTACGATACGGTCGTCGAACTCGTGCCCCAGGCGATCACGGTCGAGGCGGAGCCGGTCCGCTACCCCCGGGCGCCGATCTCGAAGAAGCAGGTGCGTTTCGATCTCCGCACCATGCTGCCCATCACCATGGTCAGCTTCGACCGGCGGGGGCAATTGTTCCGTTCCTTCGACGGGGCCTATTCGCTCTATGACGACGGCAAGGGCCGGGTGATGGACGGTGCTCATCCCTATTGGTCCTGGACCCATGTCCATGCCTTCAACACCCAGACCGGCCATATGACCCGGATCGAGCAGGTCCGGCGCCTCGCCGGCGGCGACACCATGCGCGTGAACGACCCCGCGACCTATGACCTCTACCTCACCCAAGGGGCGATGCAGCGGCGGGGCGCCTGATTCATTTTCTCATGCTGTGAGCAGAACTCCGGCGGCGCGTTGGACAGGGGCGGCAGGCCGCGGCCATGATCCGACCCGCAATCGCACCCCTTGGAGGAACGCCATGAGCGAAAAGGTGAAGGTGGCGATCATCGGTTCGGGCAATATCGGCACGGATCTGATGATCAAGGTCATGCGGAATTCGGACATTCTGGAGATGGGCGCCTTCGTCGGCATCGATCCGGAATCGGACGGCCTGAAGCGCGCCCAGCGCCTGGGCGTCGCGACCACCCACGAAGGCATCGAAGGCTTGCAGAAACTGCCCGTCTGGCCCGAGATCGGCATCGTCTTCGACGCCACCTCGGCCGGTGCCCACAAGCGCCACAACGACGTCTGCGCCGCCGCCGGCAAGGTCATGGTCGACCTGACCCCGGCCGCCATTGGCCCCTATGTCATCCCGGTGGTGAACGGCGACGTCCACCTCGAGGCGCAGAACGTGAACATGGTCACCTGCGGCGGGCAGGCGACCATTCCGATCGTGGCCGCCGTCTCCTCGGTCGCCAAGGTCCATTACGCCGAGATCGTCGCCTCGATCTCGTCGAAGTCGGCGGGGCCCGGCACCCGCGCCAATATCGACGAATTCACCGAGACCACCCGCCACGGCATCGAGCAGGTGGGCGGCGCCGCGCGCGGCCGCGCCATCATCATCCTGAACCCGGCCGAACCGCCGATGATCATGCGTGACACGGTGTTCACGCTCTCGTCCGGCGCCGACGAGAAGACCATCGAGAAGGCCGTCCGCGACCAGATCGCCCGGGTCAATTCCTATGTCCCCGGCTACCGCCTGAAGCAGGAATTGCAATTCGAGCATTTCGGCTCGAACAACCCGGTGCATATCCCCGGCCACGGCACTTTCGAGGGCATCAAGACCACGGTCTTCCTCGAAGTCGAAGGGGCGGCGCATTACCTGCCCGCCTATGCCGGCAACCTCGACATCATGACCTCGGCCGGGCTCCGCACCGCCGAGAAAATCGCCGCCCGCAAGATTTTGAAGAAGGTCGCGTGATGAGCCTCGATCCGACCACCACCAAGCTCTACATCCAGGACGTGACCCTGCGGGACGGCATGCATGCCATCCGTCACCAATATGGTCTCGGCCATGTCCAGGCCATCGCCAAGGCGCTGGACGAAGCCGGCGTCGACGCCATCGAGATCGCCCATGGCGACGGCCTCAACGGCGGCACCTTCAACTACGGTTTCGGCCGCCACACCGATTGGGAGTGGATCGAGGCCGTGGCCGACGTGGTGAAGAACGCCGTTCTCACCACCCTGCTGCTGCCCGGCATCGGCACCGTGGAAGAATTGAAGCACGCCTATTCGCTGGGTGTGCGCTCGGTCCGCATCGCCACCCATTGCACCGAGGCGGATGTCTCGAAGCAGCATATCGAGGCGGCGCGCAACCTCGGCATGGACACCATCGGCTTCCTGATGATGAGCCATATGACCGATCCGGAAGCCCTCGCCAAACAGGCGAAGCTGATGGAATCCTATGGCGCGACCTGCGTCTATGTGACCGATTCCGGCGGCGCCATGGACATGGACGCCTACCGCGAGCGCCTGGAAGCCTATGACCGCGTGCTGAAGCCGGAAACCCAGCGCGGCGTTCATGCTCACCACAATCTCTCGCTCGGCGTCGCCAATTCGCTGGTCGCCGTGCAGGCGGGCGCGATCCGGGTCGATGCCTCGCTCGCCGGCATGGGCGCGGGCGCGGGCAATGCCCCGCTCGAAGTCTTCATCGCGGCGGCGGAGCGGAAGGGCTGGAAGACCGGCTGCGACCTCTACAAGCTGATGGATGCGGCCGAGGAACTGGTGCGCCCGCTGCAGGACCGCCCGGTCCGGGTCGACCGCGAGACCCTGACGCTCGGCTATGCCGGGGTCTATTCGTCCTTCCTGCGCCATGCGGAAAAGGCTGCGGGCGAATATGGCGTCGACACCCGCGCCATCCTCTACGAAGCCGGCCGCCGCCGCATGGTCGGCGGCCAGGAAGACATGATCGTCGACATCGCCCTCGACCTTCAGAAGGAAAAGAAGGCCGCCGTCGCCTGACGACGGCAGATGTCCCGGCAAGCCCCGCGGCAAGGGGTTTGCCGGGATCATGTTGACCGGGCGGGCCGATCCCGCCATCCTCAGGGGATGATGAACAAGGCGCACAGACAGCACGGGGCGTCGCCGGGAATGGGGCGCCTCCGTATTGATCGGGACGCGGGCACGGGCCGGTTCGTCGATGCCCGGATTTTCCGCGTGCGCACCCTGTTCAGCGCCGGCAAGCCGGCAGGCGGCATGCTGCCCGGCCACCGTCCGACTCAGAACGTGTTTTCCGCCGAGGACATGCCCGAGCGGACCCGCGCGGCGATGGCTGCGCTGCTCAAAGACCTGGGCGGCTGAGCTTGGCCCTGCCCCCGCGGCCTGAGCCGGGCATGGTGGTTTCCTACGATTTCGTCTGGTATCACGAGCGGGCGAAGGGCCAGCCCGATGGTGCCAAACATCGCCCGGCCTGCATCATGGTACCATAACCGTCACCTATGTTCCCATCACCACCAAGGCGCCGGTGCCGGCAATCCCAGCCCTCGAACTGCCCGAGTTCGAGAAGCGGCGGCTGGGGCTCACCGCGCCCCGGTCCTGGGTGATCCTGGCGGAACTGAACGAGGAGGCATGGCCGCACGGCCTTCAGCACGTCCGCGACGCAAGGGAGGGCGAGGCCTTTCTGCACGGCAGGATCAGCCCCGGTTTCCTGCGCCAGATCCTGCGGGGGCTGCTTGCGGTGCGGCCCAGGATCATATCCCGGAAATAGCCGAGGCCTGTTTCTTCAGGCGTTTCGCCAGCGACCAGCGGTGCACTTCCGAGGGGCCGTCGTAGATGCGGAAGGCCCTGATCTCGCGGAAAGCCTGTTCGACCACCGTGTCGCGGGACACGCCGGTGCCGCCCAGGATCTGCACGCAGCGGTCCGCGACCCGGAACAGGGCTTCCGAGACCGCGACCTTGGCCATGCTGCTTTCGGCCGTGCCGGCGGCGCCGGTGTCGAGCACGTCGGCGCACCAGTCGATCATCAGTTCCGCCTGCTTCAGGTCGATCTCATTGTCCGCCAGCATGAAGCCCACCCCTTCGTGGTCGATCAGCGGCTTGCCGAAGGCGTGGCGCTTCAGGGCGTAGTGGGTGGCGATGTCGTGCGCCCGGCTGGCCGTGCCCCACCAGCGCATGCAATGGGTAAGCCTGGCCGGCGCGAGGCGGATCTGGGCATAGCGGAAACCCTGGCCGACCTCGCCCAGCACTTCGTCCGCCGACAGGCGCAGCCCCTCGATGGCGATCACCGAATGGCCGCCGGGCATCGAACTGTCGATCGTGTCCAGCACCCGGTCGATGCGGATCGCGGGGTTGGGCAGGGCGGTCAGGAACATGGTGGCGCCCTGGTCGGTCTTGGCCATGACGATGGCGCAGGCCGCCCCGTCCGCGCCGGTGATGAAGGTCTTGCGCCCGTCGATCACCCAATGGTTGCCGTCCTGGCGCGCCACGGTCTGCATCATCGAGGGATCGGAGCCGGCGCCGCCGTCCGGCTCGGTCATGAAGAAGGCGGAACGGGTATGGCCGGCGACCAGCGGCTCCAGGAAGCGGCGCTTCTGCTCCGCCGTCGCCACCTTGCCGAGCAGGAACATATTGCCCTCGTCCGGCGCCATGACGTTGAGGGCCAGGGGGCCGAGCGGCGAATAGCCGGCGGCGCGCAGCAGCAGCGCCGTCTCGCGATGCGTGACATGGCTGCCGTCGGCCCGGATGTGGGGCGCGACCAAGCCGAGGGCGCGGGCCTTGGCCCGGATCTCATCGACCAGATCCTGGCTCGGGCCGTGGCCGCCGTTGCGGGGGTCCTTTTCGTAAGGGATCACGCTCTCGCGGATGAAGGCGTCGATGCGGGCGAGCTTTTCCCGGGTCTCGGTCGTGATCATGCATCCTCCTCTGTCCCGGTCCCGCATAGGCCGTGCGGAATTCCCCCGCAATCCCGAAATTCAGCCTCTTGCATCCTGCGGCCGCAGTTGTTAAACGCATATTTAAATCAACTGGCGCAGACCAAGGCCGGAGAGGAAGACGAAATGACCGAAGCCTGGATCATCGACGCGGCGCGCACGCCGCGCGGCATCGGCAAGGTGGGCAAGGGCGGCCTGTCCGAGATTCACCCGCAGCGCATCCTGTCCCACGTCCTGAAGGCGCTGGCGGAGCGGAACGGCCTCGACACCGCGGATGTCGACGATGTCATCGCCGGCTGCGGCACCCAGGCCGGCAAGCAGGGCTTCTGCATCGCCCGCATGGCGGCCCTCGACGCCGGCTTCGACAATGACGCCCCGGGCCTGTCGCTGGACCGTTTCTGCGGCTCGGGCCTGACCGCGGTGAACCTGGGCGCCATGGGCATCATGTCGGGCATGCAGCAGCTCGTCGTCGCCGGCGGGGTCGAATCCATGTCCTACGGCGCCACCCTGGGCGGCGGGCGCTTCATGGATTCGGGCAATCTGCACCTGCGCGACCTTCATCCCCAGCCGCACCAGGGGGTCTGTGCCGACCTGATCGCCACCCTCGACGGTTTCACCCGCGAAGATACGGACAGGCTGGCCCTGGAAAGCCAGCGGCGCGCCGATCACGCCATCCGCAACGGCTATTTCGACCGCGCGCTGGTTCCCGTCTATCACGACGACGGCCGCCTGGCCCTCGGCCATGACGAATTCCCCCGCCCGGGCACCACGCTGGAAGGGCTCGGCCAGTTGAAGCCCGCCTTCGCGGCCCTCTACGCCCATCCCCTGGACGAGGAGGGCACCAGCTACAAGGCCCTGGTCGAACGCGCCTACCCGGACGTGAAGATCGAGCACATCCACCATGCCGGCAATTCGTCGGGCGTGGTCGACGGCGCCGGCGCGGTGATCCTGGCCTCGCCCGAATACGCCAAGGCCCATGGCCTGAAGCCGCGCGCCCGCATCCGGGCGCTGGCGACCGCCGGCGACAGCCCGGAACTGATGCTGAACGCCCCGGTCCCGGCGACGAAGAAGGCGCTGGCCCTGGCCGGCCTGTCGATCAAGGACATTGACCTGTTCGAGATCAACGAGGCTTTCGCCGTCGTGCCCCTGAAGTTCATGCGCGATCTCGACATCGATCCGGCGATCGTCAACGTCAATGGCGGCGCCATGGCCCTGGGGCACCCGATCGGGGCGACCGGCGCCATCATCCTCGGCACCCTGCTCGACGAGATGGAGCGCCGCGACCTCTCGCTCGGCCTGGCCACGCTGTGCGCGGCGGGCGGCATGGCCCCGGCCACCATCATCGAACGGATGTAAGCCCGTCCCGGCGGCCCCGCTTTCCTGTGAAGCGGGGCACAGACGGCGCCTGCCGTCCCGGCTACCATGGCGGAAACGTCAAAGGGCGTCTCGCCATGGCTTTCGATCGAAGGTTCTTCCTGCTGGCCGGCCTTGCCGCGCTGGCCGTGCCGGCGCCCGCCGCCGCCTGCATCGACTATGTCACGCTGCACCTGCCCGACCTTGCGGCGCTCAAGGCTTACGAGGGGCCGGTCGAGATCACCATGACCCGGCATCTCCAGCTCCAGCTGCCCGCCGGCGCGGGGGGCTTGTGGTCGGTGACGGCCGCCGATGACGGCGTGGTGCATATCCAGGCGATGCCCGGCACCGACAGCGGCTTCCTGTTGGTCCCGGAGCGCCGGGGCAGCACCATCCTGCACATCGCCCGCCAAGGGCGCCCGGCGGACGAGGCGGTCGCGGTCAGCATCCCCTTGCGCATCGGGCCGGCCGGCGGCGTCGTCAAGGTCTGCGGCTGACCGGCCGTCAGGTCGGGGTCGAGAGCGTGGGCCTTGTGCGCGCCGCCTCGCGGCGCTGGTTCAAGCTGTGCCAGACCGCGGGGATCAGCAGGCTGAGCACCGAAAGGCCGATGATCGCGCTCTTGGTCAGTTCGCCGAAGGGGCCGCCGTACCAGTCGAGGGCGACGACGCCATAGGCGACGATGGCGTGGAAGGCATAGACCTGAAGCGAATGCTGGCCGAGGAAGACGAGGAAGGGCACGGTGAACATCCGCGTCAGCGTCCAGCCGATGAAGGCGAGCGGCCGGGGCAATCCCTCGCTGGCGGCATTATAGAGCATCCAGGCGAAGACATAGGCGAGCGCCGCGAAATTGGCGACATAGACCAGCGACAGATCCTCGCGCCGCAGCCCGCGGTAGAACCGCGCGCCCAGTTCGCCGTCCAGCAGGCCGAGCCCGTGCACGATCCTGACCGCGGCGAAGACGAACACCATGGCCAGCGCGATCAGCACCAGCGGCAGGCGGTGCCGCCCTAGCAGGGTCTCGGCCTTCAGGCGCCCCGAAGCGGCGGCGGTGCCGATCACCGTGCCCCCGACGAAGAGCAATTGCCAGCCAAGCGGATTGAAATAGGAGCGCAGGCTGCCGTTGTCGTCCGCCGCGGCGACCAGCCGGCCCAGCGCATCGATCGCCGGCAGGTGCAGGCCCATCTGGGCGATCGTCCACAGCGCGGCGCTGGCCGCCATCACGGTCAGGCCGTGGCCGGCCGCGGTCCAGCGCACGATGAAGGGAGCCGCGACCAGATAGAGCATGTATTGCGGCAGAATATCGAGATAGGCCGGCTGGTAGAGCAGGGCGGCGGCGACGCCGATATGGCCGAGCGGATCTTCCGCCAGCTTGCCCAATTGCCAGCCCCAGATTTCCGCCCCATGCGGGATCGCCAGGGCCAGCCCCATGACCACGGCCAGGGTCAGCAACAGCATGCGGTAAAGCTCGCCGACGCGGGACAGCGCCTTGGCGGTCAGGGCTGGCGCGCCTTTCCGTGCCAGGATGCGGGCATAGGTCAGGCCGACCACGAGGCCCGACAGGAAGACGAAGCCCTGGGCATCCTCGACGAAGCCGCCCTCGCCGTGATGCACCCGCAGCAGCATGGCGCCGCCCTGGAAATGCAGGTGGCTGGCCATCATGAGGACGAGGAAATAGCCGCGCAGACCATCGATCAGGGCAATGCGATTGCCGTTCTGTGCCATGGCGGAGTCTCCCCGATCGATACTGTCACGGGGGTGTAATGCCGTGCCGGGCCTCGGGTTCCCCGTTGCCGCCTGTAAAATATCTCAGAAGTCGAGATTGCCGACGAGGCCGGCGACGCACCAGCCGGCGAGAAGATTGACCGCCGTCCCCGGATCGATCCCAGCGGTCTCCACCGCCTCGCCGAAAGTGCCGCCGCCGGTAAGGGCGGCGATCAGATCGTCCTCCCCCGCCGCCGCCGGCCGGTACTGGATATCGAGCGCGCGGCGCCAGACCAGCAGGGATAGCGGCCGGTCGAGGGCCGGCAGCGCCAGGGCCCCGCCCGCGTGGTGGGCCGCCCAGGCGTCCTGCACCGCATGATCCACCGCGAGGCGGGAAAAGCCGGGCTGGAAGCGGGGGCGCAGCCCCGCCCATTGCGCCGGTGCGAGGCCGGCCAGGGTCTCGACCGTCACCGTGCCCCCGTCCGCGGCATCGAAGGCCTTGGCCAGCGCCCATTCGAAGGCGGCCATATCGGCGGCGGCGGGGGAGCCCCGCAGCCGCAGGTGAGCGGGCAGATGCCGTCCCAGCCAGCGGACCGAAGGCGCCTCGGACGGGTGTTCGGCCAGATAGGCCCGCGCCGCCGCCTCGAACCCCGCGGGCCCGAGCAGGGCGGCGGTGACCGGGAAGTCGGTGCCCAGGACCTCGATCAGCCGGGCGGCATAGGCATGGCGATAGACGTCGGCCCTGGTGCTTCGGCCGGCGCGGGGCCCGTCGGCGACCAGGGGCTCGATCAGGCCCGGCGTGCCCAGAAGGTCGCGGGCGAAGATTTCCTGCAGGGTGCGCAGCGCGGTCATGCCGCCCGCTCCCACCGCGCGGCGGCGCGGACGGCGTCGAGTTCCGCCAGCATATCGGCCAGGGGCGGAATCTCGGCGTCGCGCTCGATCATGGTCGGCACCGGGCCGAAGCGGCGGACGGCGCTCGCGTAAAGCTCGAACACCGCGGGCGCGACCGGCGCGTCGTGGGTGTCGATGATGTAATCGCCCCGGTGGCTGTGGCCGGCCAGGTGGATCTGGCGGATGGCGCGGCGGGGCAGGGTATCGAGAAAGGCTTCGGCATCGAAGCCGTGATTGAAGGCGCTGACATGGACATTGTTCACGTCGAGCAGCAGTTCGCAGCCGCTGCGCGCCACCAGTTCCGCCAGGAACTGCGCCTCGCCGAGGTCGGCTGCGGCGAATTCGACGTAAGATGAGACGTTCTCGATCACCAGGGGCCGTTTCAGCCGCTCCTGCACATGGTCGATGCGGGCGGCGACATGGGCCAGCGCCGCCTCGGTATAGGGCAGGGGCAGGAGATCGTGCAGGTTGGTGCCGCCGATCCCGGTCCAGCACAGGTGATCGGAGATCCAGCCCGGCTGCACCCGCGCGGCAAGGCCGGCCAGGGCATCGAGATAGGCCTCGTCCAGGGGATCGGTGCCGCCGATCGACAGCGACACCCCATGCATCACCATGGGATAGCGCTCGCGCAGCCGGTCCAGCCAGTAGAGCGGCCGCCCGCCGCCCACCATGTAGTTTTCCGAGATGATCTCCAGCCAGTCGACGGCGACGCCGTCGCGGTCGAGATCGGCATAATGCTCGGCCCGGAGGCCGAGGCCGAAACCGCTGATCGCGGGGGTGAAGGTCATGATGTCTCTCCGGCGGGCGTGGGGCCGGCGGTCCGGCCCCACGGGTGGCGGTGGTATCAGCCGACCTTGCCGCCGGCCGCCTCGCATTCCGCCTTGTCCTTGCTCAGGGTGAAGCCCTGGCCCTTGCAGGCATTCTGGCCCTTGCAGGCATTGGTCGCGGTCTTGCAGGCGCTGGTGCCCTTGCAGGCATTGGCGCCGATACAATGCACGCCCTCGCTGGCCGAAGCGGCGGCGGGCGCCAGCACGATGGTGCCGGCGGCAAAGAAGGTGGCCGCGGCGGCGGCGAGCGTGAAACCGGTCTTGGTCATGTCATCCCCCTGGATCATCCAGCAGATACGTTGATTTCAGCCTCGCCACGGGTCATCACTGGCGAAGGAGGCGGCTTTCCACCGGCCTCGATGGGAAATTCGCGGGGGCTGCGCGCGAAGTTACAGGGGTTACGGCCGATGAATCCCATATCGCGGATGAACCGCGCCGAAAAAACCGATTTTCTCTGCGCCCTGCTGCTGCTGCTGGCCGGCATCCTGGGCGCCGGGGCGGGGGCGGCGTTCCAGGGCCAGGACGGCGGCTGGGACCTGCGCAATTATCACTGGTATGTGCCCCATGCCCTGCTGAGCGGGCGGCTCGGCGTCGATGTCCTGCCCGCCTTCATGGGGCCGACCTTCCACAATCCCCTGATCGACGTGCCCTTCTATCTTGCGGCACGGGCCTTCGGCCCGCTTGCGGCCAGCATCGCCCTCGGGGCGGTGCAGGGGGCGAATATCCTGCCCCTCTATCTGATCGCGCGGCGCCTGCTGCCGGAGTGGCCGCGCGCCTTCGCGGCGCTGGCGGCACTTGCCGGGATCGGCGGGGCGATGAACATCGGCCTGCTCGGCTCGACCGCGGGGGACAATCTGCTCTCGCTCTTCGTGCTGGGCGCGGTCGCCGCCCTGCTGGCCGGGCCGCGCTGGCTGCTGCTGGCGGGTTTTCTCGCCGGGGCCGGCTTCGGGCTGAAGACCGTGCTCGCCCCCTTCGTCTTCGGCATCGGCCTGACCGTCATTCTGTTCGCGGCCGGGCGGCCCGGCGGCTTTCGCCGCGTGCTCGGCTTCGCGCTGGCCGGGATCGCCGGCACGGCACTGACCGGGGGCTGGTGGATGGCGCTGCTCTATGCGCAGTTCGGCAATCCGCTGATGCCCTATTTCAACGATATCTTTCAGTCGCCCTATGTGCCGGCCCTGACCTTCAGCGATCCGGGCTTCACCGCGCGCCTGCCCTGGCCGCGCGTCCAATTGCCGCTGCTCGCCGGGATCGTCGATTTCGTCGCCGCCGAACAGGCGTTCACCGACCTGCGCCTGCCGCTCGGCTGTGCCGCAGCCCTGGTGCTGCTCGCGGGCGGGCTGCGGCGGCGCGGGGCAGGGTTCCGCCTTGCCGTGCTGGTGCTGGCGACTTTGGTGCCGTGGTCGATCGGCTTTGCCATCTACCGCTATGTCCTGGCCTTCGAGATGCTGGGGCCGGTGCTGGTGCTGGCCGCCCTGGCCCTGCTGCCGCGCCGTGGCGCAATGGTGCTCGGCCTGGCGGCCCTGGTCGCCCTTGCCGCCATCACCCGCCCGCCGGTGACCGAGCGGGTCGCCTTCGGTGCCGATGTCACGGGGGTGGCGGTCCCGCCGATCGCCGATCCGGCCCGGACGGTGGTGCTGATGGCGGGCCTGACGCCGGCCGCCTTCGTCATTCCCGCCTTTCCGCCCGAGATCCGCTTTCTCCGCTTCGACGGCTATTGGATCGACCCGGGCGAGACGGCGGCCGGCTATGCCCGGGCGATCCGGGCCGCGCTGGCGGCGCCGGGCGTAACCGCCCTGATCCTTCACGATCCGGCCGACCGGGCCCGGGTCGATGCGGCGCTGCCCCGCTTCCTGCCCGGGGCCACGCTCGGCGACTGCGCGCCCGTGCCCCATCATTTCGCCGCGCCCGGAACGAATTGGGGCCATCTGGTGTTATGTCGGGTGGAGGGCTGGCGCCAGGCGCCCGGCCCGGAAGATTAAGGATCGCGAGAGATGGACTGGAATGCGGGCGCCGGGCGCGAGATCGCCGTCATCGTCCCCTGCCTGAACGAAGCGGCCGCCATCGGACAGGTGGTGCGCGACTTCAAGGCGGCGCTGCCGGGCGCCACCGTCTATGTCTACGACAATATGTCGACCGACGACACGATGGCGGTGGCACGGGCCGCCGGCGCCGTGGTCCGCCAGGTCGGCCATCGCGGCAAGGGCAATGTGGTGCGGCGCATGTTCGCCGACATCGACGCCGACATCTACATCATGGTCGACGGCGACGCGACCTATGACGCCGGGGCCGCGCCCGCCATGGTGCGCCGCCTGATCGACGACAATCTGGACATGGTGGTCGGCACCAGGGTGGACGACGATCCCGAGGCCTACCGCAAGGGCCATCGTTTCGGCAACTGGCTGCTCACCACCCTGGTCACCCGGCTGTTCGGCCGCACCTTCACCGACATGCTGACCGGCTATCGCGTGTTCTCGCGCCGCTTCGTCAAGGCCTTCCCCTCGCTCTCCGGCGGCTTCGAGATCGAGACCGAGATCACGGTGCATACCCTGGAACTCCGCCTCGCCACGGCGGAAATGCCCACGCGCTATTCGGCCCGCCCGGTGGGCAGCCAGTCGAAACTCTCGACCTATCGCGACGGCTTCCGCATCCTGAAACTGATCCTGCGCCTTTTGATGCTGGAAAAGCCGCTGGCCCTGTTCGGCGGCTTCGCGGCCTTCTTCGCCCTGCTGGCGGTCGCCTTCTTCGTGCCGGTGCTGGTCGACTATCTCTCGACCGGGCTGGTGCCGCGCTTCCCGACCCTGATCGTCTCGGTCGGCGTCATGCTGCTGTCGGTGCTGTCGCTGATGACCGGCATCATCCAGGACAATGTCACCCGCGGCCGCCAGGAACTGAAGCGCCTGTTCTATCTCGCCGCCGGCGAGCGCGCGGACGAGCGCACCGCCCGGCTCATAACGGATCGGCCCCGCCTGACCCGGGCCGGGTAAGCGGTTAAGACGTTGGGGGTGACGGCGGCCCATTGATCCCTTTAGGATGCCCCCCACATTTTTGTGGGTAATGGGAACGATGGCCGAACCGCTGGACCTTCTGGACGATCTTCTGGGCCGTGCGCGCCGGGCCGGCGCCGACGCGGCCGATGCACTTTATTTCGAGGCGGTTTCGCTCGGCGTTTCCTGGCGGCTCGGCCGTCTCGAGGAATTGGAGCGGTCCGAGACCCGCGACCTGGGCCTGCGCGTGTTCGTCGGCCGTTCGCAGGCGACCGTGTCGTCCTCCGAAATCGATTCGGGCGCGATCGACCGGCTGGTCGAACGGGCGGTGGGCATGGCCCGGGCCGCCCCGCCCGATCCTTATGCCAGCCTCGCCGATCCGGCTCTGCTCGAAACCGCGCCGCCCGCTCTCGACCTCTTCGATCCGAGCGAGCCCGATCCCCAGGTCCTGTTCGACCGTGCGGCGGCGGCCGAAGCCGCGGCGCTCGCGGTCGAAGGCGTCACCAATTCGGAAGGGGCGGGGGCAAGCTGGGGCACCAACCGGGTCGGGCTGGCCACCAGCGGCGGCTTTGCCGGCGAATACCGCAATTCCATGCATGGGGTCTCGGTCTCGGTCCTGGCCGGCAGTGGCACGGGGATGGAACGCGACTACGACCATGCGGCGGCCCGCTTCGGCGCCGATCTGGCCGATCCCGCCCTGATCGGGCGCCGGGCCGGTGAACAGGCGGTGCGCCGCCTGAACCCGCGCAAGGTGAAGACGGTGAAGGCGCCGGTGATCCTGGATCCGCGCCTGTCGTCCTCTTTGCTCGGCCATCTGCTCGGCGCGATCAACGGCGCCGCCATCGCCCGGGGCACCTCGTTCCTGAAGGACCGCCTGGGGGAAATGGTGTTCGCACCCGGGATCACCGTGGTCGACGACCCTTACCGCCTGCGCGGCCATCGCTCCCGCCCCTTCGACGGCGAGGGCGTGCGCGGCGCCACCCGCAAGCTGGTCGACGCCGGCCGCCTGACCACCTGGATTCTCGATACCTCGTCCGCCCGCCAGCTCGGCCTCGCCTCCACCGGCCATGCCTCGCGCGGGACCTCGGGCCCGCCGGGCCCGGCGGCCAGCAATATCCACATGGAAGCCGGCACCCTGTCCCCGGCCGACCTGATCGCCGAGACCGGCACCGGCTTCTATGTCACCGAACTGATCGGCTCCGGCGTCAACGGCATCACCGGCGACTACAGCCGGGGCGCCGCCGGCTTCTGGATCGAGAACGGCAAGATCGCCTATCCGGTCAGCGAGATCACCATCGCCGGCAACCTGAAGGACATGTTCCAGAACTTGACCCCGGCGAACGACCTCGAATTCCGCTTCGGTGCCAATGCGCCCACGGTGCGCATCGACGGCATGACCATCGCCGGGGCGTGATGGCGGCAGGGAAGGACGATCTCGCCCTGCTGGTCGCCGCGGCCCGCGCCGCCGGCCGGCTGGCGCTCGACTATCAGGCCAAGGGTTACAAGACCTGGGAAAAGCCGGGCCACGGCCCGGTCACCGAGGCCGACCTCGCCATCGACGAACAGTTGAAGGCGACGCTGGGCGGCGCCCGCCCCGGCTATGGCTGGCTGTCCGAGGAAACGGCGGATGATCCGGCCCGTCTCGGCGCCGGGCGCCTGTTTGTGGTCGATCCGATCGACGGCACCCGCGCCTATGTCAAGGGCCGGCCCTATTACGCCGTCTCGGTCGCGGTGGTCGAGGCGGGCCGGCCGATCGCCGGCGTCGTCTACAACCCGGCGCGGGAGGAGCTTTATGCGGCGGCGGAAGGTGCGGGGGCGACCCTGAACGAGGCCCCGATCGCGGTCAGCGGTCGGGGCGACCTGTCCGGGGCAAGGCTGGTCGGTTCGGTGGACCTGTTCCGCTCCGCCCTGTGGCCGACGCCTTGGCCGGCGCTCGAAATCTCGCCCAGCAATTCGATCGCCTATGCGCTCTGCCAGGTCGCGAGCGGGGCCCAGGACGGTTCCGTCAGCCTGACCGGCAAGAGCGATTGGGACATCGCCGCCGCCGACCTCATCGTCGCCGAAGCGGGCGGCATCGCCTCCACCCACCTGGGCGAGGCTTTCGCCTATAATCGCGCGGTGACGCGCCACCGCAACGTCGTCTCGGCCGGGCCGGCGCTGCACCGGCGCCTGATGGACAAGCTGAAGGAATTCCGCCCGCCCGAGGATGTGGCCGCCCGCCTGATCGGCTGATGTCACAAAGGCATCGCCGGTCTCGTCATGACGGTGAAGGAGACGACGATGCGACCCATTCCCTCATGGCTTTCCGTTCTTACCCTGGTTCTCGGCCTCGGCTTCGTCGCCAACGGCCTGTTCATGCTGGCGGCGCCGTTCGACTGGTATCTGGCGGTGCCCGGTGTCTCCGACACCGGGCCGCCCAACCGCCATTTCATCGGCGATATCGGCGGCGCCTATCTGGCCACCGGCCTCGGCCTGCTGGCGGGCCTGCGCTGGCCGTGGCTGCTGCCCGGCACCGCGCTGGCGGCAGCCCTGTTTCACGGTTTCCATGCCCTGGTCCATGTCCTGGACGGGCTGGCCGGGCGCTGCACCCCCGTGCAATTGCAGCTCGATCCCTTTGCCGTCGGCGTGCCGGCGGTGCTTCTGGTCATCCTGGCGGTCGCCGCCGTGCGGGGGAGGGCGTGATCATGCTGCGCTGGCTCTATGCCCGCCTGATCGACCGGTCGGAGCGGCGGCTCGGCCAGTCCGCCGACTGGCTGCGCGACATTCTCGACAGCAGCCCGGCCGGATTCCGCAAGTTCGGCCTGTTCATGGCCCTGGCCGGGCATCGCGCCCATGCGCCCGCGGCCCTCTGGCATCTCTCCCGGATCGCGGCCGACCAGACCGAGGATTGCGGCCCCTGCGTGCAGATCGCGGTCGATGCGGCGCTGGCCGCCGGCGTCGACCCCGGCCTGCTGCGCGCCGCCGTCGCCCGCCGGCCCGAGGCGATGGGCGACCTCGAAAGCCTGACCTATCGTTTCGCCGCCGCCGTCGCCGCCGGCGGTGACGAGGCGGAGGAATTGCGCCAGGCCCTGGAGGCCCGCCTGGGCCGGGCTGCCATGGCCGATCTGGCCATCGCGATCGCCACCGCCCGGGTCTTCCCGGCGCTGAAGCGCGGCCTCGGCCACGCAAGGTCGTGCCGGCGGGTCGAGGTCAGGGTGAAACCCGCCTGAGCGATCCGCCTATTCCCGGCGCAGCAGGCGGTCGACGATCAGGTTGCCGATCATGCCCGCCTGGAATTCGCCGCGGAGTGCTACGGGGTCATAGGCCGTGTCGACCCAGGTCCAGAAATCGATGCCGTCGGCATCGCGGGCCTTGATGTAGGCATCGAGGAAATGGTCCAGCACGCCGGTCCGGCCTTGCGCGATATGGCCGTATTTCAGCGCCAGCTGGCGCTTCGCCTCCTCGGCCGGCCGCCCCTCGTGGACGAGGAGGTAGAGTGCGGCCGTGATCCCCGCCCGGTCGGCCCCGGACTTGCAGTGGATCAGGGCCGGGTAGTCGATCGAGGCGAAGAGATCCTTCAGGGCATGCAGCCGTTCGGCGGACGGCGGCTCGCGCGAGGTCATGACGAAATCGACGAGGCGGATGCCGCCCTCGGCGGCGGCCTGCTTCTCGAACAGATAGGTGGCGCAGTCGCGCGGACCGCGCAGGTTGACGATGGTGCGAAAGCCCTGCCGGCCCAGCGCCCGGACCTGCCAGGGGTGGGGCTGGGCGCCGCGCCACAGGCGGTCGCTGACCTTCCGCTTGTTCCAGAACAGCAGGCGGAACACGCCGTGATCGACGAACAGCGCCTCGAACCAGGCAAGGCAGCGGCGCCACGGGGTTTGCCCGTCCGCGCGGGCGGCGCGCAGCCTGTCGCCGTATTTCCGGGTATATTGCTTGAACAACGGCTTTCCTCGCTGCGACGCCACACCATATAGCGACGGGGAAGGGCAGGGGCAAGCCGTGCCACCTGCCTGTTTTGAGTGCCGGGCCGGACGTGCTAGGGTCCCGGCCGCCGCACCACGCCCATCGCCGCGACCGTGCCAGGACGAGTATCGATTTGACCACTGCTTCCGCCCCGACTGAAACGCCCGAGACCTTGCCCGCCCCCCGGACCTCGATCGTGCGGCGCCTGTTGCGGGGCGCGATCCGGCCCCATGCCGGGCGCCTGGTGGTGGCCGGCTTCATGATGGCGCTGGTGGCCGGCATGACCGCAGCACTCGCCTGGCTGCTCGATCCCGCGATCGACGAGATTTTCGTCAACAAGGACCCGACCGCGCTCTGGGTCGTGCCGCTGGCCGTGGTCGCCGTCGCCCTCGTCAAGTCGGTCGCCGACTATATCCAGAGCGTGCAGATGGCCTATGTCGGCCAGCGCATCGTGGCCGATACCCAGTTGCGCCTGTTCGACCGCTTCATGCGCGCCGACCTCGCCTGGATTCACGACATTCATTCGGGCCGCCTGATGTCCGCCTTCCTCTATGATGCCGGCCTCCTGTCCGAGGCGGTGTCGAAGGGCGTGGTCGGCATCCTGCGCGATGCGGTCTCGGTCGTGATGCTGGTCGGCGTCATGTATTACCAGAACTGGCAGCTTGCCCTGGTCGCCTCGGTCGGCTTTCCGGTCGCGACCCTCGTGATGCGCCGCATGGGCCGCAAGACGCGCAAGGTCTCGACCAAGGCGCAGGCCGAGACCGGGACCCTGTCCTCGCTCCTGACCGAACGTTTCGACGGCACCCGCCTGATCAAGGCCTATGGCCGCGAGACCGACGAACTGGCGACGGTCAGCGCCTCGGTCGAGCGGCGGCTGGGCCACCTGATGCGCGGCGTGCGCACCAAGGCGGCGACCGTGCCGATCAACGACGCCATCGGCGCCATCGCCATCGCCGCCGCCATCCTCTACGGCGGCTCGCAGGCGCAGACGACGGACATGAGCTTCGGCGCCTTCACCAGTTTCCTTGCCGCCATGATCATGGCCTATCAACCCCTGCGCAGCCTCGCCGCCCTGAACAATGTCTGGCAGGAAGGCCTGGCGGCGGCGGAACGGGTCTTCGCCATGCAGGATGTGGAGCCGCGGGTGACCGATGCCCCCGGCGCCCGCGACATCGCCTTCGATAAGGGCGAGATCCGCTTCGACGACGTCCGCTTCGCCTATAACGACGGTACGCCGGCCCTCAAGGGGGTCAGCTTCACCGTGCCGGCGGGCAAGACGGTCGCCCTGGTCGGCCCGTCCGGCGGCGGCAAGTCGACCACGGTCAACCTGATCCCCCGGTTCTACGACCCGGGTGCCGGGCGTATCCTGATCGACGGCACGGATATCCGCGAGGCCACCCTGGCCTCGCTGCGCCGCGCCATGGCCCTGGTCGCCCAGGAAGCGACCCTGTTCGACGATACGATCGCCGCCAACATCGCCTATGGCCGCCCGGGCGCCACCCCGGCCGAGGTGGAGGCGGCGGCGCGGGCCGCGGCCGCCCACGATTTCATCGCCGGCCTGCCCCAGGGCTATGGCACGGTGGTCGGCGAATCTGGGGTGAAACTGTCGGGCGGGCAGCGCCAGCGCATCTGCATCGCCCGCGCCTTCCTGCGCGATGCCCCCATCCTGCTGCTGGACGAGGCGACCTCCGCCCTCGACACCGAATCGGAACGGGCGATCCAGGCGACGCTGCGGGGCCTGATGAAGGGCCGCACCACCCTGGTGATCGCGCACCGCCTGTCCACCATCGTCGATGCCGACTGCATCCATGTGGTCGAGGGCGGCCGCATCGCCGAAAGCGGCAGCCACGACGAACTGATCGCGAAGGGCGGTCTCTATGCACGGCTCTATGCCCAGGCCGAAGCGGAATAGGCGGACCAATCCGCTGCTGAAGCGGATCGCCCGCTCGGGGTTCGTCCAGGGGCTGCTGGTCCTGCTGGTCGGCCTCTATATCCGTTTCGTGCGCCTGACCAGCCGCTTCGACGAGGAGGGGCCGGGCCTCGGCGCCCTGCTCGACCATTGGCGCGGGCACCGGCCCATGGTCCTGACCTTCTGGCACGGGCGGCTGATGATGATGGCGCGCATGCGCCGCCGCGACCTGCGCCAGCTGAACGTGCTGATCTCGATCCATTCCGACGGCGAACTCATCGCCCGCACGATCGAGAACCTGGGCTTTTCCACCGTCCGCGGCTCCAGCCGCAAGCGCGGGGTCGGGGCGCTGCGCGAATTGCTGCAGGTGGTCGAGGGCGGGGGCTCCGCCGTCTTCACCCCGGACGGGCCCAGCGGGCCGCGCATGCGCGCCCAGGTCGGCGCCATCGCCGCCGCCTCGGCCGGGGGCGTGCCGCTGTTCCCGGCCACCTTCTCGGTCCGGCGCGGGCCGCTGCTGCGCTCCTGGGACCGTTTCCTGCTGGCGACGCCGTTCAATCGCGGTCTCTATCTGGTGGGCGAGCCGCTGCATGTGCCCCCCGACCTCGATGCCGAGGGGATGGAGGACTGGCGCCTGCGCCTCGAAGCGGCGCTGAACGACCTCACCCGCGAGGCCGACCGCCGCATGGGCCGCGCCCCCGTCGAGCCGGCGGATCCCGGCTCGGCCAAGGCCCATCGATGACCCCGGCGCTCTATCGCCTGCTGACCTGGGCGGCGACGCCGCTGGTCCGCCCCCTGCTCGAACGCCGGCGCCGGCGCGGCAAGGAGGATGCGGCCCGCCTCGGCGAGCGGCTGGGCTTCGCCGGCCGGCCGCGCCCGCCCGGGCCGCTGGTCTGGCTGCACGGCGCCAGCGTCGGCGAGGCGCAATCCGTGCTCGGCCTGATCCGGGCGCTGCTGGCCGCCCGGCCCGGCCTTTCCGTGTTGCTGACCACGGGCACCGTCACTTCCGCCGCCATGATGGCGACCCGGCTGCCCCAGGGCGCCTTTCACCAGTTCGTGCCGGTCGACCATCCCCTGGCGGTGCGCCGTTTCCTCGACCATTGGCGGCCCGATGCCGCGGTCTGGATCGAGAGCGAGCTGTGGCCCAATCTCGTCCTCGACACGGCGAAGCGCGGCATTCCCATGGCCCTGGTCAACGGCCGCATGTCGGCGGCGAGTTTCGAGGGCTGGCGCAAGCGCCCGCGCCTGATCCGCGCCATGCTGCGCGGCTTCCGCTTCGTCGCCGCCCAATCGGCCGGCGACGGCGGGCATTTCGCCGACCTCGGTGCCGGCGACATCCGCCTGCTCGGCAATCTGAAGCTCGATGCCCCGGCGCTGCCGGCGGATCCGGCGGTCACCGCGCAACTGGCGGCGCAACTGGGCGAGCGCCCCCGCTTCCTCGCCGTCTCGACCCACAAGGGGGAGGAGGGGCGGCTGGCCGCCATCCACAAGCGGATCGCCGATCACATCCCCGACCTGATCACCCTGATCGTGCCCCGCCATCCCGAGCGGGGCGAGGAGGTGGCGGCCGAGATCCGCGCCGCCGGCCTCGCGGTCGCGCGCCGCCAGGCGGGCGAGGGGGTCGGCGCCGGGACCATGGTCTATGTCGCCGACACGCTGGGCGAGCTTGGCGTCTTCTGCCGCCTGTCGCCCCTGGTCGTCATGGGCGGCAGCCTGGTGCCCCACGGCGGCCAGAACCCGCTGGAGCCGGCACGCCTCGGCTGCGCCGTGGTCACCGGGCCCCATATGGGCAATTTCACCGAAGTCATGGCCGGCCTGCGCCAGGCCCATGCGGTCACCGAAACCGGCGACGATACGGCGCTGACCGCGACCCTGCTGCGCCTGCTGGCGGCCCCGGACGAGGTCGCCCGCCTGGGCGAGGCGGCGCGCACCGTGGCGACGGCGGGCGAGGGCGTGGTGACCCGGGTCGCGGGGGCCGTGCTCGCCCTGCTGCCGGGCGATCATGCGCGCCCCTGATTTCTGGGCCGGGCCGGGGGACGGCGGCTGGCGGGCGCGCCTGCTGTCGCCCCTGTCGGCGCTCTGGCGCCATGTAGCCCGGCGCCGGCTGGCCCGGGGCGGGGCCGGCTTCGACCCCGGCATTCCCGTCATCTGCATCGGCAATGCGACCGCGGGCGGCACCGGCAAGACCCCCTTCGCGATCGAGGTCGCGCGCCGCCTGATCGCCGCCGGGCACCGGCCGCATTTCCTCTCCCGCGGTCACGGCGGCACGGCGCGGGGCGTGGTCCGGGTCGGCGGTCAGGGCGCCTCTGCGGTTGGGGACGAACCCCTGCTGCTGGCCGCCGTCGCGCCCGCCTGGGTCGCGCGCGATCGTATCGCCGGGGCGCGGGCGATCGCCGCCGCCGGGGCCGACGTCATCGTTATGGACGACGGTTTCCAGAACCCGGCGCTGGAGAAGCGCCTGTCCTTTCTCGTCGTCGACGGCGGCGCCGGGCTCGGCAACGGCCGGGTGATTCCGGCCGGCCCCTTGCGCGAGGATTGGCCGGACGCCCGTGCCCGCGCCGATGCCGTGGTCGTGATCGGCGCGGCGACGGCGCCCCTGCCGCCGGCCGGCGCCCTGCCCCTGTTCCGGGCCGCGATCCGCCCCCTCGGCGGGGCGCGTTTCGCCGGCCGCCGGGTGCTGGCCTTCGCCGGTATCGGCCGGCCGGGCAAATTCTTCGACACGCTGGCCGCCTGCGGTGCCGTGCTGGCGGCGACCCGCGCCTTTCCCGACCATCACGCCTTCACCGCCGCCGAAATTGCCGCCCTGCGGCGCGAGGCGGCGGCGCTGGACGCCCTGCCGGTCACCACGGCCAAGGATGGGGCGCGCCTCGGCCCCGGCGAACGCGTGTGGGTAGAGGTCCTGGACATCGCCCTCGACGTCGCGGAAGCGGATGCCCTCGACCAATTGCTGGCCCTCGTATTCGCGGATTAGGTCTCGAAACTGTCGCGGGGCCGGTTCATGCTGTGCCGCGGCACAGACCAAGGAGACTTGTCATGTTGAAAGGGCGTAGCGCCATCGTCACCGGTTCGACCAGCGGTATCGGTCTCGGCATCGCGCGCGGGCTGGCGGCGGCCGGCGCCAATGTGGTGATCAACGGCTTCGGCAAGCCCGAGGATATCGAGAAGGAACGCGCCGGCCTCGAAGCCGATTTCGGCGTCAAGGCGATCTATTCCGCCGCCGACATGAGCAAGCCCGAAGAGATCGCGGGCATGGTCGCCACCGCCGAGGAAGCCTTCGGCGCGGTCGACATCCTGGTGAACAATGCCGGCATCCAGTTGGTCAGCCCGATCGACGAATTCCCGATCGCCAAGTTCGACCAGATCGTCGCCATCAACATGGTCTCGAACTTCCATGCCATCCGCGCCGCCCTGCCGGGCATGAAGAAGCGGAACTGGGGCCGCATCATCAATGTCGCCTCGGCCCACGGCCTTGTCGCCTCGCCCTTCAAGTCGGCCTATGTCTCGGCCAAGCACGGCGTCGTCGGCATGACCAAGACCGTCGCCCTCGAGGTCGCGGAGCATAAGATCACCTGCAACGCCATCTGTCCGGGCTTCGTCCGCACCCCCCTGGTCGAGGCCCAGATCGCCGATCAGGCCAAGGTGAACAACATGCCGGTCGAGAATGTGGTGCGCGACATCATCCTCGCCTCCCAGCCGAACAAGCGCTTCGTCGAGGTCGAGGAAATCGCCGCCCTGGCCGTCTTCCTGTCCGGCGACAATGCCCTGTCGATCACCGGCACCTCGATCTCGATCGACGGCGGCTGGACCGCGCGCTGACGCTGCCGGCCGGGCGGTGATCGCCGCCCGGCCCCCGGCGTATTTTCGGGCGGCGCCCGCCGCCCGGCCCCGGGCGCATTTTTTGGTTTCCTCTCGGCCCGATCGGAGGAACAATCCCCTGAAAGCAATCATAAGGGGAATTATAAAAAATGATGCGCCTTGTGTTCGTGATTCTGGCGGCCGCTTTCCTCGCAGCCTGTCATGCCACGCCGCCGCTCAACTTCACGGTGACGGAACTGCCGGCGGTGGCGACCCGGTTCGATGCCGAATTGAAGTCGGTTTCGGTCACCCCGGCAGGGGAAGGCGAGAAGCAGGGCAGCATCGATTTTCTCGATGCGCAGGTACCGTCGCTGTGGCAGTCGGCGATCAATGACGCCGCGAGCCGTCTTGCCCTGTTCAACGACGATGCCGCGACCAAATTGTCCCTGACCGTGACCATCCTGCAATTCGATATTCCGAGCATGGGCTTTGACATGTCGACGGATGTCGCCGCCCGCTACGACCTGATCGACCGGGCGACGGGGGCCGTGATTGACACTTATGTCGCGGCCAACACCGGGACCGTGCCTATGGACTATGATTTCGTCGGGGTGACCCGGGCGATGGAATCGATCAACCGGGCGGTGAAGGCGAATATCAGGGCCTATCTCGACCGTCTGGTGGCTTCGCCCCCGCCTCTCGTCCCGGCCAAGGTTCCGGCGCCGGCGGCAATTCCGCCCAAGGCCGGATCCTGACCGGCCTATGCCCCCTCGATCAGGGCGGCGGCGGGGCGCGCAGCGAGTTCCGCCGCCGATTCTTCCTTCAGGTCGATGCCGGTCAGTTCGCGGCGCAGGGCCTCGCGGGCCAGCCAGGCGATCTTGAAGGCGGCGTTCGCCGGCGGCAGGCCCTCGGGCCGGATGTTGGAGACGCAGTTGCGGCCTGAATCCGGCATCCCCGCCACCGGCCGGAACGTCAGGTAGCAGCCGAGCGAATCGGCCGCCGAAAGCCCCGGCCGCTCGCCGATCAGCATGATCACCAGATCGGCCCCGAGGGCGGCGCCGATCGGATCGCCGATGGCGACCCGGCCCTGTTCGACCACAACGGCCGCGTCGATCCCATGCCCCTCGGCGGCGAGGCGGGGGGCCAGGGCATCGACCAGGGCCAGGGCATTGGCCTCGACCGCCGCCGCCGACAGGCCGTCCGCGATGACGAGGACGATGCGCGCCGGCCCCAGGCTGGTCCGAAGGCCGGCCGCGGTTTCCGCCGGCAATTGCCGGCCGAGGTCCGGGCGGCGGACATAGGTGGCGCGATCGCCCGCCCGGCTGGCCGTGCCTGCGGCCTTCAGGCCCCGGGCCCGCAGGGCCTCGATCAGGCGGGTGCCGTCGATCGCCGACCAGACCGCATCCCTGGCCTTGGCATGGTCCAGGGTGAATTGCAGGTGGGCCGCGGTCGGCAGGGCATTGCCGGCCCGGCCCAGCGCCACCCGGGCGGCGGTATGGCGCCGCAGGTCCGCCAGGCTGGCGGGGGCGGGGATCAGGGCGCCGTCGTCGCCGTCGCTCATTCCGCGGCATCCAGCCGGTGGGCCAGGGCGGCCAGCGCCGGGCGCATGGCCAGCGGCTCGGCCCCGGGATAAAGCCGGCCGGCGCCGTCGCCGAGGCCGACCTCGGCCAGCCAGGCTTCGAATTCCGGGGCGCGCCGGCGGCCGGTGATTTCCCGCGCGCCCAGGGCATCGTGATAGGACAGGCTCTGGTAGTTCAGCATCACGTCGTCGGCGCCGGGCACGGTGATGACGAAATTCACCCCGGCATTGGCCAGCAGCAGGAACAGGGCATCCATGTCGTCCTGATCGGCGTCGCAATGGTTGGTGTAGCAGACGTCCACCCCCATCGGCAGGCCCAGCAGCTTGCCGCAGAAGTGATCCTCCAGCCCGGCGCGGGTGATCTCCTTGCCGTTGTAGAGATATTCGGGCCCGATGAAGCCGACCACCGTATTGACCAGCAGGGGCTCGAAGCGCCGCGCCACCGCATAGGCCCGCGCCTCCATCGTCTGCTGGTCGACATCGTGATGGGCATTGGCCGACAGCGCCGCGCCCTGGCCGGTCTCGAAATACATGACATTGCGCCCGGCCGTGCCCCGGCCGAGCGAGAGGGCGGCATCCCGCGCCTCCGCCAGAAGGGCGAGGGAAACGCCGAAACCGGCATTGGCCCCCTCGCTGCCGGCGATCGACTGGAACACGAGATCGACCGGCGCGCCCTGTTCGATCGCCTTGATCGCGGTGGTGACATGGCCGAGGCAGCAGGTCTGGGTCGGCACCTTCAGGCGGGTGCGGATATCGTCCAGCAGGGTGACGACGCGGATATAATCCTGCACCCCGTCCGTCGCCGGGTTGACGCCGAGGACGGCATCGCCGGCGCCGAGCAGCAGGCCGTCGATCAGGCTGGCGGCGATGCCCCGGCTGTCGTCGGTCGGGTGGTTCGGCTGCAGGCGGGTGGCCAGGCGCCCGGGCAGGCCGATGGTGTTGCGGAAGGCGGTGACCACCCGCACCTTGGCCGCGACCAGGACCAGATCCTGCACCCGCATCAGCTTGGAGACGGCGGCGACCATTTCCGGCGTCAGCCCGGGGCGCAGCGCCGCCAGCGCCTCGGCCGTCGCCAGGGGCGACAGCAGCCATTCGCGGAATTCGCCCACCGTCATGGCGGCGACCGGGCGGAAGGCCGCCGGGTCGTGGCCGTCCACGATCAGGCGGGTGACGTCATCGGTCTCGTAGGGAACGAAGGTGGCGCTCAGGAAATCGGCAAGCGGTGCATCGGCAAGCGCCATCTGTGCCGCAATTCGGTGCACCGCGCTCTCGGCGGCGATGCCCGCCAGTTCATCGCCCGACCGGCGCGGCGTGGCCTTGGCCATCAGGTCGCGCAGGTCGGGGAAACGCCAGGTCGTGCCGTCGAGGGCGATGGAATAGGCCATGGTCGCAGCCGCTCGTCCTTACCTGTTGTCCACCGGCGTGAACGTGCAAGATCGAGGCCAGTTCAGCGCGCGGGCTTGAACGCCAGGGCCGAGCCGCCGTCCTCGACATAGCGTAAGGCGCCGTCGGTGCCGAGTTCAAGCCGCACGGGCCCGGCCGGGGCCGGCTGCTGGCGCTTGTCCTTGCAGGCGGTCAGGCGGATTTCCCGGCCCTCGCCCCAGGTCCAGCCGCAGGTGACGGGCAGGGGGCCGACGCTGATCTGGGCGTTCCCGCCCTTGAAGCGGATTTCCGCGTCGCGGAACAGGGCGACCACCTGGGCCGCCTCCGCCGGGCTGGCGGCATTGTTCGCGGTCAGGGTGACGAGGCTGAGGGCCGGATCCAGCACCCAGCGCCCCTCGACCTGGACCTCGGCAGCAGCGGCCGCCGCGGGGACCAGCAGGGCGGCCAGGAACAGGGCGGCCCTATTCCGCACGATAGATCACCGGCGCCTTGGCCTTGGCCCCGCTGACCGCGACCGCATTGGCCGCGGCATCGAACGACAGGGTGCCGGTGAAGTTGAAGGGCGTGCCCGGGGTCGCCGACTGGCACTGGCTGAGCTGGATGGCGGTGCCCGCCAGGCGCCAGCTGCAGGTGCCCGAGACCTTGCTGCCCTGCGCGGCGCCGCTGACGAAGGAAACCGTGCTGTTCTGGAACACCAGGACCAGCAGGGCCTTCGCCTGTTCGAGCAGGCTGCGCGCCTTGGGGTCGACATTGCCGGCCGCGACCAGCTTCTGATAGGTCGCATCGACGTCGAGCGCATAGCGGCCCGCGGGGCCGTCGGCCGCGCCGGCAGGGGCGGCGGCCGCAAGGCCCAGGGCCAGGATCAGGGGCAGGCGGGGAATCATCTTCACGGCTCCGACGGGACAGAGGGACAGTTTAGCAGATGTTCCCAGATCGGTGCTATCCCGTCGTCAAGCGCAACGGCCGGCTGTCCGCCGGCCGGGGATCACTGCCGTTGCAGGATCAGCGACAGCTTGCTCGGCTTGTCCAGCAGGTGCAGGCGGCCGTCGACCATGGCGATCGCCTCGCGCTCGGGGTCGAGGTCATTGGGTTTGCCGGTCTGGTCCAGACATTTGCTGGGCAGGACGATATCGTATTTGCCCCAGGTCCAGTCGCAATTGGTGGTGTCGGGACCGGCGACCACTTCGAGGCGCTTGCCCTTGAAGGTCATGAAGAAGCCCTTGGCCATGGGCGCCAGTTCCTGCTGCATCTGGGCGATGCCTTCGGGCGGGACGCCGCTCTCCCTCGCGGCCGCGACGGTGGCCTCGACGTCCAGGCTCCAGCGGCCCTCGACGCGCTGGTCGGCCGAGGCCGGACCGGTGGAAGCGAGCAGCGCAAGGCCCAGCGCCGCGAACATGGCGGATCGATACATTCCAGTCTCCCGCCTCAGCGGTTCAGCTCGCGCGCAGCCGCGTCGAGTCCGCCGAGGGTGAGCGGGAACATACGGTTTTCCATCACCTGGCGCATCACCCCGATGGAGGAGGTGTGATTCCAATGCTTTTCCGGCGTCGGATTGAGCCAGACCGCATGGGGATAGACGTCCAGCACCCGGCGCATCCAGATCTCGCCCGATTCCTCGTTCCAATGCTCGACCGAGCCGCCGGGATAGGTGATCTCGTAAGGGCTCATCGAGGCGTCGCCGACGAAGATCACCTTGTAGTCGTGGGGATAGGTGTGCAGCACCTGCCAGGTCGGCAGCGTATCGGTGTGGCGGCGCTTGTTGTCCTTCCACACTTTCTCGTAAAGGCAATTGTGGAAGTAGAAATATTCGAGGTGCTTGAACTCGCTGCGCGCCGCTGAGAACAATTCCTCGCACAGGCGGATATAGCTGTCCATCGAGCCGCCGATGTCGAAGAAGATCAGGACCTTCACCTTGTTGCGGCGCTCGGGGCGCATCTTCAGGTCCAGCCAGCCGGCATTGTTGGCGGTCGAGCGGATGGTGTCCGGCATGTCCAACTCGACCTCCGCCCCCTCGCGGGCGAATTTCCGCAGGCGGCGCAGGGCGACCTTGATGTTGCGGGTGCCGAGTTCGACCGTATCGTCCAGGTTCTGGAACTCGCGCTTGTCCCAGACCTTGACCGCGCGCTTGTTGCGGCTCTTGTCCTGGCCGATGCGGACGCCTTCCGGGTTGTAGCCATAGGCGCCGAAGGGCGAGGTGCCGGCGGTGCCGATCCACTTGTTGCCGCCCTGGTGGCGTTCCTTCTGTTCCTCCAGGCGCTTCTTCAGGGTTTCCATCAGCTTGTCGAAACCGCCGAGCGATTCGATCAGCGCCTTTTCCTCGTCGGTCAGGGTCTTCTCGGCCAGTTTCCGCAGCCATTCCTCGGGGATTTCCGCGGTCACGCCGTCGCCGACCGCCTCCAACCCCTTGAACACGGTGCCGAAGACCTTGTCGAACTTGTCGAGGTTGCGCTCGTCCTTCACCAGGGCGGCGCGCGACAGATAGTAGAAATTATCCACGCTGTAGTCGGCGACCCCGGCCTGCATCGCTTCCAGAAGGGTCAGGTATTCCTTCAGGGTGACCGGGATCTTGGCGTTCTTCAGTTCGTAGAAGAAATTGATGAACATCGGTCACCCCCTGTCCGGCGGTTACTGCGGCTGACGGTCGGGGCGGCGGGCGAGGAAGGCCAGCCGCTCGAACAGATGGACGTCCTGCTCGTTCTTCAGCAGCGCGCCATGCATCGGCGGGATCAGCTTCTTCGGGTCGCGCTCGCGAAGCTGTTCCGCGGTCAGGCTCTCCGACATCAGGAGCTTCAGCCAGTCCAGCAGTTCCGAGGTCGAGGGCTTCTTCTTCAGCCCGGGCACGTCGCGGATCTCGTAGAACACGGTCAGGGCCTCGCGCACCAGGTCGTGCTGGATGCCCGGGTAATGCACGTCCACGATCTGGCGCATGGTGTCCGGGTCGGGGAACTTGATGTAGTGGAAGAAGCAGCGGCGCAGGAAGGCGTCCGGCAATTCCTTCTCGTTGTTCGAGGTGATCATGACGATCGGGCGCTCGGCCGCCTTCACCGTCTGCCGCGTCTCGTAGACGTAGAATTCCATGCGGTCCAGTTCCTGAAGCAGGTCGTTCGGGAACTCGATATCGGCCTTGTCGATCTCGTCGATCAGCAGGATGGGGGCGGGGCTGGCGGTGAAGGCCTCCCACAGCTTGCCCTTGACGATGTAGTTGGAAATATCGTGCACCCGGTCGTCGCCGAGCTGGCTGTCGCGCAGCCGGCTGACCGCGTCATATTCGTAAAGGCCCTGCTGGGCCTTGGTGGTCGACTTGATGTGCCACTGGATCAGGTCGCGGCCCAAGGCGCCGGCGACTTCCTGGGCCAGCACGGTCTTGCCGGTGCCCGGCTCGCCCTTGATCAGCAGGGGCCGCTGCAGGGTGATGGCCGCATTGACCGCCACCTTCAGATCGTCGGTGGCGACGTAGGACTCGGTACCGGTGAACTTCATCGCGGGCTAACCCCTGCCTGTTTTAAACGGTCGTTACAAGGAAACTAGGGGCAGGACCGGGCCCGATCAAGCGTCACCGATCTGACGCCGCGTCGGCCTTGAGAAGGGCTGCCGAGTCGGGGCGGCAGGGACCATTCGAAGGCCCGGCAGGCCGTTACCGGTCACGCTTTGCCGCGATGACCAGTCCCGCGGCGGCAAAGGCCTGATCGAGATCCATATAGTCAGCGGGATCGGTTTTCGTCCGCGCGCGGATTTCTTCCGCAAGATCGGAGAGGGCGATCTCCATCGCCTCTTCGTCCTGCATCATGTGCTCGATCGCGTCGGCGACGGCGTCGTCCTCCGTCGCATAGACACCCTGCGCCACCCTTTCCGCCAGGAAACGGCGGTGGCGGTCGGAGAGGCTGAGGGTCGTCTTGATGGCCATGGCGAAAAGCGGCGACGCCTCACCCCCCGGTGCCGAGGCGGGTGAGGGGGAAGAGGTCGGAGCCGGTGAAGAACCAGCGCGGGCTCTGGCGGTGGCCGTTGCCGATCTGGCGGGCCATTTCCGGCACCCGCTGCTTGGTGAATTCGCCGATCTCGAAAATGTCGACGATCTTGTCGTTGTTGCCGCGGACGCTGGTGTCGGCCATGCCCTTCAGCCCGTCGATCAGCGAACTGGTGAAGACGCCGTGGCCGTTGATGCCGTCCAGCGCCTCTTCCTTCGAGGCGGCACCGGCCAGGATGAAGCGGCCCGACGCCCGCACCAGCTGGCGTGCGACGGTATCGTTGGCGGTCTGGCGGATCACCGAATCCTCGACCGCGATCAGGCCGGCGAAACAAGTGTCCAGCACCACGGCGGCGCGCCAGGCGCGCAGCTTGGAAAGGACGGCGATGATCTCGTCCTGGTTGATGCCCTGTTCCTTGATGCCGTCCCGGCTTTTCACCGAAAGATCGTGGGGCAGGAAGTAGTAGCGCCCCTCGACCGGCACGCCGTGCCCGGCCAGGAAGACGATGGCGGTATCGTCCGCCCCCGCCTTGGCGGAGAGATCGTCCAGCGCCTTCAGGATCGCGTCCCGGGTCGCCTTCTCGTCGGTCAGCAGGGTGACGTCGGTCGCGGGGCCGGCCAGCGCCTCGGCGATGCCGGTGGCATCGGCGACGGCATTGACCAGCGGCGGGATTTCCGGCGAGCGGAAGCGGTTGACGCCGATGGCGACGACATGCAGCCGCCCGCCCTCGACCGCCGGATCGCCCAGGGCCGCCGTCGTGCCGGCGCCCGGGGCGGGGCCGGTCGTGCCCGTTGCCGGCGGGCTGCCCGGACCCGTGGGGGGGCCCGGGACTGACGGGGTGTCCGGCGTCGTCTGGGCCACCGGGCCCGGCCCGGCGGGGGGCGCTGGCGGCGGTTCGGCCCGGCGTACGGTCAGGGTCACCACCGGCTGGCGGGCCTGATCGACCTCGATCTCATTGGCGCCGTTGAAGGCGGACAGGCGCAATTCGCTGGCGCCATGGCCGAGCGAGACCAGCCGCTCGCCGGCGATTTCGCCGCTGGCCGCCGCCGGCGCGGTACCGCCGCCCTCGACCACCGCACCGTTGAGGCGGACGAGGACGCGGCCGATGCCGCCGCCCTGGTCGGTGGCCTTGAACTTCAGGCGCACCTGTTCGCTGCCGACTTCGATCGCGTCGCCGGCCGTGCCGCGGTCGCCCGGGGCCGGGCGGCATTGCTCGGCCGTGTTGGGCACCACGTCGCAGATCTCGGTGATGGTGATGCCGGGGGGCATGCCGCGGTCCATGACGGCGACGACGCCGCCGATCCTGGCCGCCGTGCTGGCGATCTCGCTTTCGCCCGAGCGCCGCAGCTTGGCGACGAGAAGATCGCGGCGGAAGAAGACGGAATAGACCTGGTCGACCGAGACCCATTCGGCGCCGCGTGGTTTGCCGTCCTTCACCTGATTGACGACATAGCCGAACAGTTTCTCGCCGTCCTGGGAATGGTCGAAGAAGCCCTCGACCGTGGTCGCGACCCAGCGCTTGCCGTCCGCATGGGGGAAGAAACTGATCGCCTGGCGCCCGGTCTCGAGGTCGAACCAGCGGATGGTGCCGTCGCCGAGACCGGCGACGACCCAGCCCGCCTGTTCCGCGATGGCGACCGCCCAGACCGGGCTCGGCAGGTCGGCCTTCCACAGCAGCTTGCCGCGTTCGTAGAACTTCAGGCCGAAATCGGTGCCGAGGGCAAGGCGGCGGGCCGAGGCGGTCAGGGCCGCGCTGCGGGAAATCTCGTTCGGCTGGAGCGCCAGGGGCTGGCCGTCGATGGTCGGGGCGGTACCGTTCTGCCAGCCGGCGAGATGGGCGAGATTGGCCGGGGCCGGGGGCTTGGGCAGGCCGTCCGCCGATTTCAGTTCGCCCGAGATGACGTCATAGACGACGGCGCGGTTGCCGCCCCGGCCGAGGCCGAAGCGCACGGTGGCGCCGTCCGGCGCGACGACGAAACTGCCGTCCACCTGGTCGCGGAAATCGGCGGTGGCGCGTTCGAGCTTGAGGCCGAGGCGCCCCTCGGCATCGATGATCCCCCAGGACGGATCGGCCGCCCCGAAGGCGACGGCGCCGGAGGGCAGGGGGGTGAGGCCGAGCACCGTGTCGAGGGCGACGGTGATGTCGCTGGCGGGGCTGCCGTCCAGCGGCCAGCGGCGCAGCAGCTTGTCGCCGGCGGTATCGCCATAGGTGCCGGCGCCGACCAGGGCCTTGCCGTCCGCGGTCCAGGCCACGGTCGAGAGATGGCCGCTGCGGCCGGCCTCGCCCTGGAGGAAGCGTTCGAGCTTCAAGGTGGCGCCGTCGAGCACGGCGACCTGATCGCCGTTGAGGAAACTGACCGCGAGGCGGCTGCCGTCGGGCGAGAAGGCGACGTCGAAGGGTTTCACCCCCTCGGGTGCGGCATAGATGCCGATCCGCTCCAGCCCCGGGCTGTAGAGCCGCACCGTGCCGTCGAGGGAGGCGGCGGCCAGCCGCCCGTCCGGGGCGAAGGCGACCCGGGTGATGACGTCCTTGTAGTCGGCATCGGCAAGGCTGGCCCTTTGCGCCTTCATGTCGACGACGCGCAGGCCCCGGGCATCGTTCACGGCGACGGCGAGGAGTTTCGCGTCGGGCGAGAAGGCGAGGTCGTTGATCGTATCCGCCGGCGGCTCGGACAGGGCGACGCGCCCGGCCCAGGCCTGTTTCTCGACATTGAAGAAATAGATGCTGGCGGTGCCGTCGGTGGAAAAGCCGGTATTGCCGGCGACGGCGATGAAACTGCCGGACGGGGTCGCCGCGATGGCATGGAGCGCGCCTTCGGGCCCCGGCGCCACCGGCACGCGCAGGGTGGCGTTCAGGCGGCCGCTGGCGATCGACCACAGGCGGATGGTCTTGTCGTCGGAAACGGTGGCCAGCTGGTCGCCCTTGACCACGGCCATGGCATTGATCGCGGCGCCATGCATGCCGGTCTCGACCACCGGCTGGGGCACCACGGCAAAGCTGGAGGTCGCCCGCGGCGCCTGCTGGGCCCCGGCGGGATCGGCAGCGGGCAGGCCCAAGGCAAAGGCCGCGGCGAGAACCGCCGCGGCCGAAAGACGCCCGAACCTGAAACGCGCGCCGGTCATGCCGAGGGGCGCAGCGGCCGCACCGGGGTGAAGGTGATCGGCTGGTCCAGCTCGAAGGTCGTGCTGCTCAGCATGGTCCGCGACTCCGAAACATCATCCTGCAGAGCACGCTGCTTGATCTGATTGGTTTCGGCAAGCTGGACCACGCCGCCCGCGCTTTGCGGCGGCGGGGCGGCGGCCTGGGGCTCGGCGCGGGAGGCGACCGACTTGGTCTCGCCGCGGTATTTGTCGGCGGTGACGAGCAGGCTGGCCGAAATGAAGCCCGGGGTACCGTCGGCGAGGCGGACGCGCATCCACTTGCCGTTGGTGCCGGTCACTTCGCGCGCCTCGACCACCTCGCCGGCCTTCAGGCCGCCGATCTGGCGGCTGTCGGTCGAGGGCAGCTCACGCACCCGGGTCGATTTCGAGGCGACCAGTTCCTTGATCGGCCCGGTCACCTGATAGGAGGTGGCGGACCGGGTTTCCGGCGGCCGCGTGCGGGAATCGAAATGCGAGATCTCGGTCGCGGCATAGGTATATTGCTCGCCGCGGTCGTTCATCTTGCCGCCGACTTCTTCGGCGTATTTCACTTCCCATTCGAACTTGCTCTTCACGTCGCCGAGCTTGGCGCGGGCCTGATCGGCGGTGATGCGGCCGGCACGGTAGTCGGCGCGGATGCCGTTCGCCTCGGCGGTGCGGCAGGCGCGGACGGCGCGGAAGGCCGCGGTGGTGCGGTCGATCTGCTGATTCTCGCTGTAGAGGTCCTTGTAGACGCCGCCGACCAGAACCGTGCGATCGGAATTTGCTTCCTGCTTTGCGGTGTAATAGCCGGTGGCCGCCCCCGCGACACCGCCGATGGCGGCCCCGGCCAGGGTGCTCTCAAGGTCGCCGCCCGAAAGCAGGGCGCCGGTCAGCGCGCCGAGGGCGGCGCCGGCAATGGCGCCTTCGATCATGGCCTGATTGAAATAATCGCCGATCGAGGTCAGCTGGCTGCGCTGGCTGCTGCATTGGTCGTTGGCCGCGATCTGACCGCCGGGCGCGCTGTAGTCCGGTGTGCAGGCCCCGAGTACGGGGCCGACCAGCAACCCGATGGCCAGGGCGGCGGGCAGGCGGCGTTTGAAGAAAGTGGCAGGCGCCAGCATGAGTTAGTCCCCCTCAACGCTTGATCCCGCCACTTTAGCGCAGCCCGGCGGAATTTGCATCGTTATGCCTGTGATGCCGGTCACGGCCGGCAGATTTTGCCCTGCCCGGCCGCCGGTTTTTGCCGCCGGCCGGCGGAAAGCCGCGGAAACGCTGGGGCCGGCCGTTTGGCCCGCGCCTTGCACCGGAATTTTCCGAACCGTGGCCGGACACGCCGGCCACATCGGATCGGAAGGGAAAGCCATGTCCTTCGTCGGTTATTTCAGCACCGCCCTGTCGGGCCTCAACGCCCAGTCGCAGGCGCTGGGCGCGATTTCCAATAATATCGCCAATTCGACCACCACCGGCTATCGCAAGGTCGATACCAATTTCGAAGCCCTGGTGACCGAGGCCAGCCGCACCCATTACCAGTCGGGCGGGGTCATTGCCTCGCCGATCTACCGCAACACGCTGGCGGGCACGACCACGACCACCGGGGTCACCACCAATCTCGCGATCAGCGGCAACGGTTTCTTCGTCACCTCGAAGCCGACCGACATCAGCGGCGCCGCCGTCACCTTCTCCGACCAGACCTATTACACCCGGGCGGGCGACTTCCAGCTCGACCCGAACGGCTATCTGGTCAATGGCTCGGGCTATTACGCCCAGGGCTTCACCGTCGATCCGGTGACCGGGCTTGCCACCGGCTCGCTCGACCAGATCCAGGTCGTGCAGCAGGTCCTGCCGCCCGAGGCGACCACCACCGTCACCTATCGCGCCGACCTGCCGGCGGATGCGGTGGTGACGGTCCCGGCCACCGCGCAGCCGGTGAACACGGTCGATATCTTCGATTCTCTCGGTTCCGAACATTCGCTGGAACTGACCTGGACCAAGACGGCGGCGAACACCTGGCAGCTGGACGTGGCGATGCCCGGCGGCACGCCGGCGACCGCCGGCCCCTATGCCGTGACCTTCGACGGCAACGGCCATATCTCGAATGTCAACGGCGTGACCGCGGGCAGCGCCGGCATCGCCCTGCCGGCCGTCACCTATCCCGGGGCGACGGCGCAGACCGTGACCCTCGATTTCGGCACCATCGGCTCGGACGGGGCGATGACGCAATATTCGGGCACGTCCATCGATCTCTCGAATATTTCGGCCGACGGCTATGCCAAGGGCGGCTTCAAGAATCTGACCGTGGACGCCCAGGGCTATGTCTCGCTGAACTACGACAACGGCGAGAAGCTGGTCGCCTTCCAGCTGGCGCTGGCCCGTTTCAGCGCCGCCCAGAACCTGCAGACGGTGGATGGCCAGGCTTTCACCGAGACCAATTACTCGGGCCCGGCCCTGGTCGGCAAGGCGGGCGAATTCGGCCTCGGCTCGCTGGTCGGCTCGGCGGTCGAATCGTCGAATGTCGATGTCGGCGAGGAATTCACCGACCTGATCACCACCCAGCGCGCCTATTCGGCCAATGCCAAGGTGCTGACCACGGTCGATGAAATGCTTCAGGAAATCCTGAACGTGAAGCGTTAAGCGGGTCCGGCGGCGGAGGGGACGGCACATGAGCCTGAACGGAACCATGAATATCGCGCTGACCGGGCTGCTGGCCCGGCAGTCGGCGATTCAGGTGGTGAGCGGCAATGTCTCCAATGCCACCAATCCCGATTACACGCGGAAATCCCAGCAGACGTCGGCGACCGCGACCGGCGTCCTCACCACCGCCGTCACCCGGGCGACGGACGAGGCGCTGGCGCGCGATCTTCTCGCCTATACCTCGCTTGCCGGGCAGACCGCGGCGCAATCGACCTATATGACCAAGCTCTCGACCCTGTTCGGCGGCACCGACAGTTCGGCGACACTGGCAAGCGCGGTCGAGGATTTCGCCTCGGCCTGGACCGTGTTCCAGGCCACCCCCGACAGCACCGCCGCAGAGGCCGACGTCATCGCCAAGGCAAGCGCGCTCGCCGAGGCGATCAACCGCATCCAGGCCGGGCTCGATGATGTCGACCGCCAGGTCCAGGACGCGACCGTGGCTGCGGTCGACGAGATCAACGGCCTGCTCCGCAAGATCGACGACCTGAACACCCAGATCACCGCGGGCCGGGACAGCGCCGGCTCGACCCTGGAACTGGAGGACCAGCGCGACGCCGCCGTCCGCCAGCTTTCCGGCCTCGTCGACGTCAAGACCATCGCCCGCTCGGACGGCGGGCTGGCGGTCTTCACCACCGGCGGCCTGACCCTGGTCGACCAGACCGCGGTCCAGCTTGCCTATGACGGTGCCGATGTCACCAGGGCCGGCGATACCAGGTCCCTGAACGCCAGTTTCCGCTCGGGCGAACTCGCCGGCCTGCTCGGGCTGCGCCAGGCCGGCACCAGCAGCGAGGCGGGAACGGCGACGATCGCCGAACTGCGGGCCCAGGTCTCGACCTTCGCCGCCCTGTTCACCGATACGGGGCCGGGCACTTTCGGCGCCGCCTATGACGGCGCGGCGACGGGGGCCGGGGAATTGGCCAGCGGCTTCTTCACCCTGACCGGCAGCACGCTCGGGGTCGATCCGGCCCTGCTCGACGGCAGCGCCCGCCTGAAGCAGGCGGCGATCGACGATGCCGGCCGCGCCCTCGTCGCCGGCGGGCGCAGCCTTGCGGTCGGCGGCCTTGCCGTCGCCGGCAAGGATTACGCCGGGCTGGCCGCCGCCATCACCACCGGGCTGACCGCCGATGTCGCGACGGTCGCCGCCAAGGCCAAATTGTCCGAGGCGACCCGGGGCGAGGCGGAAACCCGTTTCGCCTCCTCGGTCGGCATCAACATGGATGCCGAACTCGCCAATCTTCAGGTGTTGCAGAATGCCTATGCCGCCTCGGCCAAGGTCATCCAGGCGGTGAACAAGCTCTACGACGACCTCTTCGCCATCATGGGGTGATCGCCATGCTCTCGGTTTCAACCTACGCCAGCCAGCTGACGACCCTCGCCAATATCCAGCGCAACCAGAGCGATTTCGACCGCCTGTCCCGCCAGGTCGCGACCGGGGTGAAGTCGGACGACCTGTCGGATTTCAGCGCCGTCGACGCCCAGCGCCTGCTGAACGGCGACAAGGAGGTCCAGCGTCTCGAGGCCTATAACAAGGGCATCGACATCGTCACCCCGCGCCTGAAGCTCTACAGCCAGCAGGTCGAGCGCATGGACACGCTGGCGAAGACCGTGGCCAGCGCCCTGTCCGGGGTCGACAGCTATTCGGGCGCGACCCAGGTCCAGCTCGGCACGCTGATCGACAATACGCTGCGCGACCTCAATGCCCTGCTGAACGACCGGGTCGACGGCCGCTATCTCTGGGCCGGCGGCAATTATGCCAGCCAGCCGGTGGGCGACCTCACGGCCCTGCCGGATCTGGCCGCGCCCGCCGCCTTCACCCCGGTCGCCGACCCGGCCCTGCCCGACTATTACGCCGCCGCCCCCGGCAGCGACGCCAATGCCTGGGTCGAGGCCGGCTTCTCGCCCGAGGCGGGCAAGAGCGTTGAATACGGTCAGGTGGCCTCGGCGCCGGCGATCCAGGAATTGATCAATGCGCTGCGCCTGGTCAAGAGCGGGCTGAACGCCGCCGCCGCGGCCGGCTCGACGGCGGCGGCGGAAACCGCCTTCGCCGGCTTCCGGACCGAGGCCCTGTCCCAATTGACCGAGGCCCGCAGCGGCATCAAGCAGATGAGCAGCGAAATCGCCATGGATCTCGCCTCGATCACCGACAGCGCCAAGGCCAATAAGGCGGCGATCAACCTCTTCGTCGACGAACAGGGTAAAATCGTCAACGTCGACACGGCGGAAGCGGGCGTGAAACTGTCCCAGGTGAAAACCCAGCTCGAGGCGACCTACAAGATCACCGCCTCGCTGTCGCAGACTTCGCTGGTCAATTACATCTGACGGGTCAGACGCTGATCTCGACCGGACCCTGAGCGGCTGCGGAAACCTGGCCGGAGGGGGATGCTTGGCTGGATGTGGGCGCCTGGCCGGCGGCGGGGGCTTCCTGCCCCCGGGCGGTGCCCGGGGCCGTCCCGTCCGTCGTCGGCGGGGCGGCGGGTTTGGCGGCGGCTTCGTCGGTCCCGCCGGCTTCCATCTGGCGCCGGTATTCTCGCACCGCCTGCTCGCTCGGATATTGCACCGTCACCTTGCCCTCGGCATCGCGGACTTGCACCAGGACGCGGTCGATGTCGTTGGCATAGGTCAGATGCGGGTTGAAGCGGATCGGGCTCGCCTGTTTCACCGCCTGGGCGGTCTGGGACGAGACGCCGCGGCCCGCGGCCGGCTCGGCGCGCACGGGCACCGGCGCGGCGACAGGCAGCGCAGAGGACGGCAGGGGCGAACCTGAGGCAGCGAACATGGCAAGGACCGCAAGGGTACGGAGGGAACCCGCCCGGCCGGACCGGCGACAAAGGCTGATTCTGGCAGCGAATGCACCCAAAAACTTCGCAATACCTGTGGAAAATCTTAAATCGGTGTGAATGCGAGTCAAGAAATTCCACGGCGGATTCTGCCGGTGCCGGGCAGGAAGTGCTGGGCCCCGGGGCAGAAATTGCCGGGCCCGGCCGGCGGCGGGCCTGCCCCGGGTGTGCTGCCAACCTAAAAATATCAACAAAATCAATTAATTATAGCGTTTTCGGCAGTTGGCACGGGGCTTGAAACATCCCCAGCGACCCGCCGCGACAGAACGTGGCGGCCACCGACCAGAAAGGACCAACCCATGGCCGATATCGCCCTCAGCGCCACGTCGAGAGCCAATCTGCTCTCGCTCCAGAACACCACGGATCTCGCCAACCGCACCCAGAACCGGCTGTCGACCGGCCTCAAAGTGTCCAGCGCGCTGGACGATGCGGTGGCTTACTTCGCGTCGAAGTCGCTTTCCGACCGCAGCGCCGACTTCACCGACCGCAAGGCGGAAATCGACCAGGGCATCTCGTCCCTGAAGTCGGCGATGAGCGCGACCGAGGCGGCGGACAAGATCCTGAAGCAGCTGAAGGGCGTCGCGATCTCGGCCAAGACGGCCGATGCGGCCACCAAGGCGGATCTGACCAAGCAATTCACCGACCTGTTGGGCCAGCTGAATTCGCTGCTGGGCGACGCCACCTATCAGGGCACCAACCTGATCAACAACGACGGCGACCAGAAGCTGACGGTGAAATTCTCCGAAATCAGCACTTCGGAACTGACGGTCGATGCCCGTGATCTCCGCGCCGGCGCGCTGATTACCGCCGGCGGCGCCGCGAGCGCCGCGGGCAGCGCGATCCTGGCTGGTCTGCTGGTGGCCGCGAACTCGGCCGGCGCCCAGGCCGCCGGCTTCTCGGCGATCGCCGCGTCGCGCCTGATCACCACCCTCGACAGCATCACGGCACGGGTCGATACCGCGGTTTCGGCCGTCCGTGCGACCACCGCCAGCATCGGCTCGAACATCACCCTGCTGACCACCCGTCTCGATTTCTCGAAGAACTACATCAACGCGCTGACGGAAGGTTCGGACAAGCTGACCCTGGCCGACCTGAACGAGGAAGGCGCCAATCTCGTCGCCCTCCAGACCCGCCAGCAGCTGGCCCTGAAAGCCTTGTCCTTCGCCGGCCAGAACGAGCAGGCCGTGCTCCAGCTCTTCCAGTAATCCACTGATCGCGAACAGGGAGACCCCCCCCATGACCCAGATCGCCGCCGAAGCGCTTTCCACCCGCGAAGCCGCCGCCTATCCCTTCCTCGAATGCGCCGTGCTGCTCGACAATGTCCGCAAGGGCACGCCGGTCGTGCAATTGGCCGATGCGCTGGACGTCAATGCCGCGCGCTGGCAGAGCGTCGCCAACCGCGCCATCTCGCGCCGCGGCGACCTGCCGTCGACGACGACGGAATTCTTCAACCGGGCCAGCCGCTTCATGGTCGAGGCGGCCCGCACCCTGCGCCGGGAACAGGACGACAGCCTGCTCGACATGATGATCCACATGAACCTCAACATGTCGGAAACCATCCTGACCGCCCGCTGAGCCCCGGCCCCCGGCGGCCGGGCGGGGTTCGACCCCCCGGCACGCCGGGCCCGGGCCTGGCCTACAGGCGGCTTTCGATCTGGTTGCCGCCCCGGCTCTTCGCCAGATACATGGCGGCATCGGCTTTCTTGATCAGGTTGCCCGGGTTGGCGTTGGCGCCGGCATCCGCGGCGACACCGATGCTGGCCGAGATATGGACCACATCCGACCCGATGGTGAAGGGGGCCGCCAGGGCGGCCCTGATCCGCTCCGCCGCCGCCTTCAGATGATCCATGCTGCCGATCAGGGGCATCAGGGCCAGGAATTCGTCGCCGCCGATCCGCGCGACCGTATCCTCGGACCGGACCGCGGCAGCCAGCCGGGCCGCGACCTGGCACAGCAATTCGTCCCCCGCCCGATGGCCGAGAAGGTCGTTCACCGGCTTGAACTTGTCGAGATCGATGAACAGGATGCCGACCTGGTCGCGCTGCCGCGCCGCCTGGGGCAGGGCCTGGCCCAGGCGGTCCATCACCAGGGTCCGGTTGGGCAGGCCGGTGAGGGCGTCGAAATTGGCGCGATGCCAGATTTCCTGGTCGCGCATCTTGCGCGCGGTGATGTCCGACAGCAAAGCGACATAGCGGATGAGGTTGCCGGCGGCATCCCGCACCGTGTTGATCTTCAGCCATTCGACGAACAATTGCCCGTCCTTCCGGCGATTGGTGATCTCGCCCTCCCAATGGCCTTTCTGGGCGAGGTCTTGCAGCATCGCGTCGAAGAAGGTGCTGTCATGGGTGCCCGAGCCCAGCAATTCGCGCGGCGAGCGGCCCAGGGCTTCCTCGGACGAATAGCCGGTGATGGCGGTGAAGGCGGGATTGACCCGGATGATCCGCCGGTTGCGGTCGGTCACCATGATGCCTTCGCCCGCGGTCATGAAGACCGACTGCGAGATCTGCAGCGAGTCTTCGAGCATGACGAGGCGGGAGACATCGGAGAAGGAGATGACGGCACCGCCCGGCAGATCGCCCGCCGCCGGCAATTGCCGGGTATTGAAGGACAGCCAGCGCAGATGCCCGCCGGATGTCCTGACGCTGTGGAGGGCGACCGCCGACACCTGCCGGTTGGCCCGCATCGACGGGTAGAGATGAAGGGGCAGGGGGCGCCCGGTCTCGTCGAAAAGGACCGTCCGCCGTTCCTTCAGCGCTGTCGCATCGACGCCGAGAAGGTCGAGCGCGGACTGGTTCCACAGCACGATGTCGTCGCCCTGGTCGACCAGCACCAGGCCGTCGGGGATGGCTTCGAACAGGCGGGCATAGCGCGCGTCGCTGAGCTGGATCAGGCGCCGCAGCCTGATGTCGCGCAGCAGCAGGGCGGAACCGCCGGCGATCAGGAGGGTGAGCAGCGCGGTCGCCAGGGCGCTCTTCGCGAAGTGGTCGCTGACTTCGCTGCGGGCCGGCGCCAGAAGCTCGTCGACCGTGCGCCCGACCGTCACCACCAGCGGCGTTCCGGGTACCTGCTGCCAGGCGACGAGTTGGGCCGCCGCCCCGTCGCCGAAGATATGCGCGCCCCGGTCTTCCGCTGCCGGGGCCGCGATCGCGGGGGCGAGCGCGGTCGGACCGTCGTCCGCGCTGCCGGCGATCAGGCTGCCGTCTGAGCGGTGGCGAAGGGCGATCCGCCCGGCGCCGCCGGTACCGAGCAGCGCCAGCCGCCCGGACAGATAGGCCGGGTCCAGGGAACACAGCAGAACCCCGTCGAATGTGCCCGGGCCATACAGCGGGCGCACGAAGAAGATCCGCGGCCGGCCCGTGTGCCGGCCCACCTGCTGGGTCGAGATGAACAGCGAATCCGGGCCCCGGTCGTCGGCGAAATAGCGGAAATAGTCCCGGTCGGCGACATTCAGGGGCAGGGCGGCGGCGATGCTGCTGTCGATCAGCTCGCCCTGGCGGCCGAAGCGGGACAGGGCGAAATCGATGTCGCCGCCAAACAGGGCCCGGCTCTGCTCCGCCTGGGCCGCCGCCGTCTTTTCCGGCAGGGAGAGGTCGTTCCGCATGTCGAGGAGGACGAAATCGACCTCGCGCACGGCCGAGGAAAAGCGGTCGGCGGTGGTGGCGGCCGTGCGCTGCATTTCGGCGCTGCCGGCGGCGAGGGCGCCTTCCAGCAGCCGTTCCCCCGCATAGAACAGATAGGCCCAGTAGCCGATCCCGATCGAGGCTGCCAGCGTCAGGCCGGACCAGATGAGTGCACGATAGCTGCGAAGAGAAAGCATAGAGGCCCGGACTGTCCAGAATGCCCAGCCAGTGTGCCTGAAAAAATCACTTATACTTTAGTATTATATTGGATTGGGCCAGAAACGGCGGCAATCGTTTCGGCGTTATCGCCGAAATGGCGGCCGTCATGCACTCATCGGGCGTCAATCCGGTTCTCCGTCGCCTTCCGGCTGCAGAAATCGCTGATTGTGCCGCAAAGGTCGATCGCGCCTTCGGGCGCATCGGGGCGCCGCATCAGGGCCAGTTCGGTCGGCGGGATCGGCGGCAGGCCCTGCGCCGGCCCCAGCGCCTGCAAGCCCGGGCCGACCGTCCCGGCTTCCAGCAGGGCGATGCCGAGGCCGCCGGCGACGGCGGCCTGGACCCCGGCCAGATTCGGGCTTTCATAGGCGATGCGCCAGCGCCGGCCCGCCGCCTCGAGCGCGCGGATCGCCCGTTCGCGATAAAGACAGCCGGACAGGAAGGTGACCAGGGGCAAGGGATCGCCGCCGCCGGCCGGGGCATGGCCTGCGCCGGCGGCCCAGACCAATCGTTCCGGCCAGGCGCCGAAGGCCGGACCCTGGCCCGGTTCGCGCTTGGCGAGGACGAGATCGTAAAGCCCCCGGGTCAGGCCGTCACGCAGCGCCACGCTCAGATCGCAGCGCACCTCCAGGCGGATGTCGGGCCGGGCGGCGGCGAAACTGGCGATGACCCCGGTCAGGGCCGTGACCGCGAAATCCTCCGGAATGCCCAGGCGGACGACGGCGGGCGCCGGCTGCCCGACCAGGGCCTGCCGCGCCTCGCCGGCCAGCGCCAGCAGCCGGCGGGCATAGCCGAGCAGGGTCTCCCCGGCTTCGGTCAAGGCGATCCGGCGGCGGTCACGGTGGAACAGGGGGCGGCCGAGACCGTCCTCCAACCGGCGGATCTGCTGGCTGACGGTCGATTGCGTCCGGTTCACCCGCTCGCCGGCCCGGGTAAAGCCCCCGGCATCGACCACGGAAACGAAGCTCTGCAACAGGTCGAGGTCGAACATGGCTGCCTCAATATCGATTTCTTGAATGATATGCATGGAAACATCGAATTTCCAAATGAAGAGCGGGGCCGCTATGGTCATCCTGTAAAGACGGGAGTGCGGTTATGGCGCGGGGCGATGCGGCGAACGGGGGGCGTGGAACGGGGATAGAGCGCGGGGAAATCCTGCTGGTCGTCCTGTTCTGCCTGCTGTGGAGTTCGGCTTTCGCGCCGGCGAAACTGGCCGTCGCCCATGCCCCGCCGCTGTTGCTTCTCGCCTGCCGCTTCGTGGCGGCCGGCCTGCTCTGCCTTGGCCTGGCCCGCTGGCGCGGCGAGGGCGGCTGGCCGGCGCGTCGCGACCTTGCCGCCCTGGCCCTGCTCGGGCTGTTCAACAATGCGATCTACCTCGGCCTGTCGTGGTCGGGGATGGCCTCGGTCTCGTCCGGCTTCGCCGCCGTGCTGATCAGCACCAACCCGCTGCTGACGGCGCTGGTCGCCGGGCCGGTGCTGGGCGAGCGGATGACCGGGCGGAAGCTCGCGGGTCTTCTGCTCGGGCTTGCGGGGGTCGCGCTGGTGCTGCGCTCGCGCCTCGGCACCGGGGCGGAGGATGCGGGCGGTGCCCTGCTCGTGCTCGGCGGGCTGCTGTCCCTGGTCGCGGGCACGATCCTCTACAAGCGGCTCGCGCCCCGGCATGTCGGGCCCTGGACCGGCAACGGCTTGCAGGCGCTGGCCGCCGGTCTCGTCCTCGTCCCGGCCAGCCTGCTGATCGAGGATTGGTCGACGGCAGAGGCGACCACGACCGTCCTGCTGGCCCAAGCCTGGATGGTGCTCGGGGTTTCGGTCGGCGGCTATATGCTGTGGTTCCGGCTGCTCGCGCGCCACAGCGCGACGGCGGCCAGCAGCCTGCATTTCCTGATGCCGCCGCTCGGCCTCGGCTTCGGCTGGCTGCTGGCGGGCGAATCGGTGCCGGCCCTCGACCTGCTCGGCATCGTGCCGATCGCTTGCGGCATCGCCCTCGTTACCCGCCCCGCTCGGCCCGGAAGCGCCTGACGGGGGCGGCCGGCGTCGGGGGTGCATCCGGCGTCGGGGGCGCATCCGGTCCCGGGGCGCGGCCGGCCCCTGTCGCCAGCAGAATGACCGTCAGGGCCTCGATCAGGCCGCGCCGGTCCAGCGGCTGGTCCAGGCGGGTCCGGGTTTCATAGCGGACGCGGGACTGCCGGTCGATGACGTGGCGGTCGGGGCTGCGCGGGCCTTCGGCCGCGATCGTCTGCTGCCAGCGTTTCCGCGCGGGGCGATCCTCGGCCGAAAAGGGCAGGGGGCCCAGGTCGGCGGCGACGACCAGCACGCCGTCCTCCGCCCGGCCGTCGAAGACCGTGCCGTCAAGGGCAAAGCGGAATGTCGAGACCGTGGACAAGGCTCGTTAACTCCTATACTGCCAGGATCTGTAAAACCGATGGCACCCGCGCGCAGGCGCCCGGGCCGGAAGCCCGGCGCGACGCCCGCCCCCAGTCCAGCCGATCTCCGTTAAAAGAGCCTTAAGCCCCGATGTCCGATCCGCGAAAGAGTGCCGCTGCCGACAAGCGCAGCGGCTGGCAGACCGTTAAACTGTTCCTGCCCTATCTCTGGCCGCGTGACCGGGCCGACCTGCGCCGGCGGGTGCTGCTGGCGGTCGGCTTCCTGGTCCTGGCCAAGATCGCCAATGTGATCGTGCCCTATTTCTACAAGGCGGCGGTCGATGCCCTGTCGGTGAAGGCGACGGTGGTCACCGTGCCGATCCTGATGATCATCGCCTATGGCCTGGCTCGGGTCGGGGCCCAGGGCTTTGCCGAACTGCGCGACAGCATCTTCGCCCGGGTCGGGCAGTTCGCCGTCCGCCGCCTGGGGCTTTCGACCTTCGAGCACCTGCATCGCCTGTCGCTGCGCTTCCATGTCGAGCGGCGCACCGGCGGCCTCAACCGGGTGATCGAGCGCGGCACCAAGGGCATCGACCTGCTGCTGCGCTTCACCCTGTTCAACATCGCGCCCACCATCCTCGAGATCGGCTTCGTCCTAATCCTGCTGGCCACCGGCTTCGGCTGGCCCATGGTCGCGGTGATGATGGCGACCATCGTCGCCTATATCGGCTTCACCTTCCTCGTCTCGGAATGGCGGATCAAATACCGCCGGACCATGAACGACCAGGACACCGACGCCAACACCAAGGCGGTCGACAGCCTGCTGAACTACGAGACGGTGAAATATTTCTCCAACGAGGGGCACGAGGCCCGGCGCTTCGACCGCGCCCTCCAGGCCTATGAACAGGCCGCGGTGAAGAGCCAGACCACGCTCTCCGTCCTCAATGCCGGCCAGTCCCTGATCATGGCGGCGGGGCTCGCCGGGGTGATGTATCTGGCTGGCCGGGGGGTCGCCGACGGCTCCATGACGGTCGGCGACTTCGTGCTGGTGAACACCTTCCTGATCCAGCTCTATATCCCGCTCAACATGCTCGGCTTCGTTTATCGCGAGATCAAGCAGGGCATCATCGACATGGAGGCGATGTTCGCCGTCCTCGACGTCGAGGAAGAGGTGAAGGACCGGCCGGGCGCCCCGGCCCTGACGGTCGCGGGCGGCGAGGTCCGCTTCGAGGACGTCGATTTCCGCTACGATGCGCGGCGCGGCATCCTGAAGGGCGTCAGCTTCACCGTGGCCCCGGGCAGCACGGTCGCCATCGTCGGCCCGTCCGGCGCCGGGAAATCGACCATCAGCCGCATCCTGTTCCGCTTCTACGACATCGAGGCGGGCCGGGTCTCGATCGACGGCCAGGATATCCGCGAGGTGAGCCAGGAATCCCTGCGCCGGGCGATCGGCATCGTTCCCCAGGATACGGTGCTGTTCAACGATACCATCCGCTACAACATCCGCTACGGCCGCCCCGGCGCCACGGACGAAGAGGTGGAGGCGGCGGCACGGCTTGCCCGCATCCACGATTTCGTCGTCTCGCTGCCCGACGGCTACGACAGCATGGTGGGCGAGCGCGGCCTGAAACTGTCGGGCGGGGAGAAGCAGCGGGTGGCGATCGCCCGCACGATCCTGAAGAATCCGCCCATCCTGCTGCTCGACGAGGCGACCTCCGCCCTCGATACCCAGACGGAAAAGGAAATCCAGGCCAGCCTGAAGGAGATTTCCCGCGACCGTACCGCTATTGTGATCGCGCACCGCCTGTCGACGGTGGTCGATGCCGACGAGATCCTGGTCCTCGACAAGGGCCGGATCGTCGAGCGCGGCACACACGAGGCGCTGCTCGATCTCGGCGGCCAATATGCCGGCATGTGGCAGCGCCAGCTGGAGGCGGTGGAGGCCGAGGCCAAGCTCGCCGAGGCCAAGCTCGCAGAGACCAGGGGCGCCTGACGCGCCGGGGCAATGCGCGGTTCACGGAATCGCTGCATTGTTCTAGACCTTGTTCCGCGCGGTTTCATGCGCGACCGAAACCGAGCCTGGGAGAAGACCGTTGGATATTCTGGCTTCGATCCGTTCCGTCCTGCATCCCCTGCACCGCGAGGGGGTGCGCTTCGTCGCCCTCTTCGCCATCGCCACCCTGATCCTGTTCCTGATCTGGAAGCCCCTCGGCTGGCTCGGCGTGGTGCTGACGCTTTGGTGCGCCTATTTCTTCCGCGATCCGCCGCGGGCGACGCCCACCCGCGCCGGCCTCGTGGTCTCGCCCGCGGACGGCAAGGTGGTCGCCACCGCCGATGCGGTGCCGCCGGCCGAACTCGGCCTGGGCGAGGCGGCGCGGCCGCGCATCTCGATCTTCATGAGCGTCTTCGACGTCCATGTGAACCGGGTGCCCGTGGCCTCGACCGTCGACCGCGTGTCTTATCGTCCCGGCAAATTCCTCAATGCCGCCGAGGACAAGGCGAGCGACGACAACGAGCGCAATTCGCTGCGCCTGATCCTCGACGATGGCCGGGATCTCGGCGTCGTCCAGATCGCCGGCCTCGTCGCCCGCCGCATCGTCTGCGACGCGGCGCCCGGGCAGACATACGACGCCGGCCAGCGTTTCGGCATCATCCGCTTCGGCAGCCGGCTGGACGTCTACCTGCCGGTCGGGGTGGCGCCGCTGGTCGCCGTCGGCCAGCGCGCGGTGGCGGGCGAGACCGTGCTTGCCGACCTGACTTCGAACGAAGGGCCGCGCCTCGCGGTCGTCGGCTGACGGCGGGGAGGCGGCGGGCATGTCGGACTGGCAATCCTGGAACGAGAAGGCCACCCGCCGCCGCCGGCGCCTGCACCTGCGCGAGGCGCGGCTGAACCGCCTGCCGGTGCGCAGCCTCCTGCCCAATATCCTGACCACGCTGGCGCTTTGCGCCGGGCTGACCTCGATCCGCTTCGCCCTCGACGACAAGTTCGAGCTGGCGGTCGCGGCGATCATGATCGCCGGCTTCCTCGACGGGATCGACGGCCGGGTCGCCCGCCTGCTCAAGGGCACCAGCCGCTTCGGCGCGGAACTCGATTCGCTTTCCGATTTCCTGTCGTTCGGGGTCGCGCCGGTCGTCGTGCTCTATCTCTGGACGTTGCAGGAATTGTCCGGGCTCGGCTGGATCGCCGTGCTGTCCCATGCGGTCTGCTGCGCGCTGCGCCTAGCCCGCTTCAACGTCGCGATCGACGATCCGGACAAGCCGGCCTGGACCTCCGCCTTCTTCACCGGCGTGCCCTCGCCGGCGGGGGCCGCCCTCGTGCTGCTGCCGATCATCGGCACTTTCGCGACCGGGCTGGAAGTCTTCCGCTCGCCCTGGTTCGTCGCCGGGGTCGCGGTCACCGTCGCCTTCCTGATGGTCAGCCGCCTGCCCACCTTGTCGTTCAAGAAGATCCGCGTCCACCGCGACTGGGTCCTGCCCACCCTCGTCTTCGTCGGCATCGGCACCGCGCTGGCCCTGTCCTACCCGTGGCAGGTGCTCTGCCTCGTCATCATCGCCTATGCGGCGACCATTCCCTTCGGCCCCATCGCCTGGCGCAAGGCCCTGAACAAGGCCGCCCTCCGCGCGACGGAAGAAGAGGCGGGGCAGGGCCCCGCCAAGGTCTGACCGGCCTTCAGGCCGGGCGGGTCCGGCGCCCGAGTTTCCGCAGGCGCGGGCCCCAGGTCTCGCGCAGGCGCAGCGGCAGGGCGAGCAGGCAGGGCGTCACCACGAGGGTGAGCACGGTCGCAAACGCCAGGCCGAAGGCGACCGCGGTCGCCAATTGCACCCACCATTGCGCCGAAGGGGCGCCCACCGTCACCTCGCGCCCGAAGACGTCGATGGTCAGGCTGAAGGCCATGGGCAGGATGCCGATGATGGTGGTGAAGGTGGTCAGCAGCACGGGCCGCATGCGCTGCGCGCCGGTGCGCAGGATCGCCTCATAGGGTTCCATGCCGCGGTCGCGCAATTCCTTGTAGGTGTCGATCAGCACCACATTGTGGGCGACGACGACGCCGGCCAGCGAGATCACCCCGATCCCGGTCATGACCATGGAGAAGAGCTGGCCGGTGATCAGCAGGCCGGCGAAGACGCCGATGGTCGATAGCGCCACCGCCGACAGGATGACGAAAGTGGCATAGAAGCTGTTGAACTGGGTGATCAGGATGATCGCCATCAGGAACAGGCCGATGAAGAAGGCCTGGCCCAGGAACGCCCCGGCGGCGGCGGCTTCCTCGTCCTGGCCGCGGAACTGGATGGCGACGCCGCGGTCGAAATGCTGGGCGGCCAGCCAGGCCTTGATTTCCCGCACCTTGTCGTCGGCCAGGATGCCGGCGGCGACATTGGCCTGAAGGGTGATCACGCGCTTGCCGTCGATCCGCTTCAGCTTGCCGGTGGTCGGTTCCGCCACCCGGTCGACGAAGCTCGAGATCGGCACCTGCCCCAGGCGGGTTTCCAGGCGCAGCTGGTCGAAGGCGTCGAGATTGCGCATCTCGGCGGGGAAGCGCACGCGGATGTCGATTTCCTCGTCCGCGTCATCCGGCCGGTAGTCGCCGATCTTCACGCCGTTGGTGACCAGTTGCACCGCATTGCCGACCGAGGTGATGTCGGCGCCGAAGCGCCCCGCCTGGGCGCGGTCGACCCGCAGCACCCAGTCGATGCCGGGCAGGGGGCGGGAATCCTCGATGTCGATCAGGCCGGGCAAGGTTTCGAGATAGGCGCGGATGCGGTCGGCGACCGGGGACAGGGCATCGGGCAGGTTGGCGCTGAGTTCGATCTGCACCGCCTTGCCGACCGGCGGGCCGACGTCGGGCAGCCGGGTTTCGACCGCGATGCCGGCGATGCGGCCCGCGCGCTCGCGGATCTCGCCCAGGATTTGCGCCGCCGGGCGGCGGTGGTCCCATTCGGCGAATTCGATGGTCATGTTGCCGATCGTGTCGGGGGCCGCGTCCACGCCGCCCGGCGGCTCGCCCACGGTCGTATTGGCGATGACGATGCCCTCGACCGCCAGGACTTCCCGTTCGACCTCGCGCATCAGGGCGTCGCGTTCCCGGATCGACAGGTTGCCCCGGGCATGGACCAGGACGATGGCCCGTTCCGGCTCGACCTCGGGGAAGAACTGCACGCCCTTGCCCTGGGCGCCATAGGCGACCTGCAAGGCGATCAGCAGGCCGACGCAGCCGAGCAGGATCTTGCCCGGATGGTGCAGGGCCCGTTCCAGGGTGCGCGAATACCAGCCGGTGAAGCCGGGCAGGCTGCCCAGGTCGCCGCGCTCGGTGACGGCGATGTAATGCTCGGTCTTCTCGTCGGTCGCGCCGGGCTTGCCGAAGATGGCGCCGAGCACGGGAATGAACATCAGCGCGATCAGGATCGAGCCCATCAGGGTGACGATCAGGGTCAGCGGGATATAGGACATGAACTTGCCGGTGATGCCCGGCCAGAACAGCAGGGGCACGAAGACGATGGCGGTCGTCGTCGTCGTCGTGATCACCGGCCAGGCCATGCGCTTGGCCGCGACGGCATAGGCTTCGCGCCGGCCCATGCCCTCGGTCATCTTGCGGTCGGCATATTCGACCACGATCACGCCGCCGTCGACCACCATGCCGACGACCAGGATCATCGAGAACATGACCAGCATGTTCAAGGTCACCCCCATGGCCGACAGCAGAATGAGGCCGAGCAGGAACGAGCCCGGAATGGTGAGCGAGACCAGCCCGGCCGAGCGCAGGCCCAGCGAGCCGACGACCACGACCATGACCAGGAAGACCGCGATCACCACCGAATTCTCGAGATCGACCAGCATGGTGCGGATCTCCTTCGAGGCGTCCTGGGCATAGTCGATCTGCACGTTGGGCGGCAGGTCGGCGCGGGCGTAGTCGACGATCGCCTTCACCTTGGCCACGGTCTCGATGATGTTGCGCCCGGCGCGCTTCTTCACCTCGAGGGTCAGGGACGGCTTGCCGTTGACCCGGGCGAATGTGTCCGGGTCTTTGAAGGTGCGGCGGATCTCAGTGATGTCGCGCAGGGTCACCACGCCATCGCCCGAGACCTTGACCGGCAGGGAGAGGACATCCTCCGCCGTCTCGAACAGGCCGGGGACCTTGATCGAGAAGCGGCCGGCCCCGGTATCGAGGGCGCCGGCGGCGACCAGGCGGTTGTTCAGGGCGACGATGTTGAGGAGTTCCGCCTGGCTGATCCGGTAGGATTCGAGCTTCAGCGGATCGACCACGATTTCGAGCAATTCGTCGCGCTTGCCGGTGATATCGGCGGACAGGACGTCGGGCAGGGCCTCGAAGGCATCCTCGAACTGGCGCGCGATCGCCAGCAGCGTGCGTTCCGGGACATCGCCCGAAAGGGTGACCAGCAGCACGGGGAAGAGCGAGATCGAGACCTGGGTGACGATCGGCTCCTCGGTGTCGGCCGGGAGTTTGGGCTTCGCCTGGTCGACCTTCTCGCGGACGTCGGCCAGCGCCTTGTCGCCGTCGAAGCCGGCGTCGAATTCGAGCAGGACATAGGCATAGCCCTCGCCCGCCTCGGCCTTCATGGTCTTGATGCCCTCGATGGCGCGCAGTTCGCGTTCCATCGGGCGCAGCAGCAGGCGCTCCCCGTCCTCGGGCGAAATGCCGTCGTGGATCAGGTTGACGTAGATATAGGGGATTTCCGCGTCCGGCTGCGCCTCGCGCGGGATGGTCAGATAGGTGGAGAGGCCGGCGATCGCCAGCAGCACCAGGAAGCTGAGCACGGTGCGCGGATAGCGCAGGCACCAGTCGATGATCGCGTTCACGAGGGTTCGCCCTCGTCGCGGGCAGCCTCGACCTTCTGGCCGGGCAGCACGTAATCCTGGCCGACCACGATGACGTCGGCCGCTCCCTCCAGCCCGGTGACCCAGACCCCGCCGTCGTCCGAGCCGACGATCGCGACCGGCACGAAGGCGACGGTACCGTCCGCCGCCACCGTCTTCAGGCCGATGGTGCCGTCGGTGTCGAGGTTCAGGATGGCGGGGGAGACGTGATGGGCGGGCAGCACCCGGGTCGGGATGCGGGCCTCGGTGGTGACGCCGGCGCGGATCTCGCCCGCCGCATTCTCGACCGCGATCTCGACGCGGAAGGTGCGGGTCTCGGGATCGGCCTTGCTGGCGATGAAGCGGACCTTGCCGGTCACCGCCTGGCCGGTGATCAGGCGGGCGCGGGCGGTGGCGCCGGGCGCGATGTCGGCGATCTCGCGCTCCGCCACCTGGCCGGTGATGAGGATGGTGGAGGTATCGACCACGGTGGCGCAGCCCTGGGGCCCGCCCGGATTGAGGATGTCGCCGATTTCCGCCGCGGTCTCCTCGATCACGCCATCGAAGGGGGCGCGGATCTCGATATTGCCGAGGTCGAGGCGCATGCGCGTGACCTTGGCCCGGGCGGCGTCGAGCAGGGCGCGGGCCTCGGCCAGGCGGTTGGCGGTGCCGAAGCCCGCCCCCTGGAGCTTGGCGGCGGCATTATATTCGATCTCGCGCTGGCGAAGCTCGGCCTCGGCCTCGGTCAGGGCGGCTTCGCGGTCGCGGACCGACAGGCGGCACAGGATGTCGCCCTGCTTCACCCGGTCGCCCCGTTCGACCAGAATGGCGGCGACCGCGCCCGAAACCTCGGCGCGGACGTCGACGCTGCGCAGCGCCTCGGTCCGGCCGCGCAGGACGACGGTGCCGGCGTAATCCCCCGGGGCCAGGGCGCGGACGCGGACGCGCGGCAGCACGTCCGGCTTTTCCGCCAGCGTATCGGCCGGGGCGACATGGGCGTTGCCGGTCAGGGCGCCGGAGGCGATCCAGAGCGCCATGGCCGCCGCCAGCGTGCCGGCGATCACATAGGACTTACGCATGCTTCACTCCCGGACGGGGACTGGCCGGCTTGGACGACCAGGGCCTTGTTGTTTTCCATGTAGTCGATCGCCGCCCGGATCTTGGCAAGGCCGAGGCCGATGGCGAATTGCAGGTTGGGCATGGCCGCGGCGGCGGGGTCGGCGCGGGCCGCCTCCAGCCGCCGTTCCGCCTCGCGGTATTCGCCGAGGGTCTGCTCGACATAGCCGAGCGCCACCCCGGTGGGTAGCAGATGGGCGAAGATCATGGCGATCAGGAATTCGGAGCGCGTCTTTTCCGGCTGGATGCCGCGCGACAGTCCGGCGATGAAATGGGCGCGGCCGGCGGGGGTGATCGAATAGACCTTCTTGTCGGGCCGGCCGTCCTGTTCCTCCGCGCGGCAGAGAACGAGACCCTCCTGCGCCAGCCGGGTCAGGGCGGGATAGATCGAGCCGAAGGAGGCGTCGAAGACACCGTTGAAGGTGCCGTCCTCGAACAGCTTCTTGATCTCGTAGCCACTGGCCTCGCCGAAGGTGAGCAGGCCGGTGCAGACCGTCTTGATGTCCATGCCGGGGCGTCTCGTTCCATATATCAGATCGATATATGCCGGGCCGATATATGCCGGGCGGGCGAGGCCGAGTCAACGCGTCATCGCAGCGCATCAATTCACCATGTCTCACCGTCATTGCAGATGTGCGCTGAGCGCATTGCTATTCATGGGCCGCAACGTCGATTCCGACCGTTCCGGCGGCCAAAATGGCTCCGGAGTCACCAAATTTGATTTGAATACGGGACGGACGCCGCATATCGTTTGTCCGCTCCCCAAAAGTGCGGGTCGCCGTGGGTCGGTGGTGCCGCCAAAGGGACTGTGTGTCTTGGGGAGCGTCCGAAAAGCATTTGCGTCGCCGTGCAGCGGCGCGCCTCTCCAAGGTCTGATCCAGTGCCGAACAACGTCAAAGCGCGTGTCAAGTGGTTCAACAGCATGAAGGGCTTCGGTTTCGTCGCCCCGATCGATGGTTCCCCTGACGCCTTCCTCCATGTCTCCGTGTTGAGTTCGGCCGGTTACGGCGATCTTCCCGACGGTGCGGAACTCACGGTCGATATCGGAGAAGGGCCGCGTGGTCCCCAGGTTCAGCGCCTGATCGACGTGGTCGGCGTGGAGCCGGGTTCGGCCCCCCCGCATCGTGCCCCCTTCGGCGACCGTGGCGGCTTCGGCGACCGTGAGCGTGGCGGGTTCGGCCGCGACCGTGGCGGTTTCGGCGACCGTGATCGCGGCGGCTTCGGCGACCGTGGCGGGTTCGGCGGCGGCGGCGACCGCGGCGGCTTCGGCAACCGCGAGCGTTCGGGCGGCTTCGGCGGCGAGCGCTCGGGCGGCTTCGGCGGCGAGCGTTCGGGCGGTTTCTCGGGCGGCGGCGACCGCGGGGGCTTCAACAATGCCCCGATCGCGGCCCCGGCTTCGGACGCCGAGACCATCTCGGGCACCGTGAAGTGGTTCAAGCCGGAATCCGGCTTCGGTTTCATCGTCGCCGATGACGGCGGCAAGGATGTCTTCATTCACAAGAGCGTGCTGCGCCGCTGCGGTCTCGTCGACCTGCAGGCTCAGCAGCGCGTGAAGATGACCGTGCAGACCGCGCAGAAGGGTCGCGAGGCGACCTGGATCGCGACGATCTGACGATCGTCGCCGGTTGATCTGGATCGGGGCCGGGCGGGAAACCGCCCGGCCTTTTTCATTCTATCCGGCCTTTGCCGTTTCCGGCCGCTCAGCGCCGGTGGCGGCGCAGGGCGCGGCCGGCCAGCATCAGGGCCAGGGGCAGCAGGGCGATGCCGCCGACCGCCCCGACCGCGGCGCCGTTCCGCACCAGCAGGGGCAGGGCGACTTCGCTTTCCAGGGCCGCCCAGTCGGCATCGGATTTCGGCGCCGGAAAGGCCCGGGGGCCGAAGAGGATATCGATGCCGCGCACCTGGGCCGGCGCGAGATAGATCGTGCTATAGGCCGGCAGGACCGCGGCCCGTGCGGGCAGCCGGGCGAAACTGAGGTGCGGGGCGACCAGCCACAGCACCGCCCCTGCCCAGGCCAGGGCAAGGACGAGGAGAAGGCGGGCGAACAGGCGCATGACCGTGCCCTCAGCGTGCGGCCGCGGCGCCCAGGCTGGGTGCCGTCAGGTCGCGGCCGGCGAGGTCGGCCAGGGTGATCACCCCGTCCTTGTCGGCATCGAGAAAGGCGAAATGGGCGATCGAGGCTTTGTTCGCCTCGCGCCCGTCGACGAAGCCGTCGCGATTGCGGTCCATCTGGCGGAACTGGACCTTGGCCGCCCGTTCCCCTGCCGCCCCGGGGGCCAGCCGGGCCTGCTGGGCCAGCACTTCGGCCAGGCTGAGGCGGGCGTCGCCGTTGCTGTCCGCCTGGGCGAAGAGATTGTCGACGAATTGATCCGCCTCCGCCTCGTCGATGCGGCCGTCGGCATTGCGGTCGACCGCGACGAACAGCAGGCGCAGCCCGAGCGGGACGCCGCCCGCCGGGGCCGGCTGGGCAAGGGCGGGGGGGCCGGCGGCAAGGGCCAGCACGGCGGCGGCAAGGATGCGCTTCATCATCTGGGCAAGATCGATCCGGCCCGGCGCCGGGTCAAGCCCGATCCCGGCCGGGCCGCTCTCTCTCTCGATGGCTCCGGCACTGGCAAGGCCGGCCGCTATTTCGATGCGCCGGATACGGTGCTCAGCGGCGGCACGCTTTGACTGAGCCTCACCGGCCCTCGGCATCGCGCAGGCGCAGGTAGAAGGTCTTCAGCGCCTCGGTGACCGGGCCGGCCCTGCCGCTGCCGATCGGGCGGCCGTCCAGCCGGGTCGCCGGGGTCAGGCCGCCGAAGGTGCCGGTGACGAAGGCTTCGTCCGCGCCGCCGACCTCGGCCAGGGTGAAATTGCGCAACTCCAGCGGCAGGTTGTTCGCCCGCGCCAATTCGATCACATGGGCCCGGGTGATGCCGTTGAAGCAATAGTCGCCGCTGGAGGTGACGATGGTGCCGCGCTTCACCATGAAGAAATTGGTGGCGTTGCAACTCGACACGAAGCCGTGGGGATCCAGCATCAGGGCTTCGTCCGCACCGGCCTTGATCGCGTGGTTGAGGGCGATGATCAGGTTCAGGCGCGAATGGCTGTTCAGGCGCATGTCGAACATGTCGGCCGGGGTGCAGCGGATCGGCACCGAGGCGAGATGCAGCCCGCGCTCGAAGAGGGCAGGGGACGGTTCCTTCCATTCGGCGACGATGACCAGGGTGGCGGGCCCGATGGTCATGCGCGGGTCCTGGTTCGGCGTCCGCTTCAGGCCGCGGGTCACCATCAGGCGGATATGGACGCCGTCGACCATATTGTTGGCGACGATGGTCTCGTAGAGGGCGGCGGCCAGTTCGATGCGGCTGCGGCCGATGTCGAGGTCGATCGCCCGCGCCCCGGCATAGAGCCGGTCCAGGTGCCGTTCCATGAAGGCGACCCGGCCCTTGATCAGGCGGAAACCCTCCCACACCCCGTCGCCCAGCACGAAGCCGGCGTCGAAGACCGAGACCCTGGCCTCGTCCCGGGGCACCAGCGCCCCGTTCACATGGACGAGGACGGACGCATTGCGCGGATCGTCGGCGTAGGACTGGCTGCCGATGGACATTCAGGGGGCTCCGGTCAGGCGGTGGGCGCGCAGGCGCCGGTAATAGAGTTCAGCGGCTTCGATCAGGGCTTCGTGGCCGGGCGGCGGCGCCTTGGCCGGGGCGGGCGGGCCGAACCCGGTCGAGGCTTCGACCGCGCCGTACCAATGATGCGCCCAGATCCCGTCCGTGTCGCGCCGCCCCGCGGGCCAGGACAGCATGGCGGGATCGAAGCCGATGCCGATGGCGGCGCATAGCGCCCGCAGCATGGCCTCGGGATCGGCCTGGATGTCGCGCCCCTCGATCACCGGCGGCGCCCGGCCCAGGCGGTCGGCCGCGCGCTCGAAGATTTCCCACTGCTCGCGCACGCCGATGTCGGCCAGGGTCACGTCCGCCCGCTTTTCGAGATAGGAGGCGACGACTTCCGCCGGATCGCGGATCAGGAAGCAATTGACCACGCGGTCCAGCCAGTCGCGCCCGACCGCGGGCAGCAGGTGGTGGGTCATGTGCTTCTGGTAATGGATCCGGCCCCTGGCGATCGGCCCCGTCGTCAGGTCGCGGACCACGGGGCGCCAGTCGCAAGTCATGGCGGCGACGATCTCGTCCCGCCCCGGATGGTCGATCCCGGTCGCCTTCAGGTAGAAGCCATACAGCGGCTCGTCGACCACCGTCGTGTCGGCGCGGTTCTCGAAGGCGCGCATCATCGCGGTCGAGATGTTGCGCGGCCCCGACCACATGGCGAGGCGCAGCACGGGCGCCCCGGTCACGGCGCGAATTGCTCGGTCAGGATGCGCTCGCCGAGCGCGCCGCCCGGATCGAACAGCAGCTTCAGGGTGACCTCCCGGTCCTCGGTGATCTCGACCTCGGCGATGCTGCGCACCTCGGCATTGTCGGCGACGGCGGAAACCGGGCGCTTGCCCGGCTCCAGCACCTCGACCCGGACCACCGCCTCGTGTTGCAGCAGGGCGCCGCGCCAGCGCCGGGGGCGGAAGGCGCTGATCGGCGTCAGGGCCAGGACGCCGGCGTTGAGCGGCAGGATCGGGCCATGGGCCGAGAGGTTATAGGCGGTGCTGCCCGCCGGCGTCGCCAGCAGCAGCCCGTCGCAGGTGAGCGATTCGAGCCGCATGCGCCCGTCGACGAAGATGCGCAGCTTGGCCGCCTGATGGGTCTCGCGGAACAGCGACACTTCGTTGATCGCCAGCGCCTCGCTGATCTTGCCGTCGCGCCCGGTCGCACGCATGCGCAAGGGGTGCAGGGCCGATGTCTCCGCCACCGCCAGGCGGACCAGCAGGTCGTCCTCGGCATAGGGGTTCATCAGGAAGCCGAGGGTGCCCTGGTTCATGCCGTAGATGGGCAGGGGGTTTTCCGCCCGCTCCCCGGTCATGACCTTGTGCAGGCAGGCGAGCATGAGGCCGTCGCCGCCCAGTGCGACGATGACGTCGGCATTGCTGCCGGCCTCGCCGTAGCGGTGGCGCAGGCGGCGCAACGCCCCCTGGGCGTCCGCCGTGTCGGAGGCGATGAAGGTGATACGGTCGCGCGGCATGTCGGTAGGGCGGTACTCAGCCGCCGGTGGTACTCATGTGACGGGCCAGGGCAGGCGGTGCGCCCCGGCGGTCGATGATGAAGTCGTGGCCCTTGGGCTTGCGGGCGATGGCCGCGTCGATCGCCGCCAGAAGGTCGGCATCGCTGGCCCCGCCGCGCAGCACCGCGCGCAGGTCGGCAGCGTCCTCCTGTCCGAGGCACATGTAAAGGGTGCCGGTGCAGGTGAGCCGCACCCGGTTGCAGGACTCGCAGAAATTATGGCTGAGCGGGGTGATGAAGCCGATGCGCCGGCCGGTTTCCGCGACCCGGACGTAACGCGCCGGTCCCCCGGTGCGATACTCGCTCTCGGTCATGGCATAGCGCCGGGCCAGGCTGCGCCGGACCTCGGCCAGGGGCAGGTAATGGTCGGTGCGGTCGCCGTCGATATCGCCGAGCGGCATGGTCTCGATGAAGGTGATGTCCATGCCCTTGCCATGCGCCCAGTCGACCAGGGGCAGGAACTGGTGCTCGTTGACGCCCCGGAGCGCCACCGTGTTGATCTTGACCGCGAGGCCGGCGGCCCGGGCGGCCTCGATCCCGTCGAGCACCGGGGCCAGGGTCCCGCGCCGGGTGATGGCGCGGAAATCGTCGGCATCCAGCGTATCCAGGCTGACGTTGACCCGGCGCACGCCGGCGGCGGCCAGTTCGGCGGCGAAACGGGCCAATTGACTGCCGTTGGTGGTCAGGGTGATTTCGTCGAGGTCGCCGGTGTGCAGGTGGCGCGACAGGCTGCGCACCAGGTCCATCAGCCCGCGCCGCACCAGCGGCTCGCCCCCGGTCAGGCGCAGGCGGCGCAGGCCCCGGCGCACGAAGGCGCTGCACAGGCGGTCCAGTTCCTCGAGGCTGAGGAGGTCGGCGCGGGGCAGGAAGGTCATCGCCTCCGCCATGCAATATTGGCAGCGGAAGTCGCAGCGGTCGGTGACTGAGACGCGCAGATAGGTGATCCGCCGCTGATAGGGATCGATCAGCGGCGGCAGCTTCGGCACGATGCGGTCGGGAAGCGTTCCGTCCATCCCCCCTTTATGGCACGGATTCCCGGCCGCGGCCATGGCCGCGCCTTGACCTTTGGCCGCGAAGCCGGAACCATCCGGGCCAAACGGGAGGGGGGGACATGGCGGCACGGCATCTTCTGGCGATCGATCAGGGCACCACCTCGACGCGGGCCATTCTCTTCGCCCTGGACGGCACCCCCGCCTTCGAGGCGCGCCGCGAACTGCGCCAGATCTATCCGGCCGAGGGCTGGGTCGAACATGACGGCGAGGAGATCTGGCAGGCCGTGCTCGATGTCGTGCGCGAAGTGCTGGCGCTGGCCGGCATCGGCGCCCGCGACGTCGCCGCCATCGGCATCACCAACCAGCGCGAGACCACCCTGGTCTGGGAACGGCGGAGCGGCCGGCTGCTGCATCATGCGATCGTCTGGCAGGACCGCCGCACCGCCGATCATTGCGACCGCCTGCGCGCGGCAGGCGCCGCCGATCTGGTCGCCGCCCGCACCGGCCTCGTCGTCGATCCCTATTTCTCGGGCACCAAGCTCGCCTGGGTGCTGGCCCATGTGCCCGAGGCGCGGCATCTGGCGGCGCGCGGGGACCTGGCCTTCGGCACCGTCGACAGTTTCCTGCTCTGGCGCCTGACCGGCGGGCGCGTCCATGCGACCGACGCGACCAATGCCGCCCGCACCCTGCTGTTCGACATTCACCGCCAATGCTGGGACGCGGATCTCCTCGCCCTGCTCGACATTCCCGCCGGCCTGCTGCCGGCGGTGCATGATTCGGCCGGCGACTTCGGCGCGACCGAGGCCGATCTCTTCGGCGCCCCGATCCCGATCCGCGGCATCGCCGGCGACCAGCAGGCGGCCGGCGTCGGCCAGGCCTGCCTTGCCCCCGGCAGCGTCAAGGCGACCTATGGCACCGGCTGCTTCGTGCTGGTGAATACGGGCGATGCGGCCATCGCCTCGCGCCATCGCCTGCTCTCCACCGTCGCGCTGCGCCACCGCGGGCGGGCCAGCTATGCCCTCGAAGGCTCGATCTTCGTTGCCGGGGCGGCGGTGCAATGGCTGCGCGACGGCCTCGGCCTGTTCAAGGGCGCGGCCGAGACCGAGGCCCTGGCCCGGGCCGCGCGGCCGGGTTCGGGCGTCCATGTCGTGCCGGCCTTCACCGGCCTCGGCGCGCCCCATTGGGACCCGGAGGCGCGGGGCGCCATCCTGGGCCTGACGCGGGATACCGGCATCGCCGAAATCGTCCGGGCGACGCTGGAAGCGATCGCCTTCCAGACCCGCGACTTGATCGAGGCGATCGCGGCCGACCTTGCCGCCGAGGGGCGCCCGCCGCTCGAATCGCTTCGGGTCGACGGCGGCATGGTGGTGAACGACTGGGCCATGCAATTCCTGGCCGATACCCTGGGCCTGCCGGTGGAGCGCCCGAAAGTGACCGAGACGACGGCGCTGGGCGCCGCCTTCCTGGCCGGGCTCGGCGCCGGGATCTACGATACCACTGCGGCGATCGCCGATGCCTGGCGCCTGGAGCGGCGCTTCGAGCCGCAGATGGGCGCCGACGAGCGCGCCGCCCGCTGGGACGGCTGGCAAAAGGCGGTGGCGCGCGTGCTGAGCCGATAGGGACGCGCGTTGACCCTATGCTGCACCGCTCCTAACATCGGCGGGTTTTCTCCGGGGGTCGATTCATGGCGATGAAGATGGGGCGGTGGCTGGCGGCGGCCGGCATTCTGGCGGCGGTCGCGGCAACCGGGGCCAAGGCCCAGACGGTCGCGCCGTCCGGACCCCTCGAAGCCCGCGAGCAGCAGGAAAGTTTCACCCTGCTGATGGAGAACGACAAGTTCAACGGCACCGACAAATGGTACACCAGCGGCGCCAAGCTGATCCTGTCCCGGCCCGCGCCGGCGACGCCGGCCTTCATCGTCAGCCCGCTGATCGCGGCCAATCAATGGATTTTCGATCAGCCCGGGCGCAATCGCTACGAACTGGCGCTCGGCCAGAATATCTACGAGCCGAACGATGAAAGCCTGAACCCGCCGGACCCCCGCGACCGGCCCTATGCCGCCTGGGCCTATCTCTCCGCGACGGCGGTGGCCGAAAACCGCGGGCAGCAGAACACGCTGGAGGTTCAGCTGGGCGTGGTCGGTCCCTGGGCGCTCGGCAAGGAAATCCAGGATGTCGTTCACACCCTGATCGGTTCCGATCAGCCGAAGGGCTGGGGCAGCCAGTTGCCCAACGAGCCGGGGCTGCTCGTCGGCCTGTCCCGGCGCTGGCGGTCGACGCCGGTGCCGGTGGTGGGCGGCATCGGCATCGATGTCGTGCCCTTCGTCGGGGTGGCGGTCGGCAATGTCCAGACCTATGCCAATCTCGGCGCGCAGCTTCGCCTGGGCTCGGCCTTGCGGGCCGATTTCGGCTCGCCCCGGGTGCGCCCGGCGGGCGGTGCCGCCATCCCCCTGATGCGCAATGAATTCGGCTGGTATGTCTTCGCCGGGGCCGAGGGCTGGGTGGTCGCCCGCGATATTTTCCTCGACGGCAGCACTTTCGAGGATTCGCCCAGCGTCTCGAAGGAGAGCGTGGTCGGCGAATGGAGCGTGGGCTTCGTCGCCTATGTCCCGGGCGGGCGCTTCAACGCGACCTATATCAAGCGCTCGGAGGAATTCTCCAGCCAGCCCAATGCCTTCGAATACGGCAGCGCCTCGCTGACCTTCGCGTTCTGAGCGCCGGTCCCCCCGCCGCGATGGACCCGGTCGCCGCCCTGGTGCTGGCCCGCCGCGCCGAGCATTCGAAGCCGGGCCGGCGCCGGGACGGGTTCCGCCTTGCGCTTGCCATCGAGGGCGGGGGCATGCGCGGCGTCGTCGCCGGGGGCATGGTCTCGGCGCTCGAACAGCTCGGCCTTGCCGATGTCTTCGATGCCGTCTACGGCACTTCGGCCGGGGCCTGCGCCGGGGCCTATCTCCTGGCCGGCCAGGCGCGGGAAGGCACCCGGATCTTCTATCGCGACATCAACAATCCGCGCTTCATTCGCATCGGCCGGGCCCTGATCCGCCGGCCGGTGATGAATGTCGACCTGCTGATCGACCATGTGATGACCCGGGTCCGGCCGCTCGATACCGCGCGGGTGATCGGCCATCCCGTGCCCCTGGTGATGATGGCGACCGATGTCGCGACCGGCGGGGCGGTCATGCTGCGCGATTTCGCCGACCACGGTCAGGTCATGCGGGGTTTGCGCGCGACCACCCGGCTGCCCCTGGTCGCCGGCCGGCCGGTCGATTGGACCGACGGCCGCCGGCTGGTCGACGGCGCGCTGTCCGCGCCCCTGCCGGTCGAACAGGCGGCGGTCGACGGGGCGACCCATGTCCTGGCCCTGGCGACCCGGCACGATGTCAGCACGATCGACGGCGGCCGGACCAATGCCCTGTTCTCCCGCCTGCTGGCGCGCCATGTCTCCCCCGCCGTGGCCGAGGCCTATCTCGGGCGGGCGGCGCTGTTCACCGGTCTGGCCGGGGCGCTGTCCGGCCCGCGCCTGCCCTATGGGGGCGCGCCCCATGTCGCCCTGGTGCGGCCCATCGGGCGCTGGCGCCGGGTGTCCAAGGTCGAGCGGCGCGGGCTGAAGCTGATCCGCGGCGCCGATGCCGGCTGGCAGGCGGTGTGGCGCTGGCTGGGGGATGACGATCCGCCGCCTTTTCCGGATATGCTGCGCACCGGGCGGCGCTTGCGCAGGCGGGAAACATGACGGACGACGGCACCCCCCGGGCGGCCCCGGTGCGGAAGCGCCGGGTGCTGTTCGTCAGCGGCTTCGACCCGCGGGGCCCCCGGCACTATCACCAGCTCTGGCGAGACGAAGCGCCCAAGGCCGCGCGTGCCTTCGGTGCGGCGACGCGCTTCGACCTCGGCAATCGGCGCCGCCACGGCGAGACGGTGGTCGAATGGACGATCAGCGGCGAAACCCCGGTCGACGGCGTGCCGGTCCTGACCGAGACCCGCTTCGATTTCCTGCGCTGGGACGATCTCGCCCGCGAATTCTGGCCGAAGCCGGACTGGGTCTTCGTCGGGCGCACGCTGCGCACTCTGGTCCGGGGCATCGCCATCGGCTATTTCCGCCGGGTCTATGGGGTCAGGCGGCTCTATGTCCTGACCATGGTGCAGCCGGCGCTGCTGCTGATCGCTTTGATGGCCGGCCTGATGCTGGCGGCGGGCCTGGCCGCCGCGGCGGGGTTGGCCCTGGCGGGGCTGGCCTTGTCCTTGGCCCCGGCGGGTGCCCCCCTCGGGCTTTTGCTGATGCCGGCCGTGCTGCGCCGCCTGGACAAGGGCACGGTATTGTGGCGCGGCGAGTTGAGCAGCTACTACGGCGCCCTCATCTTTAACGAGGCGCCGCAGATGCAGGCCCGGATGGATGCGATGGCCGGCCTGATCGCCGCGGCCGCGGCCGAGGGCGGCGTCGACGAACTCCTCGTCATCGGCCACAGCGTCGGCACCACGGTCGCCATTTCCGCCCTGGCGCGGGCGCGGGCCCGGCGGCCCGAAGCCTTCGCCGGCCTGCCGGCGGTCGGCTTCGTCACCCTCGGCGCCATGACGCCCGCCCTGGCGGTGGAGCCGCGGGCGGCGTGGTTCCGGGCCGAGGTCGCGGCGCTCGCGCTCGATCCCGCTATCGCCTGGCTCGACGCCGGCGCGCCCTATGACGCCGTCTGCTTCGACCGGGTCGATCCGCTGACGTTGAGCGGGCACGCCCGCCCGCCGGGGGCGCGCATCAGTCCGCTGCTGATGACGCCGCGTTTTCATGCGCTGTTCGATGCCGAAGCCTATGCGGCGCTGTGCCGCGACCGGGGGCAGATGCACACCCAATACCTGATGGCGACGCCGAAGCCCGGGCGCTGCGACTTCTTCGCCCTTGTCGCCGGACCGGTGGCGCTCAAGGATCGCTTCCCTGAGTTCGAACAGTATCAGGGGTAGCGTCCATGGCCGGCTTCCGACCGCCCAAGCCCGAGCCGAAACCCGGCGGCCTGCCGTTCTGGAAGGTCCTGCCCGCCTGGCTGCATGACGGTCTCGCGGTGCTGTCCGAGAAGGCCTACCGCATGAAGATGGGGCAGTTCCGCCTGCCCACGCGGCGCTTCTTCATGCTGAACGACCCGCCCCTGATCCGCCGGGTGCTGGTCGACGAGGCCGGCAACTATCCGAAGAGCGATATTCTCGGCTTCATGCTGAAGCGCCTGATGGGCGACAGTATCTTCACCTCGAACGGTGCGGTCTGGCGGCGCCAGCGCGCCATGCTGAACCCGGCCTTCGAGGCGACACGGGTGAAGCTGGTCTTCGACCAGATGCGCCGCGCCGCCGACGAGATGACGGCCCGCCTGGACGCGGTCGCCGACGGCCGGCCCCATGCCGTCGATATCGAAACCACTCATGTCACCGCCGACATCATCCTGCGCACGATCTTTTCCGAATCCCTGGACCGGGAGCGGGCGGAGCAGGTCTTCACCGCCTTCAACCGGTTCCAGGAAATCGCCTATGGCCTCGGCATGCTGCGGGTGTTCCGGGTGCCGACCTTCCTGTTCTTCCGCCGCAACCGCGAGGCGGACCGCACGGCGCGCGACATCCGCGGCCTGCTGGCGCCCCTGATCCAGGCCCGGCTGGACCGCATCGCCCGGGGCGAGGCCGTGCCCGAACGCGACTTCCTGGCGGCCATGATCGAGGCCCGCGATCCCGAAAACGACCAGCCGTTCGACTTCCGCGAGCTTTACGAGCAGGTCGCCATGCTGTTCCTGGCCGGGCACGAGACCTCGGCCAGCGCGCTCGCCTGGACCCTCTACCTCATCGCCAGCCAGCCCGACGTCCAGGCGCGGCTGCATGCCGAGGTCGCGGCGGTCCTGGGCGAGCGGGAGCCGGAAATCGGCGACCTGCGCGGCATGGCCTATCTCCGCGACGTGTTCCGGGAATCGCTGCGTCTCTATCCGCCCGTCGCCTTTTTCGCCCGCGAGCCGGCGGTGCGCGAATGCATGCGGGGCAAGGACGTGAAGCCCGGCTCCATCGTCTTCATCTCGCCCTGGATGCTGCACCGGAATATCGAGCATTGGGAGGCGCCGGATGAATTCGACGCCGGCCGCTTCGACACTGACAAGGGCATCGAGGCGGCGCGCTGCGCCTATATGCCCTTCAGCATGGGGCCCCGGGTGTGCCTGGGGGCGGCCTTCGCCCAGCAGGAAGCGGCCCTGATCCTGGCCATGCTGATCCGCCGCTATCGCTTCGAGACGGTCGAAGGCCATGTCCCGAAGCCGGTGGCGCGGCTGACGCTGCGTGCGGAAAACGGCGTGATGCTGCGCCTTTACCGGCGCGAGGCGGCGGCGTGAGCCTGACCGCCGCCGCCATCGCCGGGGCCGCCTGGGGCCTGGGCAGCGGCGCGACCGCGCTTTGGGCCGCGCGCCGCATGCGGCGGCGGATGCCGCGGCTCGACGAAGCGGTGACGGCCCAGGCCGTGGTCATCATCCCCGCCACCGGCCCACTTCCCGGCTTGGAAGCGCTGATGGCCGCCCTCGGCCGCCAGACCTGCCGGCCGCGGGCCGTGGTGTTTGCGGTCGAATCCGAGCTGGACCCCGCCTTCGCGCGCCTCGCCGGCCTGCCCGGGGCGGGTGCCGGTGCCGGGCTGCCGGTCGCGGTGGTGATCGCGGGCGAGGCCGTCGCCGGCGGCCAGAAGGGCCGCAACCTTGCCGCTGCCCTTCGTGCGCATGGGGGCGATGCGCCCTTCATCGTCCTGGCCGATGCCGATATCGTGCCGCCGCCCGACTGGCTGGCCCATCTGCTGCGCCCCTTGTCGCGGGGGGCGGCGGAGATCGTCACCGGCTACCGCTGGCCGGTGCCGGGCGATGCGCGGCCGGCCACCGTGCTCGGCACTTGGATCGATCGCGGCGTCGCCGGCCTGCCCAAGCCCAACCGGGGCTGGCTGGTCTGGGGCGGTTCCGTCGCCCTGACCCCGGCGGTGGCCGGGCGCCTGTCCCTTGCCGACCTGCTGGAACGGGAAATTTCCGACGATCTGGCACTGGCGACGGCGGCGCGGGCGGCGGGCCTGCGCATCCTGTTCCGGGGCGCCGTGCTGGTGCCCACGCCCTTCGGCCACAGCCTGTCCTCCCTGCTGGCCTTCGGGCGGCGGCAATATCAGATGTTCATCCTCTATCAGCCCTGGCTGTGGGCCTGGGCCGGGGCGACGGTCGCGCTCAACCTGTTCGGGTCGCTGTCGCTGGCCTGGCTCGCCGTGGCCGGCGGCCCGGCGGGGGCGGCGGCCTTTGCCCTTTCGGTCCTCCTGGCCGCGCTCGGCGACCGGGAGCGGCGCCGCCTTGCCGCCGCCGCCGGCATCGCGGGCACGGGCGACCGGCGGGCGGAGGCGGCGCTGCGCCTCGTGCCCCTGGTGCTGCCCCTTGTCCATCTGCTGCATCTGGCAGCCGTTGTCGGCAGTCTCCGCCGCGGGCGGGTGGCCTGGGGCCATTGCGTTTACCGCATGCGGGGGCGGCAAGTCCTGTCCGTCACAAGACGGCCCTGGCAGGCTAGGGTTTCAGACGAATAAGGGGAGGGGCCGGAACCATGGCCGAATACACGCTCTATTGCTTCGCCCAGTCGGGCAATGCCTATAAGCCCGCCCTGTATCTCCAACTCGCCGGGGCGGATTGGGCGCCCCGCTTCGTCGATTTCTTCAACGGCGAGGGGCGGGGCGCCGATTTCCTGGCGAAGAATGTGATGGGCGAGGTGCCGATCCTCGAACACGGCGCGACGAGTCTCACTCAGTCGGGCGTGATCCTGGACTATCTGGTCTCGACCATCGGCCGTTTCGGCTGGAACAGCGAGGAGGAGCGGCGCGAGATCCTGCGCTGGATCCTGTTCGACAACCACAAGTTCACCAGCTATATCGCGACCTATCGCTTCCTGCTGAACTTCGCCCCGAAACCGGCGGCGCCCGAGGTGCTGGAGTTCCTGAAGGGCCGGGTCAAGGTAACGGCCAAGGTCCTGGCCGCGCATCTGGCCGGGCGCGATTTCGTCGTCGGCGACCGCCTGACCATCGCCGACCTGTCGCTGGCCGGCTATGTCTATTTCGCGCCGGAATACGGCATCGACTGGGCGGCGGACTATCCCCCGATCCAGGCCTGGGCGGAACGGATCAAGGCCCAGCCGGGCTGGCGGCACCCCTACGACCTGATGCCCGGCCATCCCCTGCCGGGCCGGTCGTAAGGGGCGTCATTCCAGCGGCCCGACCGCGGCTTCCACGGCATCCGTGATGGCGCCGGATTTCGCCAAATCGAGGGCGGCAGCGATCTCGTCGTGATACCAGCGGTCGCCGTCCAGGGCGGGCGGGATCACGGCGCGGATGGCGTCCAGCGCCGCCCGCGTGCCCTTGCCGAGGGGGTAGTCGCCCGCCAGCGGCTCGACCAGCGACAGCGCCTGGGCCGCCATCAGGGCTTCGGCGGCGACGATCTGCTCGACATTCTCGACGATGGTGCGGGCCTTCCGCGCGCACCACGTCGAATTGGAAACGTGATCCTCGGCATTGCTCTTGCCCGGGATCGAATCGACGCTGCCCGGCGTCGCCAGATGGCGGTTCTCCATGACCAGGGCCGACATCGTGCATTGCACGGTGGCAAAGCCGGTATTGAGCCCGCGCTTGCCCGCCAGCAGGTTGCGCGGCAGGCCGTAGGACATGGTGGGATCGACCAGCCGGGCGAGGCGGCGCTCGGCGATCGCGCCGAGATCGGCCAGCGCGATGCCCAGCAGGTCCATGGCCTGGGCGATATAGGCGCCGTGGAAATGGCCGCCGGAAATCACCGTGTAACCGCCATCGTCCAGCCCGAACATCAGCGGATTGTCGGTCGCCGAATTGATCTCGGTGGTCACGATCCCCTCGACATAGTCGAGGGCCTGGGCGACCGGCCCATGGACCTGCGGCGCGCAGCGCAGCGAATAGACGTCCTGCACCCGGGGCGGCGCCGGCTGGCCCGGGGCGCGGGCCTCGTCGGGGAAGACCACGTCGCGGGCGGCCTGCGAGCAGCGGGCGGAATCGCCGATCAGGCGCAGCACATTGCGCGCCACCTTGGCCTGGCCGGCATGGGGCCGGGCCTTGTGGACGCGGGGATCGAAGGCGGCCTTCTCGCCGCGCAGCGCCTCGAGGCTGAGGGCAAGGGAAATATCCGCCAGCTTCGCCACCCGCCGCGCGTCATGGGCGGCCAGCACGGCCAGGGCCAGCGAGACGGTGGAACCGTTGATCAGGGCCGAGGCATCCTTGGCCCCGAGCTTGAAATCGACTTCGAACCCGGCCTTGGCCAGGGCGTCGCGCGCGGGCATGCGCCTGCCCTTGTAGACGGCTTCGGCCCGGGGCAGGCCGGCCACCGTCGCCGCCAGATAGGCGAGGGGGGCGAGATCGCCCGAGGCGCCGACCGATCCCTTCATCGGGATGACCGGATGCACGCCGGCGTTCAGCAGGGCGATCAGCCGCTCGACCACGGCGACATTGGGGCCGGAGTAATTCGAGGCGAAGGCATTGGCCCGCAGCAGCATGGTGGCGCGGGTGACATCCTCGGGGAAGGGCTCGCCCACCCCGGTGGCATGGGCCAGGATCGATTTTTCCTGATAGGCCGCCATATCGGCCATGGGCACGCGGATTTCCTTGAACAGGCCGACGCCGGTGTTGAAGGCATACATCAAGGGCGCCTCATCGTGCATCCAATGGGTGTCGATATAGGCGCGGGCATCGGCGATGGCGGCGCGGGCGGCGGGATGCAGGGCGGCCTTTTCGAAGCGGCCCTTGGCGCCGCGACGCGCCACGCTTACGGTGCCGGCGATCGAAAGGCGCCGGCCGTCGATTTTCACGGTCATGGGATGTTCCAGGTCAAGAGATAGCCTCGCCCCCGGCGGGGGGATCAGGCGGCCGGGCGGTCCTCCGCCGGGCGGGTCAGGGTGCTGGCGTCGAAGTGACGGATGAAGTCCAGCAGCACGCGCATGGCGGCATCGGCATCCTCGACGGTGATCGCCTCCGCCGGGTTGTGGCTGATGCCCTTCTCGCAGCGGACGAAGATCATGCCGACCGGGCACAGGCGCGCGAACGCCATGGCATCGTGGCCGGCCCCGGACGGCAGGGTCATGGGGGCAAGGCCGGTGCGGGCGATCGAGCGGCCGATGGCATCGATCAGTTTCGGGTCGCAGCGGCAGGCGGCGGCCTCATGGGTCAGGGTGATGGCGATCCCGACGTCGCGGGCGGCGGCGATCTCGGCGATGCGGCGGTCGATGTCGGCCACCGCCCGGCGCCGCGCGCTGTCGGAGGGCGAGCGCACGTCCATGGTGAAGCGCACCAGCCCCGGAATGACGTTGACCGCGCCCGGCAGCACGTCGACCCGGCCGACGGTGGCGACCAGGTCCGGTTCCGCCCGGCCCCGCGCCTCGACCGACAGCATCATCTCGGCGGCGGCGGCCAGGGCATCGCGGCGAAGGTGCATGGGCACGGTGCCGGCGTGATTGGCCGTGCCCTTCACCTCGACCGACAGGCGGCTGGCGCCGTTGATGGCGGTGACCGCGCCGACCGGCAGGCCCGCCGCTTCCAGCACCGGGCCCTGCTCGATATGAAGCTCGACGAAGGCGAGCACCTGGTCGCGCCGGCGGGCGCTGTCGGTGATACGGGTCGGGTCGCAGCCGAACTCGGCCAGGGCCTGGCGCAGGCTCTTGCCCTCTTTGTCGGTCAGCGACAGGGTGGTCTGGTCGAAGGTGCCGGCAATGGCGCGCGAGCCGGAGAGGGTTACGGGAAAGCGCACGCCCTCCTCGTCGCCGAAGGCGATCACCTCGATCGCGAAGGGGAAACGCTCGCCGGCCTTGTTGAATTCCTCGACCGCGGCCAGGGCGGCGAGAACGCCCATGTTGCCGTCGTATTTGCCGGCATCGCGGACCGTGTCGATATGGCTGCCCATCATCAGGCAGGGGGCGTTCGGGACCAGCCCCTCGTAACGGCCGACTACATTGCCGATCGCGTCGATATGGGCCTTCATCCCGGCATCGCGCATCCAGCCGAGCAATTCTTCCGCCGCCGCCCGGTGTTCCTTCGACAGGAAGACGCGGGTCAATCTGTCCGCATCCTCCGAGTGGCGGGCGAAAGCCTCGAGCCGATCGTAGAGCCGCGCGCCGAGGGAAATATCGTTCAGGGACCGGGACATGGAAAAAGGATGGTGATGGTTTCGCCTGCTGTCTTCCCGGCTGTTCCGCAATGCACCTTATGCGATTTCCGAAAGATCGCCGCCTCAGCCGCCCTTCATTTTGGTCAGCGTGGTGCGGCTGGTGATCACCTCGATCGACAGTTTCAGGCACAGAAGCGCGGGCACGCCCTTGGCCGCCGCCGCCAGGGCGCGCTCCAGGGCCGGCGCGAATTGGGCGGTTTCGGCCACCGTCTCGCCATGGGCGCCGAAGGCGCGGGCGTAGGCGGCGAAATCCGGGTTGGCGAGGTCGGTCGCCACCACCCGGTTGGGGTAGTGCCGTTCCTGGTGCATGCGGATGGTGCCATAGGAACCGTTGTCGACCACGACGATCACCGGGGCGGCGCCATGGCGGATGGCGGTCGCCAGTTCCTGCCCGGTCATCAGGAAGCCGCCGTCGCCGACGAAGGCGACCACCGGCCGCTGCCCTGCGCATTCGATGGCGGCGGCGACGGCGGCCGGCACGGCGTAACCCATGGCGCCATTGGCGGGGCCGAGCTGGCTCTTGAAATGGCGGTAGCACCAGAAGCGTTGCAGCCAGCCGGTGAAATTGCCGGCATCGTTCACCATCACCGTATCCGCCGGCAGGGCGCCGGCCAGGGTCGCCATCACCGCATTCATGTCCAGGGGCCCCGGGCAGGGGGTGGGGGTGGCGCTGGCCAGGTAATCGGCGCGCACGCGCTCGGTCCAGGCGGCCCAGGGCGGGGCGGCCGGCGCGGGCAGGGCGGCGGCGGCGGCGGCGAATTCGCCGGGCCCGGCATTGAGGGCCAGCACCGGCTGGTAGATCCGGCCCAGTTCCGCGAGATCGGCATGGACATGGATCAGCGGTATCTGGGGCACGGGGATGTTGATCAATTCGTAGCCTTGAGTCGCGATCTCGGACAGGCGGGTGCCGACCGCGATCAGCAGGTCGCTTTCGCGGATGCGCGCGATCAGGCCCTTGTCGACCGACGTGCCCAATTCCCCGGCATAGACCGGCAGGGCATTGTCGACAATGTCCTGTCGGCGGAACGAACAGGCGGTGGGCAGGGCCCAGGCGCTGGCGAAACGGCGGATGTCGTCCGCCGCCGCCGCCGTCCAGCCGCCGCCGCCGACGATCATCAGCGGCCGTGCCGCCCGGCTCAGGTGCTGGGCGAGGGCGGCCAGGGCGCCCGGATCGGGATAGGGGGCGAGGGCGTCGCCCGGGGGCGCATCGGCGACGCTGACCATCTCGGTCAGCATGTCTTCCGGCAGGGCGATGGCGACCGGGCCCGGGCGGCCGGATTGGGCGATGCGGAAGGCGCGGGCCATGATCTCGGGCAGGCGGCGGGGGTCGTTCACCTCGACCGCCCATTTCGTGGTCCAGCCGAACAGGCGGTCGACGTCGATTTCCTGGAATGCCTCGCGGTGGCGCATCTCGCGCCCGACCTGGCCGATCAGCAGGATCAGGGGCGTCGAATCCTGCATCGCCGTATGGACGCCGATGGCGGCATTGCAGGCGCCCGGCCCGCGGGTGACGAAGCAGACGCCCACTTCGCCGGTCAGCTTGCCATGGGCTTCGGCCATGAAGGCGGCGCCGCCCTCCTGGCGGCAGACCACGGTCTCGATCGTGTCGGCGTGGTCGTAGAGCGCGTCGAGGGCGGCGAGATAGCTTTCGCCCGGCACCAGGAACACCCGCCGCACCCCGTTCAGCGCCAGTTGGTCGACAAGAACGGCGCCGCCGCTGCGGGGGGAAAGAGTCATGATGCACATCCGATGGCGAGGAAGGTGGCGCCATTCTAGGCCCTGGCGCCCTGATGTGGTCTATAGTGTCGGCATGGCAGACCGGCGCGGGCGAGGGCGGGCATGACGGTGAACCGGCGGCAGATTGTGGGGGGCGGGGCGATCGGCCTCGGCCTGATCCTCTTCGGGCGCCGTCTCGCGGCGGCGCCGGCCCTGCCGGGCGGCCTTGCCCCGGCGGGCGGCGGGCGGGTGACCGAGGTGGTGGACGGTGACACGGTCCGCCTCGATACCGGCGATCAGGTCCGTTTCGTCGGCACCCAGGCGCCGAAACTGCCCCTCGACCGGCCGAATTTTCCGACCTGGCCCTTCGCCGAACAATCGAAGGCGATTCTCGCCGCCCTGTGCCAGGGCAAGCGGGTCAGCCTGCACACGGGCGGCGCCCCGCGCGACCGCCATGGCCGCATCCTCGCCCATCTCCTGGTCGAGGAGACGGGGATCTGGCTGCAGGGCGCCATGCTCGAACAGGGGGCGGCCCGAGTCTATACCTTCAAGGACAACCGGGCCCTGGCCGCCGACATGCTGGCGATCGAGGCGGCGGCGCGAAAGGCGAAGCGCGGCCTCTGGAACGATCCCCTCTACCGCGTGCGCCGGGCCAGCGAGGCCGATCTCGCCGCCGAGGCCGGCAAAGTCCCCGGCTACCATCTGGTCGAGGGCAAGGTGGTGAAGACCGGCCAGGCCAAGGGCCGCTGGTTCCTGAACTTCGGCCCGGACCAGCGCAGCGATTTCACCGCCACCATCGCGCCCGGGGATGCCGGGGCTTTCGCCGAGGCCGGGATCGATCCCGCCGCCTACCAGGGCCTGCGCCTGCGCATCCGCGGCTGGATCGAGGACCGCAACGGCGCCTCGATCGACGTCACCCACCCGGAACAGATCGAACGGCTGTAGGGCCCCGGCCCGGTCAAATTTCCAGCCAGTCGGCCACCGTGCCGTCCGGCTCGAAACAGGCGGCGACCAGCTTGCCGCCGAAGCCGCAGCCGCCGTCGACCGTCGCCCGATGGGGGCCGAGGCGGGGGCCGCCGCCGGCCCGGTCGAAACCGCGGACGATCAGGCGGAAATCGCCGTAGGCCGGCCCCTCGGCCGGGAAGCCGGTGCCGCTGCCCCACCAGAAAGTGTCGCGCTGCTCGCTGAGCGGCCGGCCGGTGTCCAGCCCGGCATTGACGAAGAGCAGGCCGGCGGGCCCCGTCGTCGCATAGCGGCGCAGGCCGGAGAGGATTTCGTCATGGCCCGGACGGTCGTGCACCGCCTGCATCAGCCGGGCGGTCCAGCGGGTGATGGCCAGCACGCCGTCGCGGCAATGGCCGAAGCCGCTGTCGGGATCGATGCCATAGGACCTGATGGTGGCGCCCACCCCCTGGCCGATCATCCAGGCCAGCACTTCGCGCGGGTTGGGGGCGAACTGCAATTGCGCCAGCTTGGTCCACATCTCCTCCTGCGCGCCGCGCAGATGGACGATATCCCAGGGCTCCATGCCCGGCAGGGCCAGGAAATGGCGGCGGAAGGCCAGCAATTCGTCGATCGTGTCGACCGCGGCCGGGCCATGGCCGATCATATTGCCGAGATAGACCAGCCGGTCGCCGGGGCGGAGCCGGGCCGCCAGCGCGTCATGCACCCCGGTCAGGCGGGCGAGATCGGCATGGATGGCGCCAAGGCACCAGACCCGCCGGGCCCATTCCAGGCGGCCGAACACCTCGCTGTGCGCAGTGGCCATTGCGGTCATGGCGATCCCGGCAGCCTTCCCTGAAGGTTTCGTCGGCGAGAGAATCGGTTGGGCCAGGCTCATGGCGGAAGTCTACCATGTCTAGCCGGCACGGCGAGGGCTGACCACAAACTATGGTGCCTGGCAGGGGGCGGCCTCCCCCTCACCCCGGCCCTCTCCCCGGAGGGGCGAGGGAGAGGCGGCATCGACTCCCTCGCCCCCTTGGGGGAGAGGGCCGGGGTGAGGGGGACAGTAGGGCCCGAAATCCGCCATGAAAAAGGGCGGCGGCATCACTGCCCCCGCCCCGGAAGAATGGGCCGCCGCGGCCGGTCAGGCGGCGCGCAGCACCTGTTCCAGCCGCTCCACGGCGGCGGTCTCGTCGATCTGCTCGACGGCGGCGACTTCGCGGGCGAGACGGTCGAGGGCCGCCTCGTAGATCTGGCGCTCGCTGTAGGATTGTTCCGGCTGGCCGGCGTTGCGGTGCAGGTCGCGCACCACCTCGGCGATCGAGACCGGGTCGCCCGAATTGATCTTGGCCTCATATTCCTGGGCGCGGCGCGACCACATGGTGCGCTTCACCCGGGCGCGGCCCTTCAGCACGGTCAGCGCCGCCTTCATCGTATCGGGATCCGACAGCTTGCGCATGCCCACGGTCTTCGCCTTGGCGAAGGGCACGCGCAGGGTCATCTTGTCCTTGTCGAAGGTGATGACGAAGAGTTCGAGGGCGATGCCGGAAATCGTCTGGCTTTCCACGGCCACGATCTTGCCCACCCCGTGCGCGGGATAGACGATGTGGTCGCCAACGGCATAATCGACCTGCGTCTTCTTCTTCGTCACGACAGCCATTTTTCGTCCCATCTCAGACGGTTAGACACATTGCCCGGACAGCGGAACCGACGGGTTCCGCAGGCGGGGACAGAAGCACTGTTGCCAGGGCCGGATGGCGTGAACCGGACATTGCCGCCGCGCCCGGCGCTTCGGCGACGGGTGTGACGGGTTTCCGGTATTCCGGGGGGATCAGCCAACCGGAGTGTTTATAGCATGTTGCGCGGCGAAAATGAAGGGACTGTCACATTGCCCCTTGACACCGGACCATAAAAATTTCAGCCGCGGTGCCGTGCCTGAAGGCTAAGCCGTTGATCGTATTCATCGAATCGTAATGGAAGCGCTATTTCGCCACAGCGCCATGCGCGCTGCCCATGGCCGGGGGCCGGGCAGGCGCGGCATGTCCGTGTTGCGATGCGGCGATTCTCTCGCGCTCACTCGCCCTTCGGGGGATGGGGCGAGAAGAATTTTTCCAGCTTGTCGGCCACGCCCTTCATGGCGTCGGCCTCGGGCAGGGCATCGATCTTGCGGGTGATGTTCGGCCACTGGCTGGCGTATTCGCGGTTCAGCTCCGCCCATTTCTCGATACCGTCCTCGGTATCGGGGAAGATCGCCTCGGCTGGGCATTCCGGTTCGCACACGCCGCAATCGATGCATTCGTCCGGATTGATGACGAGCATATTCTCGCCTTCATAGAAGCAGTCGACCGGGCAGACTTCGACGCAGTCCGTGTACTTGCACTTGATGCACTGTTCGCCGACCACATAGGTCATCTTCAATCACTCCATCCAGCCGCTCAGGCCTCGAGGCCGAGCCTGCGGCGTACCCTTTTTCGCGCCTGCCCGCTGATCGCGTCATCGACGTAGATCAATCCGGCGATGCGCCGCATGAGATTGGCTTCCATGTCGTGTTCCTTGCCGTCGGCATAGATCACGTCCCAAAGCCATTCGATCAATCGTTCCCGTTCGGCCGCGTCCATCCCGTCCTTGATCCGGCGGGTGAAGCGCAGCAATTGGGTGGACTCGGCCCGGCGTTTCGCCGCCGTCTCCATCACCGCCCTGGCCCCGGCGGGATCGAGATCGAAATGGCGGATCAGGAGGCCTTCGACCTTGTCCGTTTCGGCCGGATCGATGCTGTCGTCCATGGCTGCGGCTTCGAGCAGCAGAACGGCGGCGGCCAAGGCCAAGTCGGAACCGGCCTTTTCCGGGGCGTCGCCCCCCTTCAGAAATGACAGCAATCTATCAAGCACGCGTTTGCCTATCACGGGGGCTGATCAGCGACAACCCTTTGCAGAGTAAGGATTTGCCGCGAACCCGCCCGGGCCGCGCCTAACCGGCGGGCGTAATGTCTTCGTACAGCATCTGCGCCTCGGGCGCCGGCCCGCGCCGCTCGCCGAGGCCGAGCACCCGGACCACCCGGGGCTTCGGCCCGAAGCCGAGGGTCAGGACATCGCCGATGCGGATATTCTGATGGGCCTTCAGGGCAGGCTGGCCGTTCAGCCGGACCCGCCCCCGTTCGGCGTAATCGGCGCCGAGGCCGCGCGTCTTCACGAAACGCGCGTGCCACAGCCATTTGTCCAGACGGATCGCCGGTCCGGACGTCTCCACCATCAGCGGGCGAGCTTGTCCCTGAGTGCGGCCAGCTTGGCGAAGGGCGAATCGGGGTCGACCTTCACCGGCGGCGGCTCGGGCCGGCGCTGACGGTTCTGGTTGTTGTGCGGCGGCTTGCCGCCCCCCTTGCCGTGACCCTGGCCCTGGCCCTGGGCATGCTGCGGCTTGCCGTGGCCCTGGCCCTGATGCGGCGGGCGCGGCTGGCCCTGCGGCCGGGGCTGGCCCTGCTGCGGACGGGGGCCGTCGGCGCGGGTAACGTCTGCACGGGGGACATCGGTGCGGGGGGCATGGGTGCGGGGGGCATCGGTACGGGGGCCGTCCGCCGCAGGCGCGGGCGCGGCCGTCTGGCCGTCCGCTGCCTGGGGGGCGCCTTCCGGCTTGCGCTTTCGGGGTTTCCGCTTGCGGTCGCGGGGGTCGGGGTGCTTCTTCGGCTTCGGTGCGAATTGGCCGATCAGCTTCGGCTCGGCGGCGCCCTCGTCGGCCGGGGCGCTCTCGTCAGCCGGGGCCGCATCGACGGCCGGCGCATCGCCGCCCTCGGCCGGAAGCGTTTCCGAACCGGCTGCCGCCACGCTTTCGCCCGGCGGGGCCTGACGGGGCTTGCGACGGCGACGGCGGCGGCGCTTGGCCGGTTCGCCAGCGCCTTCGGGGGCGCCTTCGGGGGCGCCTGCCTCGGCGACGTCGGCGTTTTCGCCCGCGTCTTCGAGGGCGACCTCGGCCTCATCTGCCGTCGGCGCGGCGTCTTCGGTCGGGGCCGGCTCGACCGGCACGGGCTCGTCTGTTGCGGGCTGGGCCGATGCGGGCTGGGCCGCCGCCTGGGGCGGGCGCTGCGGGCGGCCGCGGCGGCCGCGCACGCGATAGCGGACGGCGCCGTCTTCGAGGGTCAGCTTCTCATAGCCGAGGGCGCGCATGACGGCGACGAATTCGTCGTTGGAACAGCCGACGAGGCCGGTCAGCTCGCCGGTGGGCACGACCAGGTCGTCGCCCTGCTTCTCGCGCAGCGCCTGGTCCAGGCGTTCCAGCATGTCGATGCGAATGGCCTTGGCGCCGCAGCGGCGGAACCCGACCACCGTCAGCCAATCGTCCGGCGTCTGGCCGTCGAGGGCATAGGCGACATGGCCGGGCGCCGGCGGCGCCACCGCGCCCTTGCCGAGGGCGACGGCGCGCAGCGTCAGCTTCAGCTGGGTCGCCTCGGGCTTCAGCAGGGCGGGCAGGTAGATCGTCAGCTTGCCGAACTTGACGCCGAGGCGGCGCAATTCGGCACGGGCGGGCTGGGGCAGGGCGTCGAGTTCGCCGGCGATGTCGCGGCGCGGGATGGCGCCCAGCGCTTCGCCCAGGCGGAAGGCGAGGCCGCGGGCGGCGCCCGGCAATTCCTCGGCGGTCTGGAGTTTCAGCAGGGCGCCGAGCACGGTCTCGACCCGGGCCGCGATGAAGCGCTCCACCCGGTGCAGCACCCGTTCGCGCTGCGCCCCGTCCAGCAGTTCGTGGGGCAGCAGGTGGACCCGCGGGTGCAGGACGTCGCGCCCGGGCAGCAGGCGCGCCAGCACCGCCCCCTCCCACAGCACGCGGCCTTCGGGATCGAGCTTGAACACGTCGTCGCCGGCGGCTTCAAGCTCGTCGGTGCGGCGGTTGATCTCGGGGCCCAGGGCACGGTTGGCGGCGGCGAGCACCGCCTTGCCGTCGACACCCTCGGCTTCCGGGTCGGGGATGAATTTCAGACCAGACATGCGTCCCACATACTCCCCTTCGACGAGAACGTCACCTGAGGAATCGATGGCCCCAAGCAGTTCGGCCTCGCCGGCCAATCTTCGTATCAGCGCCGACGATCGCCGATCGACGAAGCGCTGGGTCAACCGCTCGTGCAAGGCATCCGACAGCCGGTCCTCGATCGCGCGGGCTTGTTCCTGTAGCGGTTCCGGGCGCTCAAGCCAATCCCCTCTGTAGGAGACGAAGGTCCAGGTGCGGATATGGGCCAATCTGGTGGCCAGCGTGTCGATGTCGCCCTCGGTATCGTCGAGGCGGGCGAGCTGGGCTTCCACCCAGGGGTGGGGCAGGCGGCCCTCGGTCGCGAGATGGCGGTAGATCCGGCCCAGCAGGCGGACGTGCATGTCCGCCATGGTCTTGCGGAAATCCGGGATCTGGCACACCTGCCACAGCAGCTCGACCTGCCGGCGGCCCTGGGCCAGGGTCCGGATCTCCTCGTCCTCGGCAAGGGCGCGCAGGGTCGACTGGTCGTCCGCATCCTTCACCCGCATCAGGCCGGGCAGGGGCGGCGGGCGGTCCAGGGCCGCGAGCAGGGCCTGGACCGAGGTGAAGTCGAGATCGCTGGAGCGCCACTGCAATTGCCGGACCGGATCGAAGCGATGGCCCTCGACCCTTGAGATCATGTCCTCGTCGAAGGGCTCGACCCCGGCCGTGGTGCCGAACGTGCCGTCGCGCATGTGGCGGCCGGCGCGGCCGGCGATCTGGGCGACTTCGGTCGGATGAAGCGGGCGGTGGCGCTGGCCGTCGAATTTATCGAGGCTGGCGAAGGCGACATGATCGACCCCGAGGTTCAGCCCCATGCCGACCGCATCGGTGGCGACTAGGTAATCGACCTCGCCCGCCTCGAACAGGGCGACCTGGGCATTCCGCGTCCGGGGCGACAGGGCGCCGAGCACGACCGCAGCACCCCCGCGCTGGCGCCTTATCGCCTCGGCCAGGGCATAAACCTCGTTGGCGGAAAAGGCGACGATGGCGGAGCGGCGGGGCAGCCGCGCCAGCTTGCGGTACCCGGCATGGGCGAGCGTCGACAGCCGGGGCCGGGAAATGAAGGCGGCGTCCGGGATCAGGCGCCGGATCACCGGCCGCATGGTCTCGGCGCCCAGGAACAGGGTCTCGGTCAGGCCGCGGGCGCGCAGCAGGCGGTCGGTGAAGACATGGCCGCGCTCGAGATCGGTGGCGAGCTGGATCTCGTCCACCGCCATGAAATCGAACAGGCGGTCCTGGGGCATGGCTTCGACCGTCGCGACGAAATAGCGGGCGTCGCGGCCGATGATCTTTTCCTCGCCCGTGATCAGGGCGACCGCCGCCTCGCCCTTCTGGCGCACGATGCGGTCATAGACTTCGCGCGCGAGAAGGCGCAGCGGCAGGCCGATGATGCCGCTGCGGTGCGCCAGCATGCGCTCGATCGCGAAATGGGTCTTGCCCGTATTGGTCGGCCCGAGAACGGCAGTCACCCGGCCCTCGGCCACGACGGCGGCGGACGAACGGGCAAACGGGCGGGACGGCGGCGACATGATCTGCCGAACATCGGTGTTCGGGCGGGGAATCTCAAGCGGTTCCTTGGTCGGGGCGGGGGCGCCCGGCGGCTGTCCGATTTTTGGTGTAGAGCCTACGGTGTTGAAATCTTATGGTTGAAGAAAAATCCGTAGTACTAGGGAAGCGAATTGCCCGCTGGGAGGAAGAAGGTCTGTGCCGCGCCGAGAAAAATTTGGGCTTCCTCAGATTTTCTGAAGGGGTACCGCAAGAAACTCACTGAGGATCTTGACACGCTCTTTGACGCTCGATGCATCATTAGTGCCCTGCTGATTGAGACGATCGAACTCGAGCAGATCAAACGAAGCACCCTCATAATTTTTGATCGCCGCTTCGCGGTTTTCGGCTAGCCTCTGCCTAAAATCGAGGAGATTGCGGCGAGTGACCTTTGCCTCCTCGCCATGCGCGATCGCCGATCGGAAAATCAAGTAGTAAACTACAAGAATGCCCTGCGCGAGCAGGAGTTCGTCATCGGCAGTAAATTCTGCTGCCATCCGATTCAGGATACTCGTCACATTTGCCTTGAGATTATTGACCAGAGGCTGATGTTCAGCGCGATATCGCCTCGCGAGCGAATCCAGATACACTTTCTTCGTATCGACGATCTGGCCGGACGTGTTGAGACTATCCTCCACGAGCAGGAAACGTGCTGCAGCTTCGCGATGCTGGTAGCGATTGTTGTGAAACTTCACTCGGCTGGTGAAAAAAACGTGCTGCGAAAGATCGGCGATTGCTCGGACAACGTCGCCGCCGATTGCGTTGCGCTTCTCTGCTGCATTCAAAGGTACTGCTTCATTAAGTCGGGAGAACATGTCCTCGATCAGATCGATGTCATTGCCCTCGATTGATACAGTAACGACCGGCAGGACGAAGGAATCGAACTTCACCCGAATCTTCGGATGCTGTTTCGCGATGTCCTCATAGCTGAGGCCTGCAAGGTTGAGTTGCGTATCTCGTTGATATTCAAAGTCAGTGGCGAGGGTAAATTCGCCGTCCATAAAGGCCCAGATCGCTTCGAGACGCTGCCTGCCATCGATGACTGCGAAGCGGAACCCAGACTTGGAAACCTCATCTGGACTGAGCATGTGGAAATATATTTTGGGCAGATCGTAGTCGTTAAGGATGGAATCAATTAGCAGCCTGCGCTTCTCCTTGGTCCACACCCCTCCCATGCGCTGATACTCGGGACTCATATTGATTTCTGAGCGTTCCGAGTAAAGCAGCATGATAGTGCTGTTCTTGAGGATAGAAGTCTCGACGTAGCTCATTTCATCATATCCTTGAGGATGGCCCCGACGCTCGCGAGTTCAGGGAAAAGGCTGAACCGGGTCATGCCAAGCAATTTTAGCTCCTCGGCGAACGTCTCCTTAGTTGGCGCTGGAATGATATATTTTGCGACGTGCGAATGATCACCGACCTCTTCGATCGCAATCCTTTTATTGTGATGAATTGTGAACGTACCCATCTGCGCCTGAATGCGCGCATTATTGCGCGTGGCGATGGTGGCAACGGGAAAGAGTTCCAACCGTGTGTTTTGGCGTAGGCTATCGACAGTATAGCCTTGGAGCTCATCGTCCTCGAAGGATGGAATATACTGGCCCTCCAATTTGTCGACGATATTAGCATTCTTGTTCAACTCAGTGGGCCAGAGACACCATAGGGCGGCGTCTGTCGCCGGCTTGTCTGCCCAATCCTCTACTGCGAAATACATGGAGGTGAGAGGGCTCTCGCTCCAATCGAGCAGCCGGGTCGGAACACCGTAATGCTGCATAAGAAATGTCCAGTCGAAAGATGTCGCCGGGCGCCGATCGGCGAGCATCGCTGCGCTCTGCCGAAAACGGTTGAGAAGCGTTGTTTCGGACGTGTCGGACGCTGACCGCATGAACCCGGGCAACAGTTTCCAAGTCGCGTCCGAATGACCTCGGAACCAGATTGTGCCGGGCCGGGCGGTCTGATCCGCTCGGATAGCGGTCAGGAAGTCCGACACATTGTTGATCTTTCGCTCAACTATCATCTTCCCCCCGCTATTTGGGTCAGCCCATGCGTGTCGCGGAATCCGCACCACTCATGCCGAATCTATGGCATTGGTATGGTCGCGTGCCAATACCGCTACAACGCGCTTCCCCTGTCTTGCGCTGAATGAACGACAGCTTATTAGATCAGTCTACGGCTTGTTGCCTGACTGAGATGAGAGCGAACAGCGGAGAGCACATTTCTATGCCGTTGTTGACCAAGTGCTCGCCGCGCATTGCTGCCGAAACCGCCGATTGCCGTATTGAAAGTGAGATTTTTTCGCGTTTCCGTAAGGTTCTCAAACGATTTCATGGATCGATCGGGAGGGCAGTAGAGTAAAAGTCGTACCCATCAGGTTCCCGCGCAACCCGCCATTACCCCAGATTTCGCCCTTTAGCGGCAGTGCTGTAACAAGCGGTGGCGCTGGCCCGCAGGCCGGCTATCCGTTCCCGTGCTGGTCCAGCCCGAACGCCGGGTGGTGAATCAGTTCCCCGCAGGGGTGCTGGCCGTCGAAGGGCAGGGCCTGGACCACCTCGGGCGGGCAGCCGGCGACGCCGAGGCCGGGGAAGGCGCGGAAGCCGAAGCGGCCATAGTAGGTGGGGTCGCCGACCAGCGCCGCGCCGCGGCCGGTCGCCCGCAAGCGGCGGAGGGCTTCCGCCATCAGGGCGGTGCCGATGCCCTGGCGCTGCCGCGACGGCAGAACGGCCAGCGGGCCGATCAGGGCCCAGCCGTCCTGCGTCCCGATCCGGGCCGGCGACGCGGCCAGATAGCCGATCACCTCTCCCGCCGCCTCGGCCACCAGCGAGAGGGCGAGGGCGCCTTGCGCGCGCAGTTTCTCGACGATGCCGGCCTCGGTCCCGGTGGATTGCGCAAGCACCCGAAGGGCTTCGGTGACAAGCCGGCCGATCGCCGGGACGTCGCCGGCGGTTTCGTTGCGGATCAGCATGTCATACCCCCGATCGTCGAAAGGCGCGCGACGGAAACGGCGCCGGCAAAAGGCCGGACCAGGCGGCACCCGCTATTCATCTGGCGAATTCCTCGTGCCCGCCGGGGCAGGTCCTGTCAATTCTCCATCTTGTCGGTGGCGCCGGCCGCACCCTTCACCCAATAGCCGGCGGCTTTCAGCCAGGCTTTGGGGTGGTGGCGCACGTCGAGCAGGTAATCCTTCAGGAGGCGCGCGACCGCGGCTTCGGCGGCGACGAAGGCATAGCCGTCGCCGGCCGGGGCCTGCCAGGCTTTCAGCGCCTCCAGCAGCAGCGTGGCATCGCCGCCCGCGCCGCCGTTGCGGCACAGCCAGACCGGCTGCCAATGCGCCCTCGTCTCGATATGCTGCGTCTCGGCCGCATCCTCGACCACCATGATAGTGGTGACCGGCACGCCTGGGCGCAATCCTTCCAGCCGGCGGCCGATGGCGGGCAGGGCGGTCTCGTCGCCGACCAGCAGGTAATGGTCGAAATCGTCGCTGACCACGGCGGAGCCGCGCGGCCCGGCAACCGCCAGCCGGTCGCCGGGCTTGGCGCCCCGGGCCCAGTCGGTCGCGATCCCTGTGTCGTGCAGGGCGAAATCGATGGTCAGGCTTTCGCCCGCGGCGTCGAAATAGCGGGGCGTATAGTCGCGCATGCTGGTGCCGCCGGGCGATGCCGGGTCGGGCAGGAAGATCTTCACATGGTCGTCCGCCCCCCAGCTTTGAAAGTCGCGAAGATCGGGCGAGGTGAAGGTGATCCGGCGCATGCGCGGGCTGAGGTCGCCGACCGCGCTGACGGTCAGGTCGCGGCGCTTCGGCTCCTGCCGGATGCGTTCGATGCGGTGAAGGGGATGGCTCTGTTCAGACATGAGGGCGTCTTTCAGGAGGGAGAGGATTCGCCGTCCGCGGCGGCCGGCGTCGAAGGGGCCGGGGTCGGCGGTTCCGGCTTCCGGGCGGGTGGGGGCCCGGCGGTCATGGCGTCATGGCCGAGCCGGCCGGCCTTGCCGAGGGCTTTCAGGCGGTTCCTGACCCAGGATTTCATGTCGGTTCGCCTCCAGTCGGGGAAAGGGGCGGCCAGCGCCGTCGCCCGCGACTTTAGAGGTCCATTTTGTAAATATCTAGATATATCGAAATTATTTCTTCTGATTGCTCCGGGCGACAGGCGGCACCCCAGGCCCGGCCCCTGCCGGGGCCATGAAACAAAATCCCGCCGGAAGCCGGCGGGATCTGTAGGCATCATTTGTCGGGGGGAGGACGCGGTTTCAGGCCGCCCGCGTCGCCTTCGGCGCGGGTTCGGGCACCGGGCCGTCCTCTTCGGCGCCGAAGCCATGCATGCGGAAGGCCCATTGCAGGCCGATCAGGGCGCCCTTGACCCGCGGCAGGATCAGCAGCGACAGCACCAGCGACAGCGGCAGCCAGATCACGGCATGGAGCCATTCCGCCGGGGCATAGGTCTGTTCGACGAAAAGCAGCAGGGGCACCACGATATGGGCGACGATGGTGATGGTGAAATAGGGCGGGGCGTCATCCGCCTTGTGCAGGTTCAGCGCCTGGCCGCAGTGGGGGCAGGCGTCGTTCACCTTCAGGAAGCCGTTGAACATCCGCCCCTCGCCGCAGGCGGGGCAGCGCAGGCGGGCGCCGCGCTTCACCGCACGCTGCCATTCGCGGCGCGGTTCCGCCGGGGTGTCCGGGCGGGGGCCGGTCTTGATCTCGATGGGCATGGCGAACTCCGGTTGCGGCCTTCAGTTAAGAACGCTTCCGGTTCTTCTTCAAGGGTGCGCGACCGCGTGACGCGCTGGCACCCCGGCGAAAGCGGGGAAAGGCCGGGGGCGGCTCGAAATCCTCGTCCTCGCCGCCCGGCCGGGCGATGGCGAAGAGCAGGCCGCCGGTCAGCGGCGTCGCTTCCCGCAGCACCACCTTGACCGCGTCGCCAAGCGCGAAGCGGTTGCTGGGGTTGCGCCCGACCAGGGCATGGGCGGCCTCGTCGTGGCGGAAGAAATCGGCGCCCAGCGACGAGATCGGCACCAGGCCGCTGGCCCCCGTATCCTCGAGGGTGATGAACAGGCCGAAGCGGGTGACGCCGTTCACCCGGGCGGTGAAGCGCGCCCCCACCCGGTCCTGCATGAAGGCGGCGAGATAGCGTTCGGTCGATTCCCGTTCCGCCGCCATGGCCCGGCGCTCGGTGGTCGAGATGTGTTCGGCGGTTTCCTCGAACAGCGGCACTTCGTCGTCCGACAGGCCGCCGTCGCCGAGCTTGCCGCCCCGGATCAGGGCCCGGTGCACCAGGATGTCGGCATAGCGCCGGATGGGCGAGGTGAAATGGGCATAGCGGCGCAGCGCCAGCCCGAAATGGCCCATGTTCTCCGGGCTGTAGACCGCCTGGGCCTGGCTGCGCAGCACGATCTCGGCCACCGCCCTCGCGTGCGGCCCCTCGGCGGTGCGGGCCAGGATGCCGTTGAACTGGCGCGGCTTCAGCACCTGCCCCTTGGCCAGCTTGATGTCGATGGTGCGCAGGAATTCGCGCAAGGCCTCCAGCTTGGTCGCGGTCGGCTGGTCGTGCACCCGGTACATGCAGGGCTGGCGCCGCGTCTCCAGTTCCTCCGCCGCCGCGACATTGGCGAGGATCATGAATTCCTCGATCACCCGATGCGCATCCAGGCGCTGGCGCGGCTCGATCGATTGGACCGTGCCGTCCTCGCCCAGCTTCACCAGCCGTTCGGGGGCGTCGATTTCCAGCGGTTCGCGCTTCTCGCGGGCGATCATCACCGCCTTCCAGGCCGCCCACAGCGGTTTCAGGACGGGGTCCAGCAGGCCCTTGGTGATTTCGTCGGTGCGGCCGTCGATGGCGTCCTGGGCCTGGGCATAGTGAACCCCCGCCACGATCCGGATCAGGGCCCGGGTGAAGCGGTGGCGGATCTTGTTGCCCTCGGAATCCAGCCACATATGGACGGCCAGCGCCGCCCGGTCCTGCCCCTCGATCAGGGAGCACAGGTCGGTGGACAATTCCTCCGGCAGCATGGGCACCACGCGGTCGGGGAAATAGGCGGAATTGCCCCGCTCCTTGGCCGCCCGGTCCAGCGCCGAGCCGGGGCGGACGTAATGGGCGACATCGGCGATGGCGACGACGACATGATGGCCGCCCGGGTTCTTCGGGTCCTCGTCCGGCTCGGCGAAGACGGCGTCGTCGTGATCGCGCGCATCCGCCGGGTCGATGGTGATCAGGGGCAGGGGGCGCAGGTCTTCGCGCTTGCCCAGGGCCACGGGCTTCGCCTTCTTCGCCTCCTGCACCGCCTCGGGCGGGAAGGCGACGGGGATGCCGTGGCTGTGGATGGCGATCAGGCTGATCGATTTCGGCGAATCCATCGCGCCCAGGCGCCGGCGCACCCGCACCTTGGGCAGGCCCATGGGCCGGCCGGGCAGGGTCTCCGCCTCGACCAGCTCGCCCTCGACGGCGCCGTTCAGGTCCGCCGCCTCGACGCGGAAATCGCTCTTCGCCCGCCGGTCGGTGGTGACGAGACGGGCCTCGCCCGAGTTCTCGATGCGGATGACGCCGAGCACGCGCTCCGCCTCGCGGGAAAGCGCGCGGATGATCTTCGCCTGATAGCGCGGCTGGCCGGCGTGGTCCTCCACCCGCTCGATCCGGGCGAGCACGCGGTCGCCGATGCCGGGGGCGGGGCCGGGATGGCGGCCGGGCACGACGTCGATCTCGGGCGCTTGCAGGCCCTCGGGCCATTGCACCGGCCGCGCCAGCATCTCGCCGTCCGCCGGGGTCGCGATCACCTCGATCACCGTGATCGAGGGCAGGGCGCCGGCGGCGACCAGGCCGCGGCGGCGCTCCCGCCCGATGACGCCCTGGTCCTTCATCTCGGCCAGCAGGCGCTTCAATTCGATCCGGGCATCGCCGGTGATGCCGAAGGCCCGCGCGATTTCCCGCTTGCCGGCCTTGCCCGGGTGTTCCGCCAGGAATTTGGCGATCTCTTCCTTGGTGGGCAGGGCGGCGCCGGGCGGCTTCGGGGGCGGCTTGGCCAAGGCCGTCAGTCCGCCTTGGCTTTTTGGGGGGCCGCTTTTTTGGGGGCCGCCTTCTTGGGGGCGGCCTTTTTAGGCGCAGCCTTCTTTGCCGCGGGCTTGGCCGCCGCCTTCTTCGCGGCCGGCTTCTTTGCCGGCGTTTCGGCCTCGTCCGCCGTTTCGGCCTTGGCCTGGAGGGGGGCCGCCTTCTTCACCGGCTTCTTGCCGCCGCCCTTCGCCGCCTTGGCGGCCAAAAGGGCGAGGGCTTCGTCCAGGCTCAGGCTCTGGGGATCGGTGCCCTTGGGGATCGTGGCATAGACGCCGTTCCACGACACATAGGGGCCGAAGCGGCCGTCCATGATGTTCACCGGCTTGCCGTCTTCCGGATGGTCGCCGAAGGCTTTCAGGGGGGCGGCGGCCGCGCGCTTGCCCCGCTTCGGCGGTTCCGCCAGCAGGGAGACGGCGCGGTTCAGCCCGATCGTGAAGACTTCCTCCGACGTCGGCAGGTTCACATAGCGCCCGTCATGGACGATATAGGGGCCATAGCGCCCGATGCCGGCCTGGATCGCCTTGCCGTTCTCAGGGTGCGCCCCCACCTCGCGCGGGAGGGAGAGGAGGGCGATCGCCTTCTCGAGGTCGACCGCATCCGGCGTCAGGTCCTTGGGCAGGCTGGCGCGCTTCGGCTTCTCGCCCTCGCCGAGCTGGACATAGGGCCCGAAACGGCCGGAGCGAAGCGAAACCTTCTCGCCGCTGGCCGGATCGTCGCCCAGGATCTTGATGCCGTCGTCGCCGATGGCGGATTTCTGGCCGTCGTCATTGGCGATACCGAACTGGCGGGTGAAGCGGCATTCCGGGTAGTTCGAGCAGCCGATGAAGGCGCCGAACTTGCCGAGCTTCAGGGACAGGCGGCCGTTGCCGCAGGACGGGCAGGCGCGCGGGTCCTTGCCCTCGGCCCCGTCCGGGAACAGGTGCGGGCCGAGCAACTGGTCCAATTGCTCGATGACGTCGGAAATCTTGAGGTCCTTGGTGCCCTCGATCGCGGCCGCGAAATCGGCCCAGAAGGCCCGCAGCACATCCTTCCAGCCGATCTTGCCGGCCGAGATTTCGTCGAGCTGTTCCTCAAGGCCCGCGGTGAAGCCGTATTCGACATAGCGGGCGAAGAAACTCTCGAGGAAGGCGGTGACCAGCCGGCCCTTGTCCTCGGGCAGGAAGCGGTTCTTGTCCATGGTGACATAGGCGCGGTCGCGCAATGTCGACAGGATCGAGGCATAGGTGGAGGGCCGGCCGATGCCCAGTTCTTCCAGCTTCTTGACCAGGCTCGCCTCGGAATAGCGCGGCGGCGGCTCGGTGAAATGCTGGGCGATGGTGACAGGACCCCGGCGCAGGCCCTCGTCCTTCACCAGTTTCGGCAGGCGGCCGCCGTCCTCGTCGTCCTTGGCGCGGTCGTCGACGCCTTCCTGGTACAGCGCCAGGAAACCGTCGAACAGCACGACCGAGCCGGTGGCGCGCAGGATGACCTGGCGATCGCGCGAGGCGACCTCGACCGTGGTCCGTTCCAGCCGGGCCGGGTTCATCTGCGAGGCCAGCGCCCGCTTCCAGATCAATTCGTAAAGCCGGCGCTGGTCGGGATCGAGGCGGCGCAGCTTGTCCGGGTGGCGGAAGAAATCGGTCGGGCGGATGGCTTCGTGGGCTTCCTGCGCGTTCTTCGCCTTGGCCTTGTACATCCGGGGGCTGTCCGGCAGATAGGCTTGGCCGAATTCGCTGTCGATCAGGCGGCGCGCGCCCTGGATCGCCTCCATCGCCATGGAGACGCCGTCGGTCCGCATATAGGTGATCAGGCCGACCGTCTCGCCGTCCACGTCGATGCCTTCATAGAGGCGCTGGGCGATCTGCATGGTGCGCTGGGCGGAGAAGCCGAGCTTGCGGGCCGCCTCCTGCTGCAGGGTCGAGGTGGTGAAGGGCGGCGCGGGGTGGCGCGCGGCCGGCTTCGATTCGACGCTGTCGACATGAAACTCGCGCCGTTCGATCGCGGCCTTGGCGTCTTCCGCCTTATCCGCCGAATTGATGTCGAACTTGTCGAGCTTCCTGCCGTCGAGGTGGGTCAGGCGGGCGTCGAAGGTGCTGCCGTCGCCGGCGGCGAAGCGCCCGACCACGGACCAGTATTCCTGGGTCTTGAAGCGCTCGATCTCAAGCTCGCGCTCGCAGATCAGGCGCAGTGCGACCGATTGCACCCGGCCGGCGGAACGCGCACCCGGCAGTTTCCGCCACAGCACCGGCGACAGGGTGAAGCCGACGAGATAATCGAGGGCGCGGCGCGCCAGATAGGCGTCGATCATTTCCTGGTCCAGCTTGCGCGGGGCCTTGATCGCGCCGGTGACGGCGGATTTGGTGATCTCGTTGAAGGTGATGCGGCCGACCTCGACCCCTTTCAGGGCGTGGCGGTCGTTCAGGATCTGCAGCACGTGCCAGGAAATCGCCTCGCCCTCGCGGTCCGGGTCGGTGGCGAGATAGAGCCGCTCGGCCCCCTTCACCGCCTTGGCGATGTCGGTGATGCGCTTCTTTGCGTCGGCGTCGACTTCCCAATCCATGGCGAAGTCCTCGGTCGGGCGGACCGAGCCATCCTTGGCAGGCAGATCACGGACGTGGCCGAAACTCGCGAGCACCGTATAGCCGGGGCCGAGGTACTTGTTGATGGTCTTGGCCTTCGCCGGAGACTCGACGATGACAACGTTCATTGGGTCCCGGTTCAAAAGGGCACGTCTACAAGGCGGTCAGATCAGCGAAACCCGTCCGCCGGCATGGCGCAGCAAGCGGCCAGCCAGTTCCAGTTCGAGCAAAATGGTGAAAAGGACGGGTGGAGTCAATTCGGCTTGCCGGAGCAACTCGTCCACCGGCACCGGCACCGGCGACAGAAGGTCCAGCACCCGGGCGCGATGGCGATCGATTTCCGCGTCATCGGGCCGTCGCATCGGGGGTTTCGCGAAATCCCCGCCCGAGGGCTCGGTCAGCGGCGGGCCGATCATCGGGCGCAGCGCCTCCACGACTTCGGCACCGGATTCGACGAGGCGGGCGCCCTGGCGAATCAGGTCGTTGGCACCGCGGGCACGCGGGTCGAGCGGGCTGCCCGGCACCGCCATCACCTCGCGCCCCTGTTCGAGGGCGAAGCGCGCGGTGATCAGGCTGCCCGACTTCAAGGCCGCCTCGACCACCACGACGCCGAGGGCAAGGCCCGAGATCAGGCGGTTGCGCCGGGGGAAATGGCGGGCCTGGGGCTGGGTGCCGGGCGGCATTTCGGCGATGACGAGGCCGGCCTCGCCGATCCGCGCCTGCAGGGCGGCATGTTCGGGCGGATAGACCACGTCGATGCCGCCGGCGACGACGGCGATGGTGCCGGTCTCGAGGGCGGCCAGATGGGCAACGCCGTCGATGCCCCGGGCCAGGCCGGAGACGACGACAAGCCCCGCGCGGCCAAGGTCGCCGGCGATCTCCCGCGCCAGGCGCTGCCCGGCGGCAGAGGCATTGCGCGCCCCGACCATGGCGACCGCGGGCTGGCGACCGAGGTGCAGGTGGCCCTTGGCCGTGATCAGCGGCGGTGCGGCCTCGATCGCCGCCAGCAGCGGGGGATAATCGCTCTCGCCCTTGGCGATCAGCTGCGCGCCGGCCTTTTCGACCGCGGCGATTTCCCGTTCCGCCTCGGCCTTGGAGGGGAGGCGCAGGCTCTTGCGGCCGCCCTTGCGGGCAAGATCGGGCAGGGCGGCGAGGGCGGCCCCGGCCGAGCCGTAGAGATCGAGAAGATGCTCGAAGGCGACGGGGCCGACGGACTCGGTCCGGATCAGGCGCAGCCTGTCGATGATCTCGGGGCGGGGAAACCGGCGTTCGGCCACGGGCGATCCCTGGAATGGAAGATCGCGCATCGTGGCTTATCGGGCTTCTGGTCTCAAGTCCCGGTTGTCGCCCGGGTGCCCTCGTGATTGGCGATGACCGAGACGATCACCAATTGCAGGAAGTGATAGATCATGATCGGCGCGATGATCAGGCCCAGCGCCGGATGGCCGGCGAAAATGATCCCGGCCAGCGGCACCCCGGTGGCGAGCGATTTCTTGGAGCCGCAGAACAGTGCCGCGATCCGGTCCTCGCGGTTGAAGCGCAACAGCCGGCAGGGAATGGTCAGCAGGCCGAAGATGACCCCGAACAGAACGACGGAAGCGAGGGCGATCTCGCTCAGCATCAGGGGATCATGCTGCTGCCAGAGGCCGGAAACGACCGAATCCGCAAAGGAATTATAGACGATCGACAGGATCACCGCCCGGTCCAGCAGCTTGATCGCCCGGGCATGCCTGACCGACCATTTCAGCAAGGGCTTGTGCAGCAGCTGCCCGAGCACGGTGGGCAGCAGGACCAGCAGCACGATCTTCAGGATCACGGTACCCAGCGGCAGGCTGCCGGCCCCGCTCTGCGCCAGGTACCAGGCCATCAGGGCCGGGGTGGCGAAAACCCCGATCAGGCTGGACAGGCTGGCGTTGAACAGGGCGCCGGGGACATTGCCCCGGGCGAGCGAGGTCATGGCGACCGACGACGACACGGTGGAGGGCAGGGCGGCGACATAGAAGAAGCCGATCCAGACATCCTTGGGAAACAGGGGCGTCGCCGCCGCCTCGGCCCCCAGGGTGACCAGGGGAAAGAGCACGAAAGTGCCGAGCACGACGACCAGATGCAGGCGCCAATGCACGAGGCCGGCCTTCATCTTCTCGGGCGCCAGGGTCAGCCCGTAAAGGAAGAAGACGATGGCGACGCCATAGGTCGAGACCGCTTCGAGATGCAGGATGCCGCCGCTGCGGCCGGGCCCCGGCAGCAGGACGGCCAGCACCACCATGCCGAACAGGGCGAGGAGGAAGGGATCGGTCAGGACTTTCTTCATGGCGCGGCCGCAACAACAGGAACAAGGCCGGACCTTGCCCGGCCTTGCCCTATCCGTCTACCGCCGTTCTGTGCACATCAGCCCTTCAGCCGGGCGGCATGCCAGGCGAGGTGGTCCGCCATGAAGCTCGAAATGAAGTGATAGGAATGATCGTAGCCGTCCTGAAGCCGCAGCGTCAGGGCGATGCCCGCCTTGTCGCAGGCCGCCTGCAAAAGGTCGGGCTTCAGCTGGCCGTCGAGGAAACTGTCGGCCGTGCCCTGGTCGACCAGGATCTCCGGCAGGCGGGCGCCGTCCTCGATCAGGGCGACGGCGTCATGGCCGCGCCATCTGGCCGGATCGGCCCCGAGATAGGCCGGAAACGCCTTCTGCCCCCAGGGTACCTGCATGGGCGCGACGATCGGCGCGAAGGCCGAGACCGAGCGGTAACGGCCGGGGTGGCGCAGCGCCACGGTCAGGGCGCCATGGCCGCCCATGGAATGGCCGGTGATGCCCTGGCGGGCGGGATCGACCGCGAATTGCGCGGCGACGAGCGCCGGCAATTCCGCGGTCACATAGGTCCACATGTTGAAATGCGGCGCCCAGGGCGCCTCGGTCGCATCGACATAGAAACCGGCGCCCTGGCCGAGGTCATAGGCATCGTCGTTGGCCACCCCCTCGCCGCGCGGGCTGGTGTCCGGGCAGACCACCGCAAGGCCGAGCGCGGCGGCGGCCTTGCGGTATTCGCCCTTGTCCATGACGTTGGCATGGGTGCAGGTCAGGCCGGACAGATAGGTGACGACCGGCACCGGGCCCGCCGCCGCCTGGGGCGGCATGAAGACCGCGAAGGTCATGGTACCGCCGGTCGCGGCCGACCGGTGGCGGTAAACCCCCTGTACGCCGCCATGGGCCTTGTGGGTTTCAACGGTCTCGATGGTCATGGCAAAGCTCCGCCGCTCAGAAGGTGATGACGGCGCGGATGGATTTCCCGTGGTGCATGAGATCGAAGGCATCGTTGATGCGGTCGAGGGGCAGGACATGGGTGATCATGGGGTCGATCTCGATCTTGCCGTCCATGTACCAGTCGACGATCCTGGGCACATCGGTCCGCCCGCGGGCGCCGCCGAAGGCCGTACCCCGCCACACCCGCCCGGTCACCAACTGAAACGGACGGGTAGAGATCTCCTGGCCCGCCGCCGCCACGCCGATGATGATGCTTTCGCCCCATCCTTTGTGACAGCACTCCAGCGCCTGCCGCATCACCGTGGTATTGCCGGTGCAGTCGAAGGAATAATCCGCCCCGCCCCGGGTCAGTTCGACCAGATGGGCGACGACATCGCCCGAAATCTTCTTCGGGTTGACGAAATGGGTCATGCCGAAGCGCCGGCCCCATTCTTGCTTGTCGTCGTTGAGGTCGACGCCGACGATCATATTGGCGCCCACCATCCGCAGGCCCTGGATGACGTTGAGGCCGATCCCGCCCAGGCCGAAGACGACCGCGTTGCAGCCGGGCTCCGCCTTCGCCGTGTTGATCACCGCGCCGACCCCGGTGGTGACCCCGCAGCCGATGTAGCAGACCTTGTCGAAGGGCGCGTCCGGCCGGATCTTGGCCAGGGCGATCTCGGGCACCACCGTGTAGTTGGCGAAGGTCGAGGTGCCCATGTAATGGTGCAGCGGCTGGCCCTTGTAGGAGAAGCGGCTGGTGCCGTCCGGCATCTGGCCGCGGCCCTGGGTGATCCTGATCTTCTGGCACAGGTTGGTCTTGCGGCTGAGGCAATAGTCGCACTCGCGGCATTCCGGGGTGTAGAGGGGGATCACATGGTCCCCCGGCTTCAGGCTGGTGACCCCGGGGCCGACCTCGACCACGACGCCCGCGCCCTCATGGCCCAGGATCGCCGGGAACAGCCCCTCCGGATCCGCGCCCGACAGCGTATAGGCGTCGGTATGGCAGACCCCGGTCGCCTTGATCTCGACCAGCACTTCACCCGCCTGCGGCCCTTCCAGCTGGACCGTGACGATTTCCAGCGGCTTGCCCGCCTCGAAGGCTACCGCAGCGCGGACGTCCATTTTTCTGTCCCTTATGTGTGGATTCGAGCCCGGCGCAGTGTTCCAGAGCCGGGCAGGGCGGGCAACCCCAAGCGTGACGTCATGGGCCATTGCAGGGAACGCCGGTCCCGCCGTGGGCAAAACCGGCGGCAAAGCTGGCGTTCCGGTCACAAACTCCCTATATCTGTGTCCCTTATTGTTGGAACCCCTGGTCTGGAACAAGCAAATGGGTAAGCCCTGGAGCCCCGATAGCTGGCGCAACCTGCCGATCAAGCAGGTGCCGGAATATCCCGATGCCGACGCCATCGATGCGGTCGAAGCGAAGCTCCGGACCTATCCCCCCCTGGTGTTCGCGGGCGAGGCGAGGAAGCTGAAGAAGGCGCTGGGCGAGGTTGCCGAGGGGCGGGCTTTCCTGCTTCAGGGCGGCGACTGCGCCGAGAGCTTCGCCGAATTCCACCCGAACAATATCCGCGACCTGTTCCGCGTCGTCCTGCAGATGGCGGTGGTGCTGACCTATGCCGCCTCCTGCCCGGTGGTCAAGGTTGGCCGGATCGCCGGCCAGTTCGCCAAGCCGCGCTCGGCGCCGTTCGAAGAGATCGGCGGCGTCTCGCTGCCGTCCTACCGGGGCGACAATATCAACGGCCCGGAATTCACGCCGGAAGCGCGGATCCCGGACCCGAACCGCCTGCTCCAGGCCTATAGCCAATCGGCCTCGACCCTGAACCTGCTGCGCGCCTTCGCCCAGGGCGGCTATGCCGATCTGGCCGAGGTGAACCGCTGGAACATGGGCTTCGTCTCCGGCCCGGCGATGGAGCGTTACCGCGATCTCGCCCAGCGGATCGAGGAGGCGCTGAACTTCATGGCCGCCTGCGGCGTCACCGGCGATACCACGCCGGCGCTGCGCACGACCGATTTCTATACCAGCCACGAAGCCCTGCTGCTCGGCTACGAGCAGGCGATGACGCGCGAGGATTCGACCAAGGGCGGCTGGTACGACACTTCGGCCCATATGCTGTGGATCGGCGAGCGCACCCGTAATCTCGACGGGGCGCATCTCGAATTCATGCGCGGCATCCGCAACCCGATCGGCTGCAAGGTCGGCCCGGGCATGGAGCCGGACGAGCTGATCCGCCTGATCGACGCCCTGAACCCGGCGAACGAGGCCGGCCGCCTGACCCTGATCACCCGCATGGGCCACGATCAGGTCGAGCGCAAGCTGCCCGCCCTCGCCCGCGCGGTGAAGCGCGAGGGGCGCAAGATCGTCTGGTCCTGCGATCCGATGCACGGCAACACGATCAAGTCGGCGTCGGGCCTGAAGACCCGGCCGTTCGACCGCATCCTGACCGAGGTGCGCGGCTTCTTCGCCGTCCACCAGGGCGAGGGGACCTATGCCGGCGGCATCCACCTGGAAATGACCGGGCAGAATGTCACCGAATGCATCGGCGGCGCGATCGACATCGTCGACGAGCAATTGGGCGATCGCTACATCACCCATTGCGATCCGCGCCTCAATGCCGCTCAGGCGCTCGAACTCGCCTTCCTTCTCGCCGAGGGGATCAAGGCGGAGCGCGAGAATACGACCCTCGCCGCCGCTTCCTGACGCGGCGACACTGTTCTATCATCGACCGCCGGCCGCAAGGCCGGCGGCTTGCCTCCCGGTTCCCGGCTCCCCCCGGCCATCCTTGGCCGCGGATACCGTCGCGGCTCGCATGCGCTGAACCTGCGGCCGGCGTGTTGCGTCCGCGTCGCGTGTTCCGGTGTCCGTCGCATCCGCTTCGCCTCCTGCGGGCGAAGCACGGGGAGAGAGGCAGATATGGTCGATCTCAAGGGCAACCCGCCGCCGACCCTTTCGGCGCAGAACATGAACAGGCCGTCGGCGGCCGGGCCGGCGCCGACGACCGTCGGCCTCTCGGCCGAGGCCCGCATCGCCCAGCTCGAAAGCCTGTGCGCCCGCCTGTCGGAACAATTGCGCCGTCAGGAGCAGGTGCTGGCGGCGCTCTTCCCGACCCCCGGCGTCATCGAACTGGTCGCGGAACGGCGCATCGACCTCAAGGTGGGCGGCACCAGCATCAGCCTGGACGACATCAATCTGAAGATGCAGACGACGGTCCGCGCCGCCGTGACGGCGGCCAAGGTGGAGGTCGCGGCCTCGACCGTGGCGCTCAATGCCTCGCTGACCTCGGCCTCGGGCATCGTCAAATGCCCCACCTTGCAGGCCAATGCGGTGATCGCCAGCTCCTATACCCCCCGGGGCCGGCAACATCTGGTGACCGGCCGGGAAACACTCCCCGCCGCTTCGGTCCCTGTGCTGTAATAAGGCCGAGCCTTGCGAGTCCGAGGGGTAAGATGACCGACGTTCCCAAGGACCCGGGGGTGATCCTCGTCGATCATCCCCTGGTCCAGCACAAGCTGACCATCATGCGGAAGAAGGAAACCTCGACGCTCGGCTTCCGCCGCCTGCTGGGCGAAATCGCCATGCTGCTGGCCTATGAGGTGGTGCGCGACGTGCCCACCGAACTGGTCGAGATCGAAACCCCGATCAAGACCTGCCTGATGCCGCAACTGGCGGGCAAGAAGCTCTGCCTCGTCTCGGTGCTGCGCGCGGGCGACGGGCTTCTGTCCGGCATGCTGGACATCCTGCCGGCGGCCCGCGTCGGCCATGTCGGCCTCTATCGCGACCCGAAGACCCTTCAGGCGGTCGAATATTTCCTGAAGCTGCCGCGCGACATCGCGGAACGCCAGGCGATCGTGCTCGATCCCATGCTCGCCACCGGCAATTCCGCCGTCGCCGCCGTCGCCAAGGTGAAGCAGGCCGGCTGCACCTCGATCAAATTCGTCTCCCTGCTGTCGGCCCCGGAAGGGGTGGCGACGCTGCGCCGGGCCCATCCCGACGTCACCCTCTATACCGCCGCGATCGACGAATGCCTGAACGACCACGGCTATATCGTGCCCGGCCTCGGCGATGCCGGCGACCGCCTGTTCGGCACCAAATAGGCGGGGCCCCGCGGTCAGGGCAGCAGGAATTCCAGCAGCAAGGTCCGTTGCAGGACATCGTTGTTGTCGTCGGACAGGATCAGGGCGCGGGTGCGCCCCGCGCCGTCGATCCAGAGGCCCAGGCATTCGAAATTGTCGACGTTGAGCGGGGGCGTGATCCGGGCCAACTCGCGGTCGCGGATCGGCCGGCCCGCACCGAGGGCCGCCGCCGGGATCACCGACAGCCGGGCGCCTGGCCCGGTCGCGACGGTGAAGCGCCGTTGCAGCAGGAGAATGTCGCCCCCGGGCAGGGCGGCGATATCGGTCGGCTGGTAATCCTCGGTGGCGACCAGCGCCAGGGCCTGGACCGGGCCGCCGCCGCCCGGCCCCGGGAACAGCCAGCCGGTCAGGGCGCCGGCATCGTCGTAAAGGTCTTCGGCAAAGCCGAGCAGGCGCCCGTCCGGCAAGGCGAGCAGCGCTTCGAGGCCGCCGTTGGCCGGGGCCCGTTGCAGGGCGGGCGGTGTCGGCAGGGGGCGCGGCGTGCCGGCCAGGGGCGAGCCGCCGGGCCGGGGCGGATAGAGCAGGATGCGGTGGGCCCGTTCGAAACCGACCGCCAGGGTGCCGTCCGCCAGCAGGGCCAGGCTTTCCGCATCGGCCAGGACCTTGTCGCCCGCCAGGGGCTGGCCGTTCTCGCCGGCCAGGGGGCCGATCTCGGCCCCGTCGACGGTGGCGAGGCGGCCGTCCCGGCGCCCCAGGCGCGCGGTCAGATACCAGCCGTTGTCCGAGACCGCGGTCAGTCCCGTGCCGTCCGCCGTCACCACCATGCCCGACCAGCCGCCGAAGCGCCGGTCCGGCGACGACAATTGCAGCCCGCCGGCAAAGGCAAGCTCGCCCAGCTGCCTCTGTTCCGGGTTTTCGGGCGCGAGCGGTATCGGATAGGCCTCGATCCCGATGTCCTGCCCGGCCAGGGCCAGGGCCGGGGCCGACAGCAGAACGGCGGCGAAGGCCGCCGCCAGTCCGGTCCAGGGGGCCCGGGGCATGGCCTCAGCCCCGGCCGCGGCCGCGGCCCTGGCCGGGACGGCCGGGCTTGCCGTCCTGCTTCTCGTCGAAGAGGGCGGCGAGCTGTTCCATCATGGCGCCGCCCAATTGCTCCGCCTCGACGATGGTGACGGCGCGGCGGTAATAGCGGGTGACGTCATGGCCGATGCCGATGGCGATGAGTTCGACCGGCGAGCGGGTCTCGATCCAGTCGATCACCTGGCGCAGGTGCTTTTCGAGATAGGAGCCGGAATTGACCGACAGGGTGCTGTCGTCGACCGGGGCCCCGTCCGAGATCACCATCAGGATACGGCGCTGTTCGCTGCGCGCGATCAGCCGGTTGTGGGCCCAGAGCAGGGCCTCGCCGTCGATGTTTTCCTTCAGCAAGCCCTCGCGCATCATCAACCCGAGGTTCTTGCGCGCCCGGCGCCAGGGCGCGTCCGCCCCCTTGTAGACGATATGGCGCAGGTCGTTCAGGCGCCCGGGCTGGGCTGGCTTGCCCGCCTTCAGCCATTGCTCGCGCGCCTGCCCGCCCTTCCAGGCGCGGGTGGTGAAGCCCAGAATCTCGACCTTCACCGAGCAGCGCTCCAGGGTGCGGGCCAGGATGTCGGCGCAGGTCGCCGCCACCGTGATCGGCCGCCCGCGCATCGAGCCCGAATTGTCGAGCAGCAGGGTGACCACCGTATCGCGGAAAGTCGCGTCGTGCTCGCGCTTGAACGACAGCGGATGCATGGGATCGGTGACGACGCGGGAGAGGCGCGCCGCATCGAGCATGCCTTCCTCGAGATCGAATTCCCACGAGCGGTTCTGCTTCGCCATCAGGCGCCGCTGCAAGCGGTTGGCCAGCTTGGAGACGACGCCCTGAAGCGCCTGGAGCTGCTGGTCGAGATAGGCGCGCAGCCGCGTCATCTCGTCGGCGTCGCAGAGGTCTTCCGCTTCCACCACTTCGTCGAATTCGGTGGTGAAGGCGCGGTAGGGCGGCTCGCCCGGCTCGTTGACGATGGGGCCGTTGGGGCGCCAGGGGCGGGTGGCTTCGGACGAATCCTCGCCCTCGGCGCTGTCGAGATCCTGGTCGCTGTCGACCTGGACGGCGGTCTCGGTCGAATCGTCCTCGCTCGGCTCGTCGGATTCGACCATTTCGGTGGTCGAGCCCTCGGGCGCGGCGCCGTCGCCCTCGCTGTCGTCGCTCTCGCCTTCGTCCTGGTTCTCGTCCTCGCTGTCGTCGTTCTTTTCCTGGTCGTCCTGCTCGGTGCTCAGGTCCTCGGACAGGCCGAGGTCGGCGATCAGTTTCCGCGACAGTTTGGCGAAGGCGGCCTGGTCGTTGATGGCGGCGGCCAGGCGGTCGATGTCGCCGGTGGCCTTGTCGTCGACCCATTCGCGCCAGAGGTCGACCACCTTGGTGGCGGAGGCGGGGGGCGCGGCCCCGGTCAGGCGCTCGCGCACCATCATGGCGACCGCTTCCGACAAAGGCGCATCGGCCCGTTCGGTCACCCTGGCGTAGCCCCGCGCCTTCGAGCGCTCGTCCAGCATGACGCCGAGATTATGGGCGACGCCGACCATGTCGTTGGCGCCGATCGCCTCGCAGCGGGCCTGCTCGACCGCATCGAAGACGGCGCGGGCGCTCGAACCCTCGGGCAGGTAATGGCCGTGCAGCCTGTCGTCGTGGTGGCGCAGGCGAAGTGCCGCGGCATCGGCTTGGCCGCGCACCGCCGCCACCTCGACCGGGGTCATCTCGCGCGACGGCTGGGGCAGGCGCAGCGCCGCCCCCGGGGCCGGCGCGGGCACGCCGCCGGCAAGGCCGGCAAAGCCGCTGCCGGGGGCGGCGGCATTGGGCCGGGCGCTGACGCCTTCGCTGCCGAAGGCGACGGTCAGTTCCTTCTTGTCGGCCACGGCGCGGGTGGCGGCGGCCACCGCGCGCTTGAACGGCTCGACCGGGCTTTCGGGACGGGCCATGTCGGCTCAGGCGATGCGGATGTTGGCCGCGGACTCGGGCAGTTCCTTGCCGAAGCAGCGCTGATAGTATTCCGCCACCGTCGCCCGTTCCACTTCGTCGCATTTGTTGAGGAAGGTGACCCGGAAGGCAAAGGCGACATCGTTGAAGATGCGCGCATTCTCGGCCCAGGTGATCACGGTGCGGGGCGACATGACGGTGGAGATGTCGCCGGCGATGAAGCCCGAGCGGGTAAGCTCGGCGACGCCGACCATGGCGCCGATGGTCTTCTTGCCCTCGGGGTTCTGGAACTGCGGCGACTTGGCCAGGACGATCGCCACTTCCTGGTCCTTCGGCAGGTAGTTCAGGGTGACGACGATGTTCCAGCGGTCCATCTGGCCCTGGTTGATCTGCTGCGTGCCGTGGTAGAGGCCGGTGGTGTCGCCGAGGCCGACCGTGTTCGCGGTGGCGAACAGGCGGAAGGCGGCATGGGGCCGGATCACCCGGTTCTGGTCGAGCAGGGTCAGCTTGCCCTCGACCTCCAGCACGCGCTGGATGACGAACATCACGTCCGGGCGGCCGGCGTCATATTCGTCGAAGACCAGCGCCGTCGGGCTTTGCAGGGCCCAGGGCAGGATGCCTTCGCGGAATTCGGTGACCTGGCGGCCGTCCTTCAGCACGATCGCGTCCTTGCCCACGAGGTCGATGCGGCTGATGTGGCTGTCCAGGTTGATGCGCACGCAAGGCCAGTTCAGGCGGGCGGCGACCTGTTCGATATGGGTCGACTTGCCGGTGCCGTGATAGCCCTGGATCATGACGCGCCGGTTGTAGGCAAAGCCCGCCAGGATCGCCAGCGTGGTTTCCCGGTCGAAGCGATAGGTCTCGTCCAGGTCCGGCACATATTCGCTGGCAGCCGAGAAGCCGGGCACTTCGAGATCGCTGTCGATGCCGAACACCTGGCGCACCGAAACCTTGATGTCGGGCTTACCGTCAGGGGTCACGGTGTGGGCGGTTGCAGTCATGATCCATCAATCCTAACTCGGGTTTTTACCTGATCGTTTCCTCGCGCATGAAGCCCTTGTCGCGCAGGTGACGGTAGGCGTCGATCACCTGGCGCAGGCGGGCTTCCGCGTCTTTGTTTCCACCATTGCGGTCCGGATGGTAGCGCTTGACAAGGGCCTTGTAGCGCGGCTTCACGTCCGCCGCCGCCGCCCCTGCGTCAAGCTCGAGCACGGCCAGCGCCTGCCGGTCCTCGGGCGAGAGGCGGCGGGCCTGGGGCGCGGGCCCGGCCTCGATTCGGTAGCCGGCCTCGCCCAGAAGGTCGAAAGGGTCGTGCGGGGCCTGCGGCTGTTCCTGGTAGTGGCGCGCGGCGCTGCGCCCGCCGGCGCGCTCGCCCAGTTTCCAGGTCGGGCGCTGCCAGGTGGCGTTCTGGGACTGGTAGCGCTCGATCTCGTCGCTGCCCATGCCCTCGAACCAGTTCCAGTTGCGGTTATAGTCGCGCACATGGTCGAGGCAGAACCACAAGGGATCGTCGCCCGGGTTGCGCGACCGGGGCGCCCGGTATTCGCCCGCGCAGGCGCATCCCTCGACGGCGCAGGGGCGCAGCGGGGGGGTATCGCCTCGGCCCTTGGCCTGGCGCGGGTAAGCGCTTTCCTTCCGGGACATTCCGGGATTATGGGTGGCCTTGCAGAGTGAAACAAGGTGGGCCGCGTCAAAAGACCGGGGCACCGCATCAGACAAGGACTTCGCCATGCGCATGGCCGACCGTATCCGCGAAACCCTGGCTGGGGCGCTCGCCCCCGCCGAGGTGACGGTGACCGACGACTCCGGCCGCCACGCCGGCCATGCCGGCAATCCGGACGGCGCGGGCGAGACCCATTTCTCGGTCGAGGTGGTCTCGCCCGCCTTCGCCGGCCTGTCCCGTGTCGCCCGCCATCGCCGGGTCACCGATCTGCTGGCGGCGGAATTCGAACGCGGCCTGCATGCCCTGCAATTGAAGCTGCGCGCCCCGGGAGAGTGATTTTCAGGTGGTGCTCCGCAGCCGTGAATATTTTTCGCGAAGATATTTTTTCAGCACCTTCCTAAAAGGATATGTTTATATTCGTCGCTCGCATTAGTGGTCGTGTGAGGCAGGCATGCGGGTGCGTAACGTCAGGATCAACGGTCACCGTACCAGCGTCCGGCTTGAGCCCACCTTGTGGGATGCGGTCGAGGAAATCTGCGCGGCCGAGGGACTGAGCCTGGATGCCCTGTGCGAACGGGTGGCGCGGGAACGTCCGGGCGGCAATTACACCTCCAACCTGCGCTGCTGGATCGTCGATTATTTCCGGGGCATACCCAGCACCGCCGCCTGACGGGCAAGCCGGCTATTCCGCCGGCTTGCCCAGGCTGTCGGGCGCGAAGACGCCGCCGAAGGGGGTGACGGGGGCCGGCTTCGGCGCTTCCGGTGCCGGCGCGCCGCCGAGGCCGCCCGGGGCGAAGACGCCGCCGAACGGCGTGCTGGGCGCGTTGCTGCCCGGGGCCGGGGCGGCGGGGGCCTGTTCCTTCATGCGCTCGCGCATTTCGATCTGCAGGCGTTCCTGTTCCAGGATCTTGGCGTCGCGGATCGCCTGTTCGCAGGCCCGCGAGTCGTGATCCTTGCCGTAATAGACCGCGAGCCCGATCAGCCCGACCAGCAGCAGGCCGGCCGTCGCCGGATGGCGCAGCACGGCATTGACCGGGTTGTTCAGAATGCGCGCCGCGGCCGCCCCGCCCTGGGCCAGGGCGGCCGTGCGGCGGCTGTGAACCTCGTGGACGATGGCGCCGACCAGGGTGATGGCGATGATGACCACCGCCACCGCCGAGATCGACGGATCGATGCCGAGCCGGACCTTGGAGGCGAGTTCGGTGGTGAAGGTGCTTTCCGCGACGATCGAGAACACGGTGGTGTTGTAATTCTCGAGCGAGGCGAGGAAGGCCAGCACCGCGCTCGAAAAAATCGCCGGGCGCAGGAAGGGCAGCAGGATCTTGCGGAAAGCCTGGGCCGGGGTCGCGCCCATGTCCAGCGCCGCCTCGGTCAGCGTATGGTCGAAGCGCTGGAGCCGGGCGATGAAGATCAGCATCGAATAGGCCGAGATGAAGCAGACCTGGCCGAGGATGGTCAGGAAGAAACCGTCGAAGAAGATCGAATCGAAGCCGAAGCCGAGCCCGCTGCCGAGCCGGCCCCAGAACATCAGGGTCGAGATGCCGATGACGATGCCCGGCATCAGGATCGGCGAGATGAAGACGGTATAGAGAAGGCCGCGCAGCCGCGGCCCGACATCGGACAGGGCAAGCGCCGCCGCAAGGCCGATCGGCGTCGACAGGGCGACCACGCCCGCCCCGATCAGCAGCGAATTGCCGAGCCCGTGCAGCAGCTTGGCATCGGCCGCCAGCTTGCCGAACCAGTCGGTGGTGAAACAGTCCCAGGGCACCACGCGGGGAAAGGACGAGGAATTGAAGGCGGTGACCACCATGATCGCCAGGGGCCCGAACAGGAAGCCGAAGAACAGCAGGGTGAAGGCGGCGGTGCCGATGCGGTTGGCGATCGTCGAGGTCATCGGCCGATCTCCCCGATCTTCACCTTGAACACCCGCATGGTCAAAAGCGTGAACAGGATGCAGACCGCGACCAGGATCACGGCATAGGCCGAGCCGCGCGGCCAGTTCGAGGCATCGTTGAACCATTGGTAGACGAGCTGGGTGAACCACAGGTTCGATGGCCCGCCCAGGATCTGCGGCGCCGCCATGGCCCCGGTGGTCAGCATGAAGACCATGGTGCAGCCCGACGCGATGCCGGGCTTCGCCATCGGGATCACCACCCGCCAGTGGATGCGCCACCACGCGGCGCCCATGTCGCGGGCGGCCTCGATCTGGTTGCGGTCCAGCGCCTCGACCGCATTGTAGATCGGGAAGATCATCAGCAGGACATAGGCATAGGTCAGCCCGGCATAGAGCGCGACATCCTCGCGGATGAAGTCGATCGGCTCGGACCAGAGGCCCAGCGACAGGCCGAGGCCGTTCACCAGCCCGGTCGAGCCGAAGATGATGCGGAAGGCGAAGGCGCGCAGCACCTCGTTCACCCAATAGGGCACGATCAGCCCCATGACCATGAGCCGGGCGACGGAAGGCCGCGCGCCATGGGCCAGCAGGAAGGCGATCGGATAGCAGAGAATAAGGTCGAAGGCGGTGACCACGACCGAGGCGAGCACGGTCTTGCCCAGGATGGTCAGGTGCAGCGTGTTGAAGCCACCGTCGTTGCCGAACAGGAAATAGGCGTAATGCGAGACGGTATAGACGTCGTTCGGCCCGCCCCGTTCCGCCGGCGGCAGGTTGTGGCTGAACGAGATCGCGACCATGGCGATCTGCGGCAGCACGATCAGGATGAAGACCCAGAGGGTGACGGCGCCGGCGATGAACAGGCCGACGCCGGTCCCGTGGCGTTCGAACAGAAGGCGGACTTCGGCCCAGGTCCGTGCCATGGTCTCAGCCCTTCGCCAGCGGCCCGTCGGGCAGGATCCAGGTCTGCGCCGGGGCGAAGCCGACGGCGATGCTGCCGTCCGCCTCGATCGGCGCCGGCCGCCCGTCGTTGACCAGCGACATGCGCAGCCGCAGGTCCGCCGGCGTCACCAGGGAGAGATGGCGGAGATTGCCCTCGAAGGCATCGCCCACCACCCGGGCGGCGACGATATTGTCGCCGGCCAGCGCCGGGCGGACCTGTTCCGGGCGGATGAAGGCGAGGCAGGTCTCGCCCGGCCGGTAATGGCGCCCGCCCGCGGCCGTGCCGTGAAGGACGAGGCCGCCCGCTGCCTCGGCGCTGACCGCATCGCCGTCCCGCGCGCTCACCGTGACCGGGATGGCGTTGGTCTCGCCGACGAAGGAGGCGACGAAACTGGTCTTCGGCTGGTCGTAGAGGGCGACCGGGTCCGCCACCTGCTCGATCACGCCCTTGCTCATCACCGCCACCCGGTCGGACATGGTCAGGGCCTCGCCCTGGTCGTGGGTGATATAGACGAAGGTCAGGCCGACCCGCTTCTGGATCTCGCGCAGTTCGCTCCGCATGTGCTGGCGCAGCTTGAGGTCCAGGGCGGACAGCGGCTCGTCCAGCAGCAGGATGTCCGGCTCGACCGCCAGCGCCCGGGCGATCGCCACCCGCTGGCGCTGGCCGCCGGACAATTCGGTCACCTTCTTGTCGGCGGTGCCGGGCAGGGCGATCAGGTCCAGCAATTCCTCCGCCCGCCGGCGCCGCTGCTTGCGGCCGACACCGCGCACCTCGAGGGGGAAGGCGATGTTCTCCGCCACCGTCATCAGGGGGAAGAGGGCGAGATTCTGGAAGATCAGCGCGGTCGGGCGCTTGTTCGGGCCCACCCCCTTCATATCCTTGCCGCCGATCAGGACCCGGCCCTCGGTCGGCTGGATGAAGCCCGAGACGCAGCGCAGCAAAGTGGTCTTGCCGCAGCCGGACGGACCCAGAAAGGAAAAGAACTCCCCGCCCGCGATCTCGAGATGGGCGTCGTCGACCGCGAGATGGGCGCCGAAGCGGATCGAGACATGATCCAGGGTGATCGTCTTGGTCATGCGCGCGTCCGATCGCAGCAGAAGAAGGGGGAGGGCAGGGCAGGAAAAGCGTCGTGCCCGATGGGAAACCGGGCACCCGGGGCCGCGCCGCCGGCATCGGCGGGCCCCGGCCGACCGGCATAGGGGGCCGGCCGCGACGATCGGTGAAGAATTCCAAGGGCAACCGCCAAGCCGTCGTCCTCGTTCGCAATGAAACATGCAGATGCGGATCGAGACCCGGACCGGCGCGCCCCCCGCGCCGGTCCGGGCCGGCCGTCACGCGCTGAGGAACTTGTTGACGAATTCCGCGCGCTTTTCGGCATACCAGGGGGCTTCCGGCGGCCAGGGGTTCAGCTTGGCCAGGGCATCGCCCGGATAGGCATCGCCGAAATTCTTGGCATAGATGTCGCCGGCGTATTTCTCGGCGCCGGTGACGGGCGAATTGTAGCCGTGGGTCTTGATCGCCTCGCCGGCCAGCGCAGGGTCGTAGCAGGCTTCGATGAAGGCATAGACCTGATCGACGTTCTTCACGCCGACCGGCAGGGCCAGGCCGTCGACCCAGGCCATGGCGCCTTCCACCGGGGCGCGGTACATCACCGGCTCGCCCGCGGTCTTCAAGGCGATCGGCGGGCCGTCCCAGGTCTGGCCGACGATCACGCCCTCGTTGAGAAGCCCGTTCTTCTGCGTGTCGGCATCGTTCCACAGCAGCTTCAGGTTCTTCTTCTTCGAGATGCAATAGTCGGTCAGCTTGGTCCAGACCTCGGTCAGCTTTTCCGGGGTCTCATAGGCCGACCACATGGTGCCCGGCGCCCATTCGCCCTTGTGTTCCAGGGCAAGGCCGGCGCCCAGCATGCAGGAATGGCCGCGGCCCATGGTCTTGCCCGCATTGGCATCGTCCCAGACGTCGCCGTAGGACGGGAATTCGCCCTTCGGGGTGAATTTGTCGGTGCGCCAGGCGACGCCCTCGGTGCCCCAGATGTGCGGAATCCACATCGTGCCCTTGGCGCCGAAATTCCAGTTCGCCTCGCCGGCCTTGGCCATGGCGGGGTTCACCTTGTCGATCGGGATCTTCTTCATGTCGAAGGGCTGGATCAGGCCCAGCGGTTCCCACAGCAGCGAGCGGTTCATGGTCGGCGTGATCAGGTCGAAGCCCTGGCCGTTCGTCGCCTTCATCTTGTTGAGGATGTCGTCGTTCGAGCCGATGCCGGTGAAATTGATCTTGATCCCGGTCTTCTTGGTGAAAGCCTCGCGGAAACTGTCCGGCAGGTAGTCGGACCACATCATGATGTTGATCTCGCCGGACGAGGCGAGCGCGCTGCGGCTGATGATCGCCGGCATGGCCAGGGCGGTGCCCCCGGCGGCGGCGGCCTTCAGGACGGAACGGCGGCTGACGCCCCTCTCCATGCGGTTCTTCGATGCCATCGACAATCCTTCCCCTGGTCTGCCTGCGCATGATGCGGTGCAAAAACGCTAGGTCGATCCAGGCTTTCGGGTTTAGATCCACGGGAAAGTTTTTTTGGTGCCAGGAAGGGCCGTGCTGGACCGCTACTTCATCGAGCCCCTCGACCACGGCCGGCGGCTGCAACAGCAGGTGCACGACCGCCTGGTCGAGGCGATCCTGGACGGCGGGGTGCCGCCGCACGAACCCCTGCCGGCGACCCGCGACCTGGCGGAACGGATCGGCGTCTCGCGCAATACGGTGGTTCTCGTCTACGAGCGGCTGGTCGAGGACGGCTATCTGACCCCGGTCAGGCGGCGCGGTCATTTCATCAACGAGCAATATGTCCGCCAGCAGCTGAACGTCCGCCTGGACTATCGCCCCACCACCCTGTTCCGGGGCGACGAGGCGGCGGGCCGGGCCTGGGCCGACCGGCTGCGCCAGCAGCCGTCGCTGAACCGCAACATCGTGAAGCCGGCCAATTGGCGCGATTACCGCTATCCCTTCATCTACGGCCAGGTGACGACGGACAAGGTCTCGATCGCGCGCTGGCGCGACTGCACCCGGCTGGCCGGCACGCCCTATCACGCCACCGCCTGGGTCGGCGACTTGATCGATGCGGACGATCCCCTGCTGGTCGAACAGATCATTTCCCGCGTCCTGCCCCAGCGCGGCCTGAAGGCGCGGCCGGACCAGGTGCTGATCACCATCGGCTCGCAGAATGCCCTCTATATGGTCGCGCAATTGCTGTGCGGGCCGGGGGTGCGGGCGGGGATCGAGAACCCGGGCTATGTCGATGCCCGCAACATCCTGGCGGCGACGGGGGCGGAGCTCGTGCCGCTGGCGGTCGATGCCAACGGCGTCGTCGTCGGGCCCGAGATCGAGGGCTGCGACCTCGCCTATGTCACGCCCAGCCACCAGTCGCCGACCAGCGTCACCCTGTCCCTGCAACGGCGCATCGCCCTGGTCGAGGCGGCGCGGCGCCACGATCTGCTCCTGATCGAGGACGACTACGAGCACGAGCTGAACTTCATCGGCGCCCAGCGCGGCGCCTTGAAGAGTTTCGACAATTCCGGCCGCACAATCTATCTGGGCAGCCTGTCGAAGGCGCTGTTCCCGGGCCTGCGCCTCGGCTTCGTGGTCGCGCCGGAACCTTTGGTGCGCGAGCTGCGGGCGCTGCGCCGGCTCATGTACCGCCACCCCTCGGCCCATGACCAGCGGGCCATGGCGATCTTCATCATGGAGGGGCATCTCGATGCCCATATCCGCCGGGTGCGCGATCAGCTGGCGCGGAAATGGACCCTGATGTACCGCGAACTCGCCGCCCGGCTGCCCCAATGCCAGGCGACGGCGACCACCGGCGGCTCCGCCGTCTGGCTGCGCCTGCCCCCGGGCGTCGATTGCTGGGACCTGCAGCGGGCGGCGGCGAAGCGCGGCGTGCTGATCGAGCCGGGCGACATTCATTTCCACGGCAGCCAGCCGCCGCGCCATTTCATCCGCCTCGGCTTTGCCGCCATCGCCCAGGACCAGATCGCCCCCGGCCTCGGCGAATTACAGCAGGCGATCGATGATCTGGCGCGAAAGGACCCCTGATATTTTGGGGGGTAGGCAGGGAATTCGGAACTTGCCACCCTCGCCGCCGTGCGCATGGTGCACCTGCTTCAGGGTCGGGAAAACACAATGACAAGCGACGCCAGCATCCTCTTCCGTCCGTTCGACGTGAAGACGCTTCACATGAAGAACCGGGTGGTCATGGCCCCGATGACCCGGGATTTCTCGCCCAACGGCGTGCCGGGCGACAATGTGGTCGAATATTACCGCAAGCGCGCGGCCGGCGGCGTCGGCCTGATCGTGACCGAAGGCACCACGATCGATCATCCCGCGGCCTCCGGCTCCGACAATTACCCCCGCTTCCACGGCGATGCGCTGGAGGGCTGGAAAAAGGTGGTCGCCGCGGTCCATGCCGAGGGCGGGCTGATCGCGCCCCAGCTCTGGCATCTCGGCATGATGCGGAACGCCAAGGCCGTGTTCAATCCGGACGTGCCGAGCGTCGGCCCCTCGGGCCTCAAGGTCCCGGGCAAGCGCAGCGGGCACACGCTGACCGACAGCGAGATCGGCGACATCATCGCCGCCTTCGCCAAGGGCGCGGTGGATGCCAAGGCGATCGGCTTCGATGCCGCCGAATTCCACGGCGCCCACGGCTATCTGATCGACCAGTTCTTCTGGGACGGCACCAACGAGCGCACCGACAAATGGGGCGGCGATCTCGTCGCCCGCGGCCGTTTCGGGGTCGAGGTGGTGAAGGCGGCGCGGGCCGCGGTCGGCCCCGACTTCCCGCTGATCCTGCGCATCTCGCAGTGGAAGCAGCAGGATTTCACCAAGCGGCTGGCCGACAGCCCGGCCGAATGGGAAGCCTTCATCACGCCCTTCGTCGATGCCGGCGTCGATGTCTTCCATTGCTCGACCCGGCGCTTCTGGGTGCCGGAATTCGAGGGCTCGGACCTCAATCTCGCCGGCTGGACCAAGAAGCTGACCGGCAAGCCGACGATCACGGTCGGCAGCGTTTCGCTTGGCGGTAGCGACGATTTCATCGCCGCCTTCGCCGGCCAGGGGGCGGAGATCGCCGCGATCGACGACCTCGTGAACCGGATGGAGAAGGGCGAGTTCGACCTCGTCGCCATCGGCCGCGCCCTGCTGGCCAACCCGGATTGGCCGCACCTCGTCGAGGCCGGCCGCTTCGGCGACCTCAAGGCCTATTCGAAGGACGTGCTCGTCGAACTGGTATAAGGGGGATCAGCCCGGCGCCTGGATCAGGAAGCCGAGCAGGACCAGCCCGGCCAGGATGGCAAGGCCGATGGCGCCGTCGCGCAGGCGTTTCCGCCGGCTGTAGGCGGCCGGCAGGCGCCCGGGCGGCGCCAGCCGGCGCTGGGCCCTTTCGATCAGCGTGCCGAGCAGGGCGGCGGCGACGACCCCGATGATGACCAGCGCGGCGATGACGAGGATGCGGCCCATCGCTCAGGGCTCCTCGTCGTCGTCGCCGGCAAGCGACGGGGGTTCCGCCTCGATCAGGCGGGCGGTGCTGGCGGCGTCCAGGCTCTCGACCTTGCGCAGGTGGCGGTCGATGGCGCGGCGCCGGACCGCCACCCGGTCGATCTGCTGGCTGGCTTCCGACAGTTTCCGCTGCACCTTGTCCAGGACCTCGCCGTATTTGGCGAATTCGGTCTTCACCGCGCCCAGCAATTGCCAGACCTCGCTGGAGCGTTTCTCGATCGCAAGGGTGCGGAAGCCCATCTGCAGGCTGTTCAGCAGGGCGGCGAGCGTGGTCGGGCCCGCGGTCACCACCCGGCAGTCGCGCTGGAGACTGTCCAGCAGCCCCGGGCGGCGCAGCGCCTCGGCATAGAGGCCTTCGGTCGGCAGGAACATGACAGCGAAATCGGTGGTGCGCGGCGGGCTGATGTATTTGTCGCGGATGTCGCGGGCGAAACCCTTCAGCCGGGTCTCCAGTGCCTTGCCCGCCGCCTCGACCGCGTCGTGATCGGCAAGGTCGACCGCTTCGAGCAGGCGCTCGTAATCCTCGCGCGGGAATTTGGCGTCGATCGGCAGCCAGACTTCCTGGTCGGGGCCCTGGCCGGGCAGGCGGACGACATATTCGACCCGCTCCGCGCTGCCGGCCACCGGGGCGACATTGGCCAGATATTGTTCCGGGGTCAGGATGTCGGTCAGCAGGGCGTCGAGCTGCATCTCGCCCCAGATGCCGCGCGACTTCACATTGCCCAGCACGCGCTTCAGGTCGCCGACGCCGGCCGCCAGCGTCTGCATTTCGCCGAGCCCCCGATGCACCTGTTCCAGCCGGTCCGAGACGAGGCGGAACGACTCGCCGAGCCGCTGTTCCAGGGTGCCTTGCAGCTTTTCGTCGACGGTGCGGCGCATTTCCTCGAGCTTGGCGGCCGAATCGGCGGCGAGACGCTCGACCCTGGTTTCCAGGGCCTGGGCCAGCGCATCGACCCGGCCGCCGAAATCCGTGCCGAAATGGCGCAAGCCCGCCGCCGCCTCGCCCCGGTTCTGCGCCGATTCCTCGCGGAAGGCCCGTTCCAGCCCTTCCAGCCGGGCCGCCAGCCCGTCCTGCCCGCCGCGGCCACGCAGCAGGGCGGCAAGGCCGAGGCCGAGGGCGACGATCGCGGCCAGGGCCAGCAGGAGTTCGGTTGGCGACAGGGTAATCATCATGCGACCATGGTGCAGGCCCGAAGCCTCGGGCAACAGTTGACGAATTGGCCGCGATCAGACCATGTTCTCGCCGGACGTGAAACGTCGAAGCGCCGCTTGATGGAGTAAGCCAGGACATGCAGGCCCGGATCTATGTGCCGACCAAGAACGCGATGCAGTCGGGCAAGGCCAACAGCCGCCATTGGGTGCTGGAGTTCGAGCCCGAGGCGATCCGCCGCCTCGATCCCCTGATGGGCTGGACCGGCACCACCGACATGAACGGCGAAGTGCGCATGACCTTCGAGTCCCGGGAGGCCGCCGTCGCCTATTGCGAAAAGCTCCGCATCCCCTACGAGGTCCAGGATCCGAAGCCCTTCCCGCTGAAGATCAAGACCTACGCCGACAATTTCCGCTTCGACCGCGTCCGCTGACCCCACCCGCGGCCCCGTAGCTCAGCTGGATAGAGCACCCGCCTTCTAAGCGGGATGTCGCAGGTTCGAGCCCTGCCGGGGTCGCCATTTATGCCATTGGCATAAAAGACTTTTCCGTCTGTCCCGGCCCCTTGCGGGGAAGGTGGTCCGCGGGCTTTGCCAACGGTCGCGTTACGAATTCTCCACACGACCTGACCCCTCGACTAAGCTAGTGTTGAGCACTGGGTCCAGCGTCGGGAGTATTGCCCCATGGCCGTTGCGAAACCGGATCTTTACGAGCGTGACTTCTACGCCTGGGCGAATGAGCAGGCGGCATTGCTGCGTGCCGGCAAGCTGGCGGCGGCCGACATCGAGCACATCGCCGAGGAAATCGAGAGCATGGGCAAGACCGAGAAGCGCGAGCTGGTCAGCCGGCTGACCGTCCTGCTCCTGCATCTGCTGAAATGGCAGTACCAGTCCGATCACCTGCCGTCCGCTTCCTGGGAAGTCACCATTCGGGTGCAGCGCCGCGCCCTCGCCAGGCACCTCCAGGACAATCCAAGCCTGAAGGCCAAGACCCGGGAAGCCCTTGAGGATGCCTATGGGGATGCCGTCCTGCAGGCGCCGGTCGAGACCGCCTTGCCGAAGTCGGCATTTCCCGCGAAATGTCCCTGGACCTTCGAACAGGCCATGGCCGAGGACTTTTGGCCGGAGTGATCCCGCTGGCCCAAGCTGCCCGCCGCAGGCCTCAGCGCAGCATGCCCCAGCGCCGGACGGTGACGGTTTCGAGCCCGCGGAAGACCACGGCTTCGACCAGGAGGCCGATCAGGATCACGGCGGCGAGGCCGGCGAAGACCGTGTCGGTGAACAATTCGTTCCGGGCGCGGAAGATGAACCAGCCAAGGCCGCCCTGGCCCGAATTCACGCCGAAGACGAGTTCGGCCGCGATCAGCGTGCGCCAGGCGAAGGCCCAGCCGATGCGCAGGCCCGAGATCAGCTGCGGCAGGGCGGAGGGGATCAGGATCCGGATCACATAGGCCGGTCCCTTCAGCCCGTAGTTCCGCCCGACCAGGCGATGGGTCTCCGGCACCGCTTCGAAGCCCGAGAGGGCGGCCAGGGCGAAGGGCCAGATCACCGCATTGACCAGGACGAACAGCAGGCTGCCGAGGCCGAGGCCGAACCACAGCATGGCGAGCGGCAGCAGGGCGATCGCCGGCAGGGGGTTCAGCATCGCCGCCACCGTTTGCAGGGCGTCGCGCAGGAAACTGTTGGCGACCGCCAGCGAGACCAGCACCACGCCGATGGCGAGCGCGATCAGATAGCCCTCGACCAGCACCGCGAGCGAGCCGCCGACCGCCGGCAGCAGCCGCCCGTCGAGCACGGCCGCGTGAAACGCCGCCGCCGTTTCCAGGAAGCTCGGGAACATGATCGGGTTGTTCTGCACCCTGGCCGCCACTTCCCAGGCGACGGCGAGCAGGACGAGGACGAGGCCGCGCCGGACCGCGAGCGAGGCCAGCAGGCGGCGCGCCGGCGACGGCGGGCGGACGGTCACGGCCGGGCGAAGAGGAGGTCGTGCACCTCCCGCGTGACCGCCTCGAAACGGGCGCTGCCGAGATCGCCGACGCCGAGCCCGGCAGTCTCGAAACTGCCGAGGGTGCGCCCGGGATGGGGGCTGAGCAGGTGAAGGCGGGTGCCGATCAGCACCGCCTCGTCGATGGCATGGGTGACGAACAGCAGGGTCACGCCCAGGTCCTCGGCGATGGCGATCAGGTCGCGCTGCATCTGCAGGCGGGTCAGGGCGTCGAGGGCGGCGAAGGGTTCGTCCATCAGCAGGATGTCGGGCCCGGTGGCCAGCGCCCGGGCGATGGCCGCGCGCTGCTTCATGCCGCCGGACAGCATGTGGGGGAATTGCTCGACCGCCCGTTCCAGCCCGACCTTGCGCAGCGCATCCAGGGCGCGGGCGCGGGCTTCCCCGCGCGAGAGTTTACGGGCGACGCGCAAGGGAAAGGCGACATTGTCGGCCACCGTCATCCAGGGCAGCAATTGGTCGAATTCCTGGAACACCACGATCCGGTCCGGCCCGGGGCCGGTGACCGTCGCCCCGCGCAGGGCGATCCTTCCCGCCGCCGGGGCCAGGAAGCCCGCCACCGCCTTCAGGATCGACGACTTGCCGCAGCCCGAGGCGCCGAGCAGCACCAGCCGCTCGCCCTCGCCGATGGTGAAGGAGACGTCGTCGACCGCGCGCAGCACCGCCCGGTCGGTGACATAGTCGAGGCAGAGGCCCCGGGCTTCGAGCACCGGGACCTCGGCGGCCAGGACGGCGGGATCAGCTGCCGGCACTGTCATGCAGGTCCTCGAAGGTATAGTCCTTCCAGCTCTCCGCCTTCAGCTTGACCTGGCCGGTGCGGTAGAGGAATTCGGCGAACTTGAAGGTGTTCTGCGGCACCGTGGTGTAGCGCACCTCGGGATCGTTCAGCAGCTTGAGGACGAAGGCCGGTTCCAGCTTGGACTTGGTGACGCGGATATAGGTATCGGCCGCCGCTTCCCGGTTGGCCGCGACCCAGTCCGTCGCCTCGCGGAAGGCGGCGAGGAAGGCCTGGTAGGTCTTCGGGTTTTCCGCCCGGAACTTCAGGGTGGTGTAGACATGGGTCGGCGTCACCGGCCCGCCCAGGATGTCGTAGGAACTCCAGACCTTGTGGATCTTGGGGTCCAGCAGGGCCTGGTCCTGGAACGGCGAATTGGAAATATGGCCGACCACTTCGGTCGAGCCGGAGAGCAGCGCCGCCGTCGCATCCGGGTGGGGCAGGGAGATTTCATTGTCCGCCAGCTGGGCATGGTGGCCGACGCCGAATTCCTTCTCGGCGGCGATCTGCAATACGCGCGACTGCACCGAGACCCCGGCGGCGGGCGAGGCGATCTTGTCGCCCGGCTTGAAATCCCGCAGCGACTTGATGTCGGCACGGTTGGTCAGCAGGTAGTTCGGCTGGGCGCCCAGGGCGCCGATGATCTTCACCTGCCCCTTGGTCCGATCCCACAGGGTCAGGAAGGGCCCGATGCCGGCCGAGGCGATGTCGATCGAGCCGGACAGCAGGGCGTCGTTCACCGCCGAACCGCCCGAAAGCTGGCGCCATTCGACCTCGATGTCGAGGCCCAGTTCCTTGCCGTGCTTCTCGATCAGCTTCTGGTCGCGGATGACGTGAAGGGGCAGGTACAGGGTGCCGAATTGCTCGACGATGGCGATCTTGCCCTCGGCGCGGGCAGCGCCCGGGGCGGCGGCGAACAGGCCGGCGGTGGCGGCGGCGACGGCAAGGCGTTTGAACAGGGATTTCATCATGGTCTCCGAAAGGCGGGAAGCGAAAGGCCGGGGCGGAAACGCCGACAGCAGTCGCGCGCGGTTCGGGGCGGCATTCGTTCCGGCGGCGGCCGGCGGCGGGGAGCAGGTAAAACCATGATTCCGAGTGAATTAATTTTTCTTATGTTATTAGTGCGTTAATATAAATATATTACAAAATTATATGTTTAATATGGGGCGGAAAGCGCGCCGGCACTGTCGCCGGACTTCAGGACCCGATTGGCGTCCGCGCGGCTGCTTGCTACCATCGATCGTTCTCAAATCTCCGGGTGCAAGCGATGGGCAAGGCGATCGTCATCTGCTGCGACGGCACGGCGAATCAATTCGCGCGTGACAAGACCAATGTGCTTCGCACCTTCGAGGTCGTGCACAAGGGACAGGGCCAGGTCGCCGTCTACCTGCCCGGCATCGGCACGATGGAGCCGCCGGGCCCGCTGACCGATATCGGGCGCCGCGCGGTCAGGATCGCCGCCATGGCCTTCGGCTATGGCCTGGAGCACGAGATCCGCAAGGCTTACGGCGCCATTTCCCGCCTCTACGAACCGGGCGACCGGCTCTATCTGTTCGGGTTCAGCCGGGGCGCCTATACGGTGCGGGCGGTGGCGGCGCTGATCCATATGTACGGCCTGCTGCCGGCGGCGGCGGAGGATCTCCACGCCTATGCCATCCGCTATCTGATCGATGCCGGCCGCAGCCGCGACCCCGCCCACTTCGGGCGCGCCAAGGCATTCAAGAAGACCTTCTCGGTCGCCGACTGCCGGGTCCATTTTCTCGGCGCCTGGGATACGGTCAGTTCGGTCGGCTGGTTCGGCAATCCCCTGACCCTGCGCTATACCGCCCGGAACCCGAGCATCGACAATATCCGCCACGCCCTCGCCATCGACGAGCGCCGGGCCTTCTTCCGCACCAACCAGTGCTACCCGACCGACGAGGCGCCGGCGCAGGACTTGCGGCAAGTGTGGTTCGCCGGCGTGCACAGCGATATCGGCGGCGGCTATCCGGCGGCGGAGGCGGGCCTCGCCAAGATCAGCTTCCGCTGGATGATGGCGGAAGCGGAAGCCAAGGGCTTGGCGATCGACGCTCAGGCGCTGGACCTTGCCTTGAACGACCAGGGCCCGCCCGATCCCCAGGGCAAGCTGCACCGGTCCCTGACCCCCGCCTGGTGGCCGGCGGAATTCGTGCCCAAGGCCCGAGGGGCCGGCGGCCGGGACGGGCTGCGCCTCAATCTCTTCCGCCGGCGGACCATCCCGGAAGGCGCCCATATCCATGGTTCGGTGTTCGCGCGCCAGGGGTACGCCCCGATCCTGCCGGCGCAGTACGAGACGGTATAGCGGGGCGGGCGATGCGGGGACGGGCGCTTGCCGTTCTGGTTTTCCTCGCCCTGGCGGCCTGCAGCCGGGACCGGCTGCCGGCGGATTGGGCTGCCGTCGGCCGGCCGGCCGGCTGTTCCTGGATCGACGGGACCTATGAGGCCAAGGGCCGCGCCGTCGACGCTGCCGGCGGCGGGATTCCCCTGGCGACCGCGCTGGTGCCGTCCCTGATCGACCGGGTGCCGGTCGATTACGCCGAACTCGCCAAGGTCGAACAGGTGGGGCTGCGCTGGGACGCGGGCGCCGGCGTCCTGCATATCGTGCCGGCGGGCGGCGACATGCCGGCGCAGGCGGTCGCCTATGGCTGCGGGGAGGGGCGGCTCGCCCTGCGCCGGGCCGGGCCGACGGTCGAAAAGGATTGGGTCGGCCTCGGCAGCGAGGACATCCAGGTCTGGCAGGATGCGGGCGGCGGCCTCGTGGTCTCGGCATCGTCCCGCGCGGTGTTCGCGGCCTTCATGCTGGTGCCCATGGCCGCGGGCAGTTCCCGCTACTACCGCTTCGAGCGCGTCACGCCCGCCCCATCGCCCGCGCCACCCGGGATGCCGGCGGCCGGCCCAGGGCATCGCCGATGAACCAAGCGGTATCGACGAGGCGGGAAAGATCGATGCCGGTCTCGATGCCGAGGCCGTCGAGCATATAGACGAGGTCCTCGGTCGCGACATTGCCGCTGGCCCCGGCGGCATAGGGGCAGCCGCCCAGGCCGCCGACCGAGGCATCGAACACCGTCACGCCGGTATCGAGGCAGGCCAGGATATTGGCCAGCGCCTGGCCATAGGTATCGTGGAAATGCAGGGCGAGGCGCTCGGCCGGCACCGCCTGCATCACCCGTTCGACCATGGCGCGGGCCTTGGCCGGCGTGCCCCGGCCGATCGTATCCCCGAGCGAGACTTCATAGCAGCCAAGGGCCGCCAGCCGCCCGGCCACATGGGCGACGGCTTCAGGCGCGATCTCGCCCTCGTAGGGGCAGCCGAGCACGCAGGAGACATAGCCCCGGACCCTGACGCCGCGCGCCGCCGCGAGGTCCATCACGGGCACGAAACGGTCCAGGCTGTCGTCGATCGAGCAATTGATGTTGCGGCGGGAAAAACTCTCCGAGGCGGCGGCGAAGACCGCGACCTCGTCGACGCCGGCGGCGATCGCCGCCTCCATCCCCTTCAGGTTGGGCACCAGGACCGGATAGGTCACATCCGGCCGGCGCAGGATGCCGGCAAGCACCGCATCCGAATCCGCCATCTGCGGCACCCACCGGGGCGAGACGAAGCTGCCCGCCTCGATCGTCTTCAGGCCGGCGGCGGCAAGCCGTGCGATCAACTCGATCTTGACCGCGGCGGGCAGGGCCATGGCTTCGTTCTGCAGGCCGTCGCGCGGGCCGACGTCGACGATGCGGACACGGGCGGGCAGGGACATGTCAGGCGCCTTCCTCGTGGCGATAGGGGGCGTGGTCGGAAAGATCGTCGGCTTCCGCCGCCACTGCCGCCCGTTCCTGCTCCAGGTAATCGGCGACGGCACGGCGGAAACCGGAATCGTTGATCCAATGCAGCGAATGGGTCTGGCGCGGCACGTAACCGCGGGCGAGCTTGTGCTCCCCTTGCGCGCCGGCCTCGACCCGGGCCAGGCCGCGGGCGATGGCGAAATCGATCGCCTGGTAATAGCAGACTTCGAAATGCAGGCAGGGGTGATCCTCGATCGCGCCCCAGTTGCGGCCATAGAGCGTGTCGTCGCCGATCAGGTTCAGGGCGCCGGCGATCCAGCGCCCGTCGCGCCGGGCCATGACCAGCAGCACGCGGTCGCGCAGTGTCTCGTGCAGGCGGGTGAAGAAGGCGCGGTTCAGATAGGGCGTGCCCCATTTGACGCTGCCGGTCGCAAGGTAGCAGCGCTCGAAGGCCAGCCAGTGCTCGGGCGTCAGGGCGTCGCCGGTCAGGGCGTGGACCTCGATCGTGCCGCCGGCCAGGGCTTGCTGGCGTTCCTTGCGGATCTGCTTCCGCTTTCGCGACGCCAGCGCGGCCAGGAAATCGTCGAAATGCCGGTAATCGCGATTGTCCCAATGGAACTGGCGGTCGGTCCGGCGCAGGAAGCCGGCCTCGCCCAGGCGCTGCCACTCCCCCTCGGTCGCGAAGGTGATGTGAAGCGAGGACAGGCCATTGTCCCGGGCAAGGCCGATGGCGGCCTCGGCCAGGGTAAGCTCGACCGCGGGCCGGTCGGCGCCGGGGGCGACCAGGACGCGCGGCCCGGTCACCGGGGTGAAGGGCACGCTCGACTGGAGTTTCGGGTAATAGCGCCCGCCCGCCCGCTCGTAGGCGTTGGCCCAGCCCTGGTCGAAGACATATTCGCCCTGGGAATGGCTTTTCAGGTAGAGGGGCAGAATGCCCCGAAGCGCCCCCGCGCCGTCCCTGAGCACGAGATGATGGGGTGCCCAGCCGGTCTGGCGCGCGGCGGCGCCCGATTGCTCGACCGCCAGGAAGAAGGCATGGCTGACGAAGGGATTGGCGGTGCCGGCGCAGGCGTCCCAGGCCGCGCCATCGATCAGATGGGCGCCCTGGGCGATCTCGATCCGGGGGCTGTCGTCGCGTTCATCCATGACAGGGGCAGGGTGGCCTCAGCCGCCCGCCTTGCCAAGGGTGGGCTTTGCCTGCACTTGCGTTTTTTCCGCCGGCAGCAGGCGGAACAGGGCCAGCGCGATCAGGGCCAGCACCCCCAGCGCCGCCCCCAGGACGACCCGGAAGCCCTGGTCGAAGGCGGCCCGGCCGGCCGCGGCCAGGGCATCGCCGGCCTCCCCGCCCAGGGCGGCGGCGGCGGCCAGCGTCGCACCGATCGATTCCCCCGCGCCCGTGTGGCCAAGGGTATAGACGATCCCGATCAGCGACCCGAACAGGGCGATGCCGAGGCCGGTGCCGATCTCATAGGCGACCGATTCGATGGAGGCTGCGGCCCCCGCCTTTTCCGCCGGTGCCGCCGCCATGATGCTGGCGGTGGCAAGGGCCATGGCCGCGCCATGGCCGAGGCCGAGCAGCACCATGGCGCCCAGCGTCGCGCCCGCCGGCCCGGCGCCCAGCAGCAGGCCATAGCCCGCCATGGCGGTCGCCAGCGCCAGCAGCCCGAGCCCGCGCAGCCCGAAGCGCGGCAGCAGGTAGCCGGCCAGCGGCGCCGCCAGGGCGGCCGCGACGTCGAGCGGGACGATGACCAGCCCCGCCGCCAGCGGCGACCGGGCCTGGACGAATTGCAGGTGCTGCATGAAGACGAGAACGAAACCGACCAGCACCAGGATCGGCCCGGCCGCCGTCAGCACGCCGAGCGAAAAGCGCGGGTTCAGGAACAGGCGCAGGTCCAGCATGGGCACCGGCGCCCGCCACTGCCGCCGGGCGAACAGGCCGAGAAGGAAAAGGCCGCCCAAGCCGCCCGCCAGCACGCCCGGGCTGGCCCCGTCGCCATGGGCGACGGCCTTGACGGCATAGACGAGGCCGACCAGCCCGATGATCCCGGCCAGCGCGGTCAGGGGTTCGATCGGGGCCATGGTCGGTTGGGGCTCGTTGCCCAGGCGGTGGCTGATGATGGCGATGCCGATGAAGGCCAGCGGCAGGTTGACCAGGAAGACCGAACCCCACCAGAAATGTTCGAGCAGCACGCCACCGATGACCGGGCCGAGCGCCGACCCGGCAGAGGCGACGGCGCCCCAGACGCCGATGGCGATGCCGCGTTCCCGGGGATCGGTGAAGATCCGCCGGACCAGGGCCAGCGACGACGGGATGATCATGCAGCCGCCAAGCGCAAGCCCCACCCGGCAGGCGATCAGCAGGGCAGGGCTGGGCGCGAAGGCGGCGAAGCCGGAGGCGAGGCCGAAGATGCCGAGCCCGGTCAGCAGCAGGTTGCGCTGGCCGAAACGGTCGCCCAGGGGCCCGGCCATGAGCACGAGGCCGGCCATGGTCAGGGGATAGATGTCCATGATCCACAGGATCTCGGTGCCGCTGGCGCCCAGGTCCCGGGTCAGGGCCGGAATGGCCAGATAGAGCACGGTCGAATCGATCGTCACCGGCAGGAAGGACAGGGCGATGACCGCCAGCACCAGCCAGCGGCTTTTCCCCGCCGGGACCGTGGTCGTCGGTTCGTTGCTCATGGGGCCAGGGCCTTGTGAATGAGGTCGAGGAAGGTGGCGGTGGCGCGGGCGAGGTCGAAATCCGGCTCGATCGCCATGCGCCCCACGGCGCCGTCGATCAGGGCGATCAGGAACACGGTGGTCGCCTGCACGTCCAGCCCCGGGCGGCAGTCGCCCCGGGCCGCCGCCCGCGCGATCAGGGTGGCGAAACCGGCCTTCACCGCTTCGTCGTCCAGGGCGATCGCCGCCCGCACCCGGTCGTTGCGGGCGGTCTCGGCCAGGATTTCCAGCCACAGGCGCGACTGGGTGCGGTCCTGCGCCTCGGTCAGGTAATGGACCAGCAGGGCGTCGAGCGCGGCCAGGGGATCGGGGCGGGCCAGGGCGGCGGCGGTGACGGCGGCCACCGCCTCGCGCTGCTGGTCGGCGATGGCGCAGACGATCGCCTCCTTCGCCGGGAAATAGCGATAGAGATTGGCCGGCGTCACCCCGGAGGCGGCGGCGATATCGGCCATGCCCGTGGCATGGAAGCCCCGGTCGGCGAAATGCTGTTTCGCCGCCTCGAGAATGGCGCGCCGCCGCGCCTCCCGGTTCTGGTCCCGCTTGCTCATGGCCTTGGAAAAAAGAAAGTGAACGATCGCCTTCATTCTATCGCCGGACCCGGCGAAGGCAAGGACCGTCAGCGCCCGCCGCCGACGTTCAGGATCGCGCCGGTGACATAGCTCGCCGCCGGCGACAGCAGCCAGAGCACGGCTTCCGCCACTTCCTCGCCGGTGCCGGCGCGCTTCATCGGGATCAGGGGCGCCATGCGCGCCGGCCGGCCGGGGTCGCCGGCGGCGGCATGCAGGTCGCTGTCGATCAGGCCCGGGGCGACGGCATTGACCCGGATGCCGTCGTCCGCCACCTCGCGGGCAAGGCCGATGGTGAAACTGTTCACCGCGCCCTTGCTGGCGGCGTAATGGACCCATTCATGGGCCCCTCCGGTTTCCGCCGCGCGGGAGGAAATATTGACGATGGCCCCGCCCGGCCCGCCCCGGCTGTGCGCCAGCCGGCGCACCGCCTCGCGGCAGGCGATCATGGTGCCCAGCACATTGACCGCCAGCACCCGCGCCGCCATCCCGGCATCGAGATCGGCAACCGCGCTGAAGCCGCCGGTGATGCCGGCATTGTTGACGAGACCGGCGAGGGGGCCCAGGACCTCGGCCGCAGCAAAGAGCGCGGCGACGGCGCCCTCGTCGGCGATATCGCCGGGAATGGCCAGGGCCCGGCCGCCGGCGCCCGCGATCTCGTCGACCACGGCCCGGGCGGCATGGATGTCGGCGGCGTAATTGACCGCGACGGCATAGCCCGCCTGGGCGGCACGGCGGCAGATCGCGGCGCCGATGCCGCGCCCGCCGCCGGTGACGATCAACGTGCCCCGGCTCACGGCCGGAACCCCTCGAAGATGATGTTGTCGGCGTGCTGGGCGGCGCGCTTGCGGTCGGCGGGGCTGCGCACGGTCCAGGTCAGGGCGGGCAGGCCGGCGGCGCGGGCCCGGGCGACGGCGCGGTGGGGCAGGGCGCGGATGTCGTAGGCGACGAAATGCGGCCGGGTCAGGCGGTTGAACAGCATGTGGGTCAGGAACCATTTCTGCCATTGGGGCAGCGGCTCCTCGTCGTCCATGCGGTAATCCATCGAGATCTGGCCGCGCAGCACCTGGGGCCGGTGGCGCCGGAACCAGCCGACGCAGCGGGGATCGAAGGACTGGATGGCGAAACGCCCGCGGTAGTGGTCGAGCAGGGCGGCGGTCGCGGCTTCCAGCGGGCCGGACTGGCCGCGCGCCGCCTTCACCTCGATCAGCAGCGGCACCCGGCCGCCCACGAGCTTCAGCACGTCGGCCAGGGTCGGGATGGTCTCGCCGGTGCCGGCCAGTTGCAGGCCGCGCAGGTCGCCGGAACGCCAGCTGTCCACCCGGCCGCGTTCCGGGGTCATGCGGTCCAGGGTGTCGTCGTGGAACACCATGGGCACGCCGTCGGCGGCGACCTGGATGTCCATCTCCATGGCATAGCCGGCGTCGGCGGCGGCGGCAAAGGCGGCACGGCTGTTCTCGGGCACGCCCGCCGCCTTGTCGTGCAGGCCGCGGTGGGCGACGGGAAGCGAATGCAGCCAGTCGGCGGAGGTCATGGGGCGATCTCGTCTTCCTCGGCAAGGACGGAGCCTTGCGCATAGCGATAGAGGTAATAGGCGATGGCGCCCGCCTGCACCGGCAGGCCCAGGATCGTCGGGCTGAGCAGCAGCCCGGCGAGGAAGGCAAGGCCCGCAGCCGCCACCGTCCGCCGGATCAGGGCGCGGTGGCGGTCGCCGGCCTCCAGCCGGCCGGCCAGCCGGAACGAGACCAGGGCGCCGAGGCCGAAGGTCGCGATCGCCGCCAGCATCCAGCGATAGGCGGCGAGACGGGGCGCGGCGCCCCTCGGCCACATCAGGCGATCTCGAAGATCGCCTCGACCTCGACCGCGGCGCCGAGCGGCAGGGCATTGGTCCCGACCGCCGAGCGGGCGTGCCGCCCGGCATCGCCGAAGACCTCGACGAAAAGGTCGGAGGCGCCGTTCACCACCTTCGGCTGGTCGGCGAAATCGGCGGTGCAGGCGACGAAGGCGACCAGTTTCACCACCCGGCGGATCCGCGTCAGGTCGCCGTCCAGGGCCAGTTTCGCCTGGGCGATCAGGTTGATGGCGGACAGGCGGGCGGCGGCGGCACCGGCCGCCACCTCCACCGTCTCGCCCAGGCGGCCCTTGACCAGACCGTCCGCCCCGATCGGCAATTGCCCGGAAATGAACAGAAGATCGCCGGTGACGACGAAGGGCACGTAATTGGCCACCGGCGCGGCCGGCACCGGCAGGGTGATGCCGAGGGCGGCCAGTTTCGCTTCGATCGGATTGCTCATCTCGTTGGTCCTTGGAATCTCGATATCAGGCCGGGCGGCCGATCGGCTGCTGCTGGGTGATGCAATGGATATTGCCGCCGCCGAGCAGGATCTCGCGCCCGGGCACGGCGATGACCCGGCGGTCCGGGAACAGGCGGGCGACGATCTCGCGCGCCTCGTCGTCGGTGCGGGGGTCGAGCAGGGGCATGACCACGATGCCGTTGCCGATATAGAAATTGACATAGGACCCGGCCAGCCGGTGGCCGGCGCCGCGCACCAGGGCGCCGTCATCGTCGAGACCGCCGAAATCGAGGCCGGCGGCCTCGTCCGCGCTGGCGAACAGGGGGCCGGGCGAGGGCAGTTTCACCACCTCGAACGGGCGGCCGCGGGCATCCTTCGCCGTGCTCAGGCGCTCGAAGGCATCCTTCGAGATCGCGTGCTGCGGGTCGGCCGTATCGTCGGTCCAGGTCAGGGCGATCACGCCCGGCTTCACGAAACAGGCGAGATTGTCGATATGGCCGTCGGTCTCGTCCTGATGGACGCCGGGGCCGAGCCAGACCACGGTCTCGACGTTCAGGTAATCCTTCAGATATCCCTCGATCTCGCCGCGCGACAGGTGCGGGTTGCGGTTCGGGTTCAGCAGGCATTCCTCGGTGGTCAGCACCGTGCCCTCGCCGTCGACATGGATCGAGCCGCCCTCGAGGACCAGGGGCGCGCGGTAGCGCGGCACCCGTTCCACCTCCAGGATCTTGGCGGCGATCAATTCGTCCTGGTCGTGGGGGTAATAGAGGCCGCCCCAGGCGTTGAAGCCCCAGTCGATGCCGCGCAGCCGGCCCTTGCCGTCGCTGACGAAGCTCGGGCCGATGTCGCGGCACCAGGAATCATTGCTGGTCGCCTCGATCACCCGGATGTGGCGGGGCAATTGGCGCCGGGCGTTCACGAACTGCCGGCCCGAGGCAAGCACGGTCACCGGCTCGCCCTCGGCGATGGCGGCGGCGACGGCGGCGAAGGCGGCCTGGGCCGGGCGGGCGCCGTCGCGCCAATTGTCGGGCCGTTCCGGCCACACCATCCAGCAGCCCTGGTGCGGCTCGAATTCTCCCGGCATGCGGAAGCCGTCGGCGCGCGGGGTGGAGGAAATCGTGTCGGCCATCAATGTCTCCCTGAAACCGCGTCCATGTTGCCGCCATCCCCCCTTGGCGGGCAAGCCGCCTCGGCCAGTGGATCGATCGAAACGGATGGGTTCCATCCGTCGCGGCTCAACCACTAGGATAGGGACATGCGCCGGTTCCTGCCCTTTGTCCTTGCCTTTTTCGCGGCCTCGCCCGCGGCGGCCTTCGACTGCGCGGAGGCCAGGCGCTGCAAGGATTTCACCACCTGCAAGGCGGCGGAAGCCTATTTCGCCCGCTGCCCCCGGCCGGAACTGGACCGGGACGGCGACGGTCATCCTTGTGAAACGCTGTGCCGCTTCAACTCGCGGCGCTGATCGGGCAGACTGCGGCCGCAACGACGGGAGTGCGACATGCGGAACGTTACCGTGGCGGCGACGCAGATGGCCTGCGACTGGGATATCGAGAACAATATCGCCCGGGCCGAGGCGCTGGTGCGCCGGGCGGCCGGGCAGGGGGCCCAGATCATCCTGATCCAGGAATTGTTCCAGACCCCCTATTTCTGCCAGGACCAGATCCACGATTTCTTCGACCTGGCCAAACCCTATGACGACAATCCGCTGATCGCCCATTTCGCAGCCCTGGCCGCCGAACTGGGCGTCGTCCTGCCGATCTCCTATTTCGAGCGGGCGGGCCAGGCGTTCTTCAATTCGATCGCCATCGCGGATGCGGACGGCAGCGTCCTCGGCAACTACCGCAAGAGCCATATTCCGGACGGCCCGGGCTATACCGAGAAATTCTATTTCTCGCCGGGGGATACGGGGTTCCGGGTGTGGGACACGCGCTTCGCCCGGATCGGCGTCGGCATCTGCTGGGACCAATGGTTCCCGGAATGTGCCCGGGCCATGGCCCTGCTCGGCGCCGAAATCCTGTTCTATCCGACCGCCATCGGCTCCGAACCCCATGACGCGGGCCTCGATTCCGCCGGGCATTGGCAGCGGGTGATGCAGGGCCATGCCGGCGCCAATCTCACCCCGCTCGTCGCCTCGAACCGCATCGGCACCGAGCCGGGGCGGCGCGGCACCAGCATCACCTTCTACGGCTCCTCCTTCATCGCCGGGCCGACCGGCGAGAAGGTCGCCGAGGCCGACCGACTGACCGAGGACGTGCTGACCGCGCGTTTCGATCTCGATGCGGTCGCCCATCTGCGCCGGTCCTGGGGCGTGTTCCGCGACCGGCGGCCGGAACTCTACGATCCGCTGCTCTCGCTGGACGGGGAGACGCCGCACGCCGCCAGCGGCTATTGAACGCGGGCGGGGGCGGCGTTTACCAGTTCTTCAGGTTGTGGGTCGAGACTGCCATGGCCCGATTCAGAAGGTGAGACTCATGAGCGAAACCGAAGCCCTCAACCCCGCCGAAGAGAAAGCCTTCCCCTTCCTCCAGCAGGCGGTGCTCCTGGATCAGGCACGTGCGGCGCTGGCGACGCTGGACAAGGCGCTCGCCCTCAATGCCGACCTCTGGCTGAAGCTGAGCGGCGAGGCGGCGGCCAGCGGCCTGCCGGCGGAAACCGTCGATTTCGTCAACCGTACCGCGACCTTCACCGCCAAGGCGGCGGCATCCCTGAAGGCCGAGGTGAACGACGAGGTGATCAGCAAGCTGATCGCCCTCAACTTCAACATGTCGGAACGCATCCTCGAAAGCAGCAAGGAAGCCTGAGGATCAGGGTTCGGCCCGGCCGCTGTCGGCCGGGTCAGGAACTGGTGAAGGCGCTGCCCATGATGTCGAAGACGCTCTGGTTCTTCGACGAACTCACCGGATCGTCGGCGATCATCACCCCGATCACTTCGCGCTGGGCCTGGGCGGCAAAGGCGAGATTGCTCATCGCCATCTGGTAGCGGGTATTGATCGCCTTCTTTTCGGCCGCCAGCGCATCCGATTCCGAATCATTCAGCGCCGTCGCCTCGTCGCCCAAGGCGCTCAGCCGGCTTTGCAGGATCGAGGTGCCGAGTTCGGCCTGCAATTGGCCGTTGCTGAGGTCGGCGAAAGCCTTGGTGACCAGGCGGATCGCCGCCCCGACATCGTCGACCGCACGGGTCTGGCCGTCGCCGGTCAGGCCGCCATAGGTCCAGGCCGAAGTCACGGGCAGGCCGCCGCGGGCGAGATCCGCCGTCCAGCTGTCGGTGCCGTCGGTGAAGGTCAGCGTGTCGTCGCTGCGCGAGACCAGCGAGAGATCGGCCAAGGCGACGTCGCGCCCGCCCACCCGCAGGGTCTGGTTGTAGAAATTGGTCTCCATCCGCTGGCCGGTGCCCTGCTCGGTCAGCAGGAATTGCGTGCCGAGCGAGCGCAGCGACAGCGAGACCTGGGTGGCGCCCGCATCGATGAAGCGGGTTTCCTGGCCGCTGGTGCCGGGGGCGGTATTGCCGATCAGATTGTCGAGGTCGACGCCCCGGCTGCCGATCATGATGTTGATCCGGGTCAGCGCCGTGTCGAAGGCGGAGGCATTGCCGGTCTTGGCCGCGGCGAAGGCTTCGTTCAGGCGCAGCAGGACTTCCTGCGCCGCGGTGGCGGCGCCCTTGACGGCGAAGACCGCGTCGTCCGCCGTCGTCTTCTGCGTCGACAGGCGGTCGATATCCTGTTGCAGCGCCGGCAGCTTGGACTGGGTGGTGTATTTCTGCGTGACCTGCTGCAATTCCTTGGCCTGGCGCGTGGCCATGCCTTGCTTGATCAGCAGATAGGTCCGGTCCATCGCGTCGGCGACGGCCTGACGCTGATCGGCGGCGGACATGCCCACATAAAAGCTCATGCCTCGATCCCCGCAACGGTGCCGGGTGGAAGGGCTGCGGGAAGCGCCGCTTCGATCCGGTCGTCCAGATGCGACAGCAGGTCGAAGGTGCCGTCGCGCATGGTGAGAACGATCTCGCGGTATTCCTGCAGGAATATTGTCACCAGTTTGGCACGTTTTTCCGGCGCGGTCACGCGGTGCGCGAAATACATGCCGATTTTCGGCAGCGAGCGGATCGAGCCGATGGCGATGCTGTGGGTTTCGGCATAGCGGCCGGCGAGGTCGCCGAGGAAGGGGCTGAGCCGGTTCCAGAAGCCGACCAGGTCGTCGCCCTCGGCGATGGCGGCATCGACGATGTCGATAAGGTCGGCGAAGAACAGGCCCGCCTCGTCGCGCAGCCGGCTGCCGCTCCAGGAATCGAGGAATTCGCCGGCGCGATAGGGCCGGGTCAGGCGCTCGATGTCTTGTTGCAGGCGGGCCCGGTCGGCGACCTTGCCGATGGTGCGGATCGCGGCGGCGACGCGCGGCTGGGTGCCGCGCAGGCGGGCGCCGTCGGCGGTGTTCAGCACGTTCAGGCGAAAGGCGCTGGCGACGTCGCCGATCATGGAGGCGCAAAGGGCGAAGACCCAGTTGGCCGAGACGGTGCCGCCGAAATTGCCCGGCAGGATATGGTTGTAGGCCTGCCGCCGGTCGTGGTTGCGGAAGAAATCCTCGGCGTTGTAGATCGTGTCCTGCGAATGCTTGCGGTCTTCGTTCTTGCTGCCGCAATCGGTGCCGAAGAGCACGAAGTCGGTGAAGCCGAAGCTGGCGGCGACCCGCAGCGCCGTGTTCACGCAGGTCGGGGCGACGCCGACCATGGCGTGGCGCGGCGGCGCCAGCATCTGGCTGGAACTGACCGAGTCGCGGAAGAAGAAGATCACCTTGTCGAACAGGGCGGCGACCTTGGGATCGACGGTGAAGGAGGCGATCAGGGTGATGCCGGCCAGGCCATGCTCGTCGTGCAGGCGCTTCAGCACCTCATAGGTGATATGGCCGTTTTCCAGCTCGCAGTGGAAATCGGGGCGGATGCCGTTCCGCAGGCAGATGCGCAGGCTGGTGCCGGCGCTGAACACCGCGCCGTCGGCGGCGAGGCGCTTGAGGTCGTCCATCGTGCCGTCGATCGAGGGGCCGGAGCCGGTGATGATCGCGGTCTCCTTGCGCGCCAGCTTGGGCTTGCTGTCGGCGAGATGGAAGTCGTAACGCTGCATGTTGCCGACCGCATTGGTCATCATCAGCAGTTCATCCTCGAAGAACCCCTTCGACAGGAAGATCTGGTCGACGATGGCCTGCATCTGGTCCCGCGCCTCGATCAGGACCCAGGACGGGTAATGCATGAAGACATAGGCGCCGTCGATGAACGGCTCGCCCACCAGGGCGATCAGGGCGCGGATGTCGCGCAGCAGGTCCGAGGGCGTGGCGCCGATGCTGAAGCGGACGCTGATGCCGCGCGCATCGGCGATGGCCAGGATCTCGTCCCAGTCCTGTTCGTCGCGGGCATGGGCGATGAATTCGGCCATGGGTTCGCACAGCAGGACATGGCGCGCCTTGGTCGTCTCGAACAGCGGCTTCAGGTGGTGGCCGAGGCCGATTCCGAGCACGACCAGGAAGGTCCCCTCGTAGTCGGGCTTGCTGTTCAGGGTCGCGATCCCGAGCCCGCCCAGGGCCTCGATCAGGTGAGCGCGCATGCGCGCCGAGACCGGGCTGCCGATATTGGTGCTGGAAAGATCGGCGGTGAAGAATTGCAGGGGCCGCTCGTTGAAGCGGGCGACCTGTTCGCCGGCGATCTCGCGGCCGTCGCCGTTGTAGAGCCGGCCGGCGCCGAGGTCGAGGTCGAGCGCCCGGCCGTCGGCATCGCGGACCACCTTGCTGTGGGTGGCGGCGATCCCGGCCAGGGCGGGGAAGCGCTCGACCAGCGCGCTCATGACCGGAACGCCCCGACGAAGGCGGCGGCGAAGGCGGCGGCGTCGAAGGCCGGGGCGGCCGCGGCGGCGGCGGCGGTCGCGGCGCGGGCGGCGGCCCGGTCGGACAGCAGGGCGACCGCGCTCGCGACGTAATCTTCCGGCGTTTCGGCGATCCGGGCATCAAGGCCGAGGGCGCTCAGCGCCAGCGCGCCCTGGCGTCGCCAGGGGGCGCGCCCGGCCAGGGCGACGGAAGGCGTCGCCACCGCCGCGGCATTGACGACATCATGGCCGCCGAGGGCGGCAAAGGGCGCCAGCAGCAGGTCGAGGCCGGCGGCGAAACTGAGGTCGTCGCCGTCGACGATCTCGATGCGATCGACGAAACCGTGCCGCGTGCAGCGTTCGATCAGGCCGGCGACCGTGTCGGGATGGCTCATTTCCCGGTCGCGCAGCAGCAGGCGGGCATCCGGCACGGCGGCCAGGATGGCGGCAACGGCGGCCAGGAAATCCTCGTGCAACTGGCCGGGCCAGAGATCGGCGCCGATCAGCGGCGTCTCGTTGGTGACCGCGACCTGCGGCGCGCGGCCCTCGCGGACGATCAGGCCGGCCGCCGGCGGGGCGGCGCCCAGGCTGCGGTCCAGGCCGCCGATCCCGGCGGCGAAGGGCAGGTTCAGCCACCCGGCGACGCGCGGCGCCGGGTGGCGGGCAAGGGTGGCCAGATGCAGGGGGGCGAGCACGCCGCCGGCATCGACCAGCAGGTCCAGCGCCTCGCCCTTGACCGTATGGGCCAGGGTCTCGCCGTCGAAACCGGCGGCATCGATCAGGGTGCGGACGCGGCCGCGGAACAGGCGGTTGTGCGGTGCGGCCAGGGTGCCGGCGCCGAAGACGACGACTTCCGCCCCCTGCTGTTGCAGGCCGGCGGCAAGCAGGGCGACCGCTTCGCTGTCCCGCTCGCCGTCGAGGGCGGTCGCCAGGATGCCGATGCGCGGCTGGTCGGGCAGGGGGGCGGTCGCGGCCGCGACCAGGGGCCGGGCGGGCAGGCTCGGCTGGGGCGGCAGGCGCGCCCCCTCGGGCGACAGGGCGATGGCGAAGAGCCCGGCGGCGGCGATTTCGGCGGCGGCGGCGGGGTCGCCGTCGTCCCGCGCTTCGGCCAGGATGCTGCGGGCGGTCTCGAAATCGCCGATGGCGGTGAGGCAGCGGGCAAGGCGGGCCATATCCCAGGCGTCGGCGGTGCCGTTGGCGGCGAAGCGCGACAGGATGTCGGCGGCGGCGCGCGGCTTTCCGGCCGCCAGCAGGGCATCGGCCAGGGCGCGCTGGGTCTCGCCGTGGTTCGGGCTGAAGGCGGCCTGGGCGTCGAGAAGGCGCAGCGCCATGGCGGTCTCGCCGTTGCCGAGGGCGGTCAGGCCGCGCATCAGGAAGGGATGTTCGTCGACGGCGGCGAAGGCGGCGGGGAAATCGGGCCAGGCCGCGGGGCGCAGCCCGGGGATCGCCGGGGTGAAGCCGTTGGCGACCGCCAGCTTGGCGTAGAAGGTCGCTTCCGGCACTTCGCCGGCCAGGGCGTAGAGAATGGCCAGGCTGTCGGCGATCAGGGCGCTGTCCGGGGCATGTTCATGGGCCTGCTGCAGGGCGTCGAGGCACAGCACGATCTGGTCGGCGGCGAAGGCGGCATAGGCCATGGCGACCAGGGCCGCGGTATCGCCCGGCTCGGCCGCCAGCCGCGTCTCGGCCAGGGCGATCAGGCCGTCCCGGTCGCCGGCGTCGGCCAGGGCGGCCGCGCGGCGCAGCAGGGGGGCGAAGGCCAGGTCGCCGGCCGGGACGGCGGCCGGTGCGGATGAGGTCAGCGTCGTTGCGGTCATGCGGAATGATTGATCCGGCCCGACGGCGGGGCTTGCGACGGGGTCGGGGCGGGGGGCGTCGTGCCCGGGGGCGCGGTCAGCAGGCCGGCGGCGATCTCGCGGTTGATGCGGATCAGGATATCCAGCTTCTCGGGCAGCGGATCGGCCAGGATGCCGACGGTGTGGCGGTCGATGAAATTGGACAGGGACAGGACATTGGCGCGCAATTCGGTCGGCAGCGGCGAATCCGGCGCCATCACGCCGGCCTGGAAGATGGTCCACAGGCGCCAGTTGCGACGCACCGCGTCGAGGAAGGCGGCATTGTTCTCGGGGCTGCGCTGGGCTTCGGCCAGACGGCGCGCAGCCTCGGTCAGGGCCCAGCCCTCGGTGCGGCGCGGGTCGCCTTCGGGCGGGGCCTTGCTGTAGGCCGGTCTACGCTGGGTCGGATACATGGGCGAGAATCTCCTTCTCGTGCGCCAGAAGTTTGCGCGCCGCCCGCAGCGCCTGATAGATGTGGCCGGCGGTCAGCTGCTCGACGATGGTGGCGACGATGGCCGTGCCGCTGGGGGCGGCGGCGGCGTAATCGGCCAGGAAGCCTTCGGCCGCCCGGCGGTAATCCTCGGCGCGGTCGGGGAACAGGTAAAGACACTGCAGGACGAAATAGATGCGGGTGGCCGGGGAAGTGGCTTCCGCCTCGGTGAGGATGTCCTTGCCACGCAGGATCTGAGCCTGGTTGAGCACGGTCAGGGTCGCGGGGTGGCCGGCATTGGCCAGCACGGCGCCGTTGACGATGATCTTCTCTTCAGGCGCAAGCGTGATCTTCAGGGGCACGCGGGGGACTCCGTCGCTGCGAACACCCGAAGGATGTGCCGTGCTTCCTTAATTCGAGGTAAAGGCTTCCGGCAAAACGAAAGGGGCGGCCCGAAGGCCGCCCCCTGAAGATCTGCTCGTGCGTCGGGCTTAGTTGAACAGCGACAGCACGCTCTGCTCGCTCTGGCCGGCGAAGGACAGGGCCTTCAGGGCCAGCTGCTGGCGGGTCTGCAGGGCGACGAGGTTGGCGCCTTCCTCGTTCAGGTCGGCGAGGGTCAGCTTGTCCGAACCTTCGGTCAGCGCGTTGATGTAGTTCTTCGAGAAGTCCGAACGGGTCTGCAGCAGGGTGATGTTCGAACCGAGGTTCGACGCCGTGGCGCGGACGGCCGACACCGCCGTATCGACCGCAGCGGTGATGCTGTCGATGGTGGTGATCAGGCGCGAGGCCGCGATCGCCGAGAAGCCGGCCGCCTGGGCGCCGGCCGAGTTCGCGGCCGCGAGCAGGGCGGACAGGATCTCGCTGCCGGTGGCGCTCGCACCGCCGCCGGCGGTGATCAGGGCGCCGGCGCGGAGGTCGCGGGCATCGACCGTCAGTTCGGCCGTCGTGACTTCCGAGAAGCGGACGGTCAGCTTCTGGTCGCCGTCGTTGTTGATCAGGTTCGTGCCCTGATAGGAAGCGTCGCCCAGCAGGCTGTTGAGCTGGCCCAGCAGATCCGAGAACTGCTTGGTCAGGTCGGCCTTGGTGGCGGTATCGGCGGTCTTGGCCGAGATCGCGACACCCTTGAGCTGCTTCAGGATCTTGTCGGCGGATTCGGTGGCGCTCAGGGCGGTCTTCAGCGAGGAAATGCCCTGGTCGATCTCGCCCTTGCGGGTGGCGAAGTCCGAGGAACGGTCGCTGAGGCTCTTCGACGCGAAATAGGCGGTCGCATCGTCGATCGCGCTGCCGACCTTCAGGCCGGTCGAGAGACGGCTCTGGGTGCGGTTGGCGAGGTCGGTGGTCTGATTCAGCGAGAGGAGGTTGGCGCGCGAGGTCGCGGTCAGCTTGATGTCAGCCATGATCTAGGTCCTTCTGGATCCGATGTCTTTGCGCCCTTCTGGGTCGCGGTCGTTCCCTTGCACCGATCATGCCAAACCGCCGCATGTGCCCAAAATGGCGGAAACTATCGGGATTTTTGGGAGGATTCTGGCCTTGGATGGGTAAAAATTGCCGTATTAACTAGGCATAAATTGCCTAATGGGCAAAATATACCGGGCAGTAATTGCCTGATCTCAAAACAATGCCCCGGCCGCAGGGCCGGGGCGATCGCCGAAAAGAGGTGTCGGACCGAGCCCGGCGGCCGGTCAGATGCTGGCGTGGATCGCCATGGCGGCGGGGGCGGCGCTGGCGGTGCGCAGCGCGGCGCGGGGGCCATAGCCGATGACCGGGCGGGCCTGGGCCGCCACCGTGTCGGCGATGCTGCGCACCAGCCGGTCGGCGACGGTACGGGCGGCGGCGATCTGGACCGTATGCAGGGCCAGCGCCTCGCGCAGGCGCCGGGTCGGCCCCTTCAGGCGGGCGCGGGCCTCGGCGTCGCCGGCGACCCGGGCCGGGCCGCCGATCTGGGCGAGATGCAGTTCATAGGCTTTTACCACCTGGATCTTGGCCTCGATCAAGGGTTGCAGGCGGGTCAGCTGGCGGTCGGCGAGGACGGCGCATTCCGCCTCGATGGCATCGGCGAGCCGGTCCGAGAGGTCGGCCATGGCTTCGATGTCGCGGGCGGGCAGGGGGCGGGCGCTATTGTCCATGGGGCGTCTCCTCGGAAACCAGCAGGGAGCGGATGAGCATGTCGGACAGGCCGATGCCGCCGCGGGCGGCGATCGCCTTGCCGTATTCCTGGATCAGGAAGCCGCGGAAGGCGGATTCCCCGGCGCCGCCGCCGAAGGGGCCGTCGGTCTTCAGGCCTTCGAACATGGGCGCCAGCATCTGCGACACCACCATCGCCTCGAAATCCTGCGCCTGTTCCTTCAGGCGGGGCGACAGGGCGGGCAGCGGCTTCTGGGCCGGCCAGGCGTAGCGGGGGGCTTCGGTCGCGGCGGTCATCACATCACCTCGAGATCGGCCTGAAGGGCGCCGGCGGCCTTGATCGCCTGCAGGATCGAGATCAGGTCGCGCGGCCCGAGGCCGAGGCCGTTCAGGCCGTTGACCAGGTCCTGCAGGCTGACGCCCGAATTCATCACCACCACCCGCTGTTCCTGGCCCTCGCTGACCTGGACGTCGGTGCGCGGCACCACCGTGGTCTGCCCGCCCGAGAAGGGCGCGGGCTGCGAGACCTGGGGCGTTTCGGTGATGCGCACGGTCAGGTTGCCCTGGGCGATGGCGACGGTGGAGACCCGGACATCGGCGCCGATGACGATGGTGCCCGAGGCCTCGTCGATGACGATGCGGGCGCGCTGGTCCGGGGTGACGCGCAATTGCTCGATCTGGGTGATGAAGCTGACGATGTCGCCCCGGAACTGCGGCGGGACCTGGATCTCGACGGTCGACGGGTCGAGGGCGCGGGCGGCGCCGCGGACCTGGCCGTTGATCGCCTGGGCGACGCGGCGCGCGGTGGTGAAGTCCGGGTTGCGCAGCGCGAGGCGCAGCGCCGGCTCCGTCCCGAAGGCATAGGCGACCTCGCGTTCGACCACCGCGCCGTTGGCGATCCGGCCCGAGGTCGGCACCCCCTTGGTGACCGTGGTCGCCGCCCCCTGGGCCTTGAAGCCCGAGACCGAGACCTGCCCCTGGGCGACCGCATAGACCTCGCCGTCGGCGCCCAGCAGGGGGGTGACCAGCAGGGTGCCGCCCAGCAGGCTCTTGGCATCGCCGAGGGTCGAGACATTGACGTCCAGCCGGCTGCCGGCGCGGCCGAAGGGCGGCAGTTCCGCCGTCACCATCACGGCGGCGACATTCTTCGTCTTCAGGTCGGTGTCGCGGGTATTGACGCCCAGGCGTTCCAGCATCGCCTCCAGGCTCTGCTTGGTGAAGGGCGCATTCCGAAGCGAATCCCCCGAACCGTCGAGACCGACCACGAGGCCATAGCCGACCAGCATGTTGTCGCGCACGCCCTGCACGCTGGCGATATCCTTGATCCGGGATTCGGCGGCCCCGGCTGCCCCGGCGGGAAGGACCAGGGCAAGCCCGAGGGCAAGGGCGACGATCGCGGATTTCAACATGGCTTCGACCTCGGCATGGCGGCGGCTTCTCCGCCCGTGACCACCGCTGCGAAACCCATGCCAATCTTTATCCAATTAAAATCAATGGCTTATGATTTTGTCCGGGCGGCAGGGCCTGCCGGCCCGGCAGATCTTGCCGGGGCCGGGCCTGCCGGGCCCGACGCATTTCTTTAAGACTTGTTAAGCCAGCCGGTGCAGGATGGCAGGGTGAAGTCACGGGTGATGGCGGCAGCATGAAGATCGACGGCAGCGGCAGAATCGGCGGACCCGGCCCGACCGGCGCCCGTCGCGGCGCGCGGTCCGGCGATGGCAGCTTCTCCCTCGGCGGCACCGGCGAGGCGGAGGCCGCGGCGGCGCCCGCCGGCGTCGGCCCGCTCGGCGGGATCTCGGCCCTTTTCGCCCTTCAGGAAGTCGATGCCGACGGCGAGCGCAAGCGCGCGGCAAGGCGCGGCAACGACCTTCTCGACCGGCTGGAGGAATTGCGCCTCGGCCTCCTGCTCGGCCATGTCTCCCGCGACCGGCTGGAGGACATGCTCGCCCTGGTGCGCAGCCGGCAGGAGCAATTCACCGATCCGCGACTCGCCGCCGTCCTCGCCGATATCGAGCTTCGGGCCGAGGTCGAACTCGCGAAGCTGGGCTATTGAGCGGCCGCCCGGGCTAAGATATTGAAAATCCTGGGTTTCCCTGGGACAGGCAAGGCTTGAACCAGGGGGCGGCGCTGCTATACTCCGCGCGCCCAAAAGCAGATGTCCAGGGGCGGATGTATCGAGCATGAGGGATGGCATGGGAGTGGAGTTGCCGCCGGACTATCGCCCGAGCGAAGACGAAGAGTTCATGAACCCGCGCCAGCGTGAGTATTTCCGGCGCAAGCTGCTGGCCTGGCGGGACGAGATCCTGCGCGAAAGCCAGGAAACGCTGCTGCACCTGCAGGAGGACACGGTCGCCGAACCCGATCTGGCGGATCGGGCGTCGGCCGAATCCGAACGGGCCCTTGAACTGCGCACCCGCGACCGTCAGCGCAAGCTGATCGGCAAGATCGACGCCGCCCTTCGCCGGATCGAAGACGGCGAATACGGCTATTGCGAGGAAACGGGGGATCCGATCAGCCTGCGCCGTCTCGACGCAAGGCCGATTGCCACCCTGTCGATCGAGGCGCAGGAACGGCACGAGCGGCGCGAAAAGACTTATCGCGACGATTGACGCGTGACGCGGCCGCCGTCGGGCGGCCGCCACCCCCCGGGGAAAATGCCCCTCTTCGGCAGCGAATTTGACTCGCGTCAAAAGCAATTACCCGGGGCTTCCGGGGCTTTTGCCCATTTTGGGCGACAGGCCGCCGCTTTCCAGTTGCAGAGTCCAGGCGTTTTCGGCCGGAGAAAGTCCCCGCCTGTCCCGGCGGGGCATTCGTTTACCATAAACCGGTGAATAAAAAATCGAATTGGAATCTAATTCGGTCACATTGGGTATATGTGACGGCATTTCGACAATGTAAGTGATATTTCGATGTCCGGTTATCCGGTAGTGGGTCGCGCGAACTTGGGGCTCGCGATGAAGAAATCCTTGATTCTCATGGTGCTGTTGGGGCTGGGCGCCTGCGCCGAACTGCCCGCGGGCGAGGATTGGGCGGCAATGCCGGTCGAGCGCGAGCTTCTTGCCGCCAGGGTGGTTGAACCCGCATCGGTCGATACAGCCCCCGTCCTGGTTGAAGCCGCCGACCTCGCCGAGGAAGCGGAGGCGGAAGAGGGTTCGGCCGAAGCGCTGGCCGGAATCCGGGACAATCCGGTCGTCGCCGCCGGCGGCCCCCCTGTTTTGCCGGCCCCGGCGCCGAAGGCGGTCTCGGTGCCGGCCGAGGGCGCGGGGTTCGGCGAAGAGCCGGGCCTGTTCGGCGACGACCTGTCGGGCATGGCGGCCGCGGCCGGCGCCGGCAAGCCGGCCTTGCGGGCGCTGGAAGCCGTGACCGGCCCCGCCGGCATCAATATCTATGCGAGTTCGACCCTCGCGGCCTCGCCCGCCTTCGAACGGACGGTCAACCCGCCCCGGACCGCCGTCGCGCGGCAGGATGCGGTCGCCGCCATCTGCCTGGAAGCCCGGCTGTTCTGCTTCTATTCGAAGGAGTTCAACGCGCTGTCGGTCTATGATCCGGCGGAATTCCGCAAGGCCCAGCCGCTGTTCGTGTCCAACCCGAACGCCCTGCCCCTGACGCCCTGAACGAGCAAGAGACGGCCGCGACCCGGGCCGTCAGGCAAGCGTGAGGCCTCCAGGTGCAGGAGGGGCACGTTCGTTCATGCCAACCGAATTCCGGTATGGAGAGCAATCCGATCGATTGCCCGTGGCGTGTAGACAGGGGGGCGAAGGATCACGTCGATTTTCTGCTCCCCCAGGATCTCCCTCAGATCGCTTCGAAAGGCGAGTTCGTTTCGCAGGGCGGCGAGGTCTGGGGTTTCCGCCTCGATGTGAAGGTCGAGATCCCCCCCCCGCCAGGGTATCGTCCACGCGGGACCCGAACAGGCGGACGATGGCATGCGCTCCAAAATGCTGTCGCGTGCATGCCTTGATGGCTTCAATCTCGAAGTCGGTCAGCCGCATCTTGCGATCCTGCGCCAAGGGTTGACGACGAAGTCTAGTCGACGGACGTGGAAATTACGAATGCGATCGTCGTCTCTGCCCGGCGAGGCCGCTCCTCGCGCCGCCGGCATGCGTCCTTTCGATCCCTTTGCCGAACGACTTGGGCCGCGGTCGCCCGCGGCCCGTTTCCCGTTGCCGGCCCTCAGAAGGGCAGGATGGCGTCGAGGACCTGCTGGCCGTAGCGCGGCTGCTGCACGTCCGAGATCTGGCCCCGGCCGCCGTAGGAGATGCGCGCCTCGGCGATCTGGGTGTGCCGGATGGTATTGGCGGCGGTGATGTCCGAGGGGCGGACGATGCCGGCGATCAGCAATTCCCGCACTTCGTAGTTCACCCGCACCTCCTGCCGGCCCTGGATCACCAGGTTGCCGTTCGGCAGCACCTGGGTGACGACGGCGGCGACCGTCATCCTCACCGCTTCCGAGCGCTTGATGGTGCCGTTGCCGCTGGTCGCGGTGCCGGACGAGAGGTCGACCGCGGCCGCCGGGGCATAGCCCGCGGGCAGGGCCTGGCCGACGACGCTGGTCTCGAGGCCGAAGAGGCCGCCGAGGCCGAGGTTCTCGGTCGAATCCCGGGTGCGCCCGGTCTGGTTCTTCACGTCCGCCTGGTCGGTGATGTCGATCGCGACGGTCAGGATGTCGCCGACGCGGGCGGCCCGGTTGTCCTTGAAGAAGGCGCGCGAACCCTGCTGCCACAGGCTGGACGAGGCGGACGCGCCGGCGCCGGGGTCGTTCGGCATGGGCAGGCTGACCGGCGTATAGCCGGGCGCCGCGGTCGGGTTGGCGATCGGGGTCAGGTCCGGGGCGCGGCCGACCCGGTCGAGCCGTTCCGCCATGCCCGAACAGGCGCCGAGCGAGCCGGCGGCGGCGATCACGAGGAGGAGGCGGGCAAAGCGGGAGGGGGCGATCTTCTCGAACATGGCGGTGGCCTTCTGGCGGTTCGGTTTCGGGATTACATGTCGGGATTGGCGGCCGAAAGGACGACCGGCTGGGGCGAGACCGGCACTTCGGCCATGCCCGGCCCGGTGATCACGGCCTGCACGATGCGCAGCGAGGCGAGGTTCATCACCTTGATCACCTCGCCCAGGGCGCCCTGTTCCATCGCCTTGGCGGTGGTCGCCAGTTCGATGCCGGGCATGGAGACGCGGATGGTGACGAGGCTGCCCTTGGTGACCAGCAGGGGCTGGCGCACCTCGCTGCGGGCGACGGCGCGGCCGGCGCGGAGCGTCTTCCGCGCGGCGAGGCCGATCATCTCGTCCATCTCGGTGAAGACATTGCCGGCAATGCGGCCGGTCACCGTCACCTCGGTCAGGTCGTCGGGGCCGATCACCTCGCCGGGGCCGAGGTCGCGCAGCAGCACGGGGATGGTGGTCGCTTCCTCGGCCTTCACCGGGATGGCGAGGCCATAGGCCAGGATGAACAGCAGGATGCCGGCGGCAATGCGGATCATGGTCCCGTCTCCTCAGCGCAATTGAGTGATCGTCTGCAGCATCTCGTCCGATGCCGTGATCACCTTGGAGTTGAGTTCATAGGCGCGCTGGGCCGAGATCAGGTTGGTGATCTCCTGCACCGGGTTCACGTTGGAGACTTCGACATAGCCCTGAAGCAGGGTGCCGAAGCCGGCGCTGCCCGGAATGCCCACGGTCGGCGTGCCCGAGGCCGGCGTTTCCAGGAACAGGTTGTTGCCCGTCGCCTCGAGGCCGGCCGGATTGATGAAGGTGGCAAGGTCGAGCTGGCCGACCACTTGGGGCGCCACCTGGCCGGTCAGGGTCACCGCGACCTCGCCCGAGGCGGAGATCGAAACCTCGACCGCATTGGCCGGGATGACGATGCCGGGCTGCACCGCATAGCCGTCCTGGGTGACCAGTTCGCCGTTGCCGTTCAGTTGCAGGGCGCCGGCCCGCGTATAGGCTTCGTCGCCGCTCGGCAGTTGGATGCGGAAATAGCCTTCGCCCTGGATGCCGAGATCATAGGTATTCTCGGTCATGTTCATGTTGCCCTGGCCCATGATGCGGTAGACCGAGCCGGTCTTGACGCCGGTGCCGAGCTGGATGCCGCTCGGGATCACCGTGCCGGCATCGGACGAGGTGGTGCCCATGCGCTTCAGGTTCTCGTACAGCAGGTCCTGGAACTCGGCGCGCTGGCGCTTGAAGCCGGTCGTCGACATGTTGGCGAGGTTGTTCGAGATCACTTCGACGTTGAGCTGCTGGGCCAGCATGCCGGTCGCGCCGATGGAAAGGCTGCGCATCATTCAATCTCCTTCGGCTCAGGCCTGGGACAGCTTGCCCAGGCGCTGGATGGCGGTGCGCTGAAGCTCGTTGTCGCTGGTCAAGAGGTTCTGCATGGTCTGGTAGCGGCGTTGCAGCTCGATCATCCGGGTCATCTCGACCACCGGCTGCACGTTGGAGCCTTCCAGCATGCCCTGGACCAGCCGGGTGGTTTCCGGGGCGGGCTGGGCGGCGGCGCCGTCGCCGGCCTCGAACAGGCTGTCGCCGACGGCGCGCAACGCCTGCTGGTTGTCGAAGGCGACCATGCCGACCCGGCCGATCTGGGTATCGCCCTGGGCGATGGTGCCGTCGGCGCTGATCACCGGGGTGCCCAGGGTGGTGTCGTTCACCGTGATCTCGGCGCCGCCGTCGTCGAGCAGGGCATAGCCCTCGCGGGTGACGAGGCGACCGTCCGCATCCATGGTGAAATGGCCGTTCCGCGTGTAGCGGACGCCGTCCGGCGTCTGCACCGACAGGAAGCCCTCGCCGTTCAGGGCGATGTCGAAGGGATTGCCGGTCGGGGTCAGCACGCCTGCCCTGGTGTCGCGGGCGATGCCGAAATCGAGCACGAAGGAGACCGGCTTCCGCGGCCCGGCCTCCATCACATATTCCTGGAACACCGGGCGCTGGGCCCGGTAGGCGGTGGTGTTCAGGTTGGCGATGTTGTTGGCGACCATGTCCATCTGGCGTTCCAGCACCATCTGCTGCGACAGACCGACGTAAAGCGCGTTTTCCATCTCACCCGTCTCCTTAAGACCGCCCGGACAACCGTTCTGGCGCGGCGGCCGATTTCGACAAATTGCTGTGCATGCCCCGTGCCAAGCTCTAACCATTTGAAAATGCTTGATTTATCGGGAAAGATGGCGGGGCGGCGGCGATGCCGGGCGGACGCTTCTGCCCGGCAGAAGCTGCCGGGTGGCGGCAGCGCGAAAACCGCTTGTTAACGAAGATCGGCGTAAATGAACGTCGGATCGCGATGAAGAAGGGAATCGGGCGGCGCCATGGCCAGCAATGCGGCATCCCAGCAGGACCTCGATTCCCTGGTTTCCGGCCTTGCCCCCGGCGACGGGGCGGAGGGCGGCGAGGGCAAGAAGAAGAAAGGCCGCAAGCTGCTCTTCATCCTGCTGCCGGTCGCCCTGCTGCTGCTGGGCGGCGGCGGGGCCTATGTCGCCGGCCTGCTCGATCCCCTGCTCGGCAAGACCGAGGAGGCGGCGGACGGCCATGGCGGCGAGGCCGCCCACGGCGAGGTGAAGCCGGGCGAGGGCAAGCCGGGCGAGCACGGCGCGGCGGCCGCGGCCGATCCCGTCTTCTACGACCTGCCGGACATGCTGGTGAACCTGCACACCACCGGCACCCGCGCCGCCTATCTGAAGATCAAGCTGGCGCTGCAATATACCGATCCCCTGATGACGCCGGTGCTCCAGAAGGTGCAGCCCCGGATCATCGACAGTTTCCAGATCTATCTCCGCGAATTGCGGATCGAGGATCTCGAAGGCTCGGCCGGGCTGATGCGCCTCAAGGAGGAATTGCTCGCCCGGTCCAACCAGTTGATGGCCCCGGCCCGGATCGACGACGTCCTGTTCAAGGAAATGCTGGTGCAGTGATGGCGGGCGAGCAGGACCAGGCCGGCACGCCGGTGGACGAGGACGCGCTGGCCGCGGAATGGGCCGCCATGGCCGGCGGCGACGAGCCCGACGAAGCGGGCGAGGGGGCCGCGGCGGCGGATGCCGACGACGCCGGCCTGCCCGAGGATGCGGCCCTGGCCGGCCAGTCCGGCCGGGCGCTGAGCCAGGACGAGATCGACAGCCTGCTCGGCTTCGATGCGGTCGATGCCGGCGCCAATGCCCAGACCGGCATCCGCTCGATCATCAATTCCTCGCTGGTCTCCTATGGCCGGCTGCCCATGCTCGAAATCGTCTTCGACCGGCTGGTGCGGCTGCTCTCCACCTCGATGCGCAATTTCACCTCGGACAATGTCGAGGTGACGCTGGACAACATCACTTCGATCCGCTTCGGCGAATATCTGAACTCGATCCCGCTGCCGGCGATCCTGGCCGTGTTCCGGGCCGAGGAATGGGACAATTACGGTCTCCTGACGGTCGAATCCAACCTGATCTATTCGATCGTCGACGTGCTGCTCGGCGGGCGCAAGGGCACGACGCCGATGCGCATCGAGGGCCGGCCCTATACGACGATCGAGCGCAACCTGGTCGAGCGCATGGTGATGGTCGTCCTCAAGGACATGAAGACCGCCTTCGAGCCGTTGACCCCGGTCGATTTCCATTTCGACCGGCTGGAGGTGAACCCGCGCTTCGCCACCATCGCCCGCGATCCCAATGCGGCGATCCTGGTCAAGCTCCGCGTCGACATGGAGGATCGCGGCGGGCGCATCGAACTGGTGCTGCCCTATGCCACCATCGAGCCGGTGCGCGAGCTTCTGCTCCAGATGTTCATGGGCGAGAAATTCGGCCGCGACACCATCTGGGAAAGCCATCTCGCGACCGAATTGTGGTCGACCGAGGTGCAGGTCGACGCCGTTCTCGACGAACAGGTGATGAACCTCGGCGAAGTCATGAATTTCAAGGTCGGGCAGACCATCATGTTGAATTGCGCGCCCGATTCGCCGATCGAACTGAAGTGCGGCGGCACGCCCATGCTGCGCGGCCGCATGGGGCGGATCGGCGCCATGGTCGCGGTCAAGGTCGAGGAATCCCTGATGAAGCCGAAGCGCGGGGGGGGCAAGGGGTGATGGGTGCCATCGGTCTGGCCATGGACTTGCTGCTCGGCGGGCTCCTGATCGCCACCATCGTGCTGGCCGTGCGCCTGCACCGCAAGCTCCAGGGCCTGCGCGGCGGCCACGACGAATTGCGCCTGCTGGTCGAAGGCCTGAACGAGGCGACCCGCCGCGCCCAGGCCGGCATCATCGAATTGCGCATGGCGGCGGAGGCCTCGAGCGCCCGCCTCGGCCACCAGGTGGAGACGGCACGCAAGGCGACCGACGAATTGTCGCTGCTCGTCGCCTCGGCCGACAATCTGGCGGACCGTCTGGCCCGGGCCGGCTCGCCCGCGCCGAAGCCGGCCGATCCGGGCCGGCCGGCCGCCGATCCCGCCATCCTGCGCGCCCTGAAGGATATCCGATGAGCGCGGCCGCCAAGCCCGTCCGCCGCGTCGCCCTGCTGCCGGTGGTGGCCGGGGTGGCCCTGGCCGTGCTGGCGCTGCGCCTGCCCGAGATGGCGGTCGCGGTCACGCGCTATCTGCCCGCGGCCAACAGCGCCCGCGCGGCGGAGCCGGCGGCCCCGGCGCCCGCGCCGGCCCCTGCGCCTGTTCCGGCGGCTGCGGCACCTGCGGCGACCCCGACCCCCGCCTTCGATCCGGACAAGCTGACCCCGGGCGAGATCGACGTCCTGCAGAATCTGGCCAAGCGCCGGGCCGAACTCGATACAAGGGCCCGCGAACTCGACAGCCGCGAAGCCCTGATGGCCGCGGCCGAAGCCCGGATCGACAAGAAACTCGCCGAGATCAAGGAGGCGGAGGCGCGCCTCGCCGCGGCGACCGCCAGCCGCAGCGCCGAGGACGAGGCCCAGATCGCCCGCCTGGTCAAGGTCTACGAGACGATGAAGCCGGCGGATGCCGCCAATATCTTCAATACCCTGGATTTCCCGGTCCTGATCGAGGTCGCCGGCCGCATGAAGGAGGCGAAGATCGCCCCCGTGCTGGCGGCCATGGACCCCGAGGCGGCCAAGGCGCTGACCGTCGCCCTGGCCCGCCGCCGGGGCAGCGAATCGGCGCCGGCGGCAGCGGGCAGCGGCGGCTAGGGCATCTTCAGGCGAAGTGGAGCCGGTTCGCCGTCCGAAGATGCCTGAAATGAAGGCGATAGAGCATGGGCAGGCAAAGGTGAACCCTTGATGAGTAACACGACCCGCACCTTCAACGACCGGCGCTTCGCCGACCGCCTCGCCGCCATCGCCGCCGAGACCGGCGGGCGCGTTCCGGTCGCCGAGATCGGCCGCATCGTCGCCAGCCTGCTCGACAGTCTCGAGGGCGGGCCGGCCGCCGTTCCCGTCCCGGGGCCTGCCTCTGCTTCCGTCCTTATCCCCGCATCCGTCCCCGCGGTCGCCGACGAGCTGGAAAGCCTGCTCGCCTATATCCACCAGACCCAGGCGGAAATCGCCGCCCTGCGCCCGGCCGAACTGACCGGCGAGAAAATCCCCCAGGCCAACGACCAGTTGCGCTCGGTGGTCGATGCCACGGAACAGGCGACCGGCGTCTTCCTCGACATCGCCGAGGAACTGGAGGCCCTGGCCGATACTTTCGGCTCCGCCAACGCGGACGATATCCGCACCATCGCCACCAGGATCTACGAAGCTTCGAATTTCCAGGACATCACCGGCCAGCGCATCAACAAGGTGACCGAGACGCTGCGCGTGATCGAGGAACGCCTCAGCCGCCTGGTCGAGGTCGGCGGCCGCGCCCCGGGCGCCGTGCCGCCGCCGCCGGCCCCGGCCGAAGCCGCGCCGGTCCCGGACGGCGGCGATGGCCATCTGCTCAACGGCCCGCAACTGCCGGCGTCGGCCGCGACCCAGGACGACATCGATCGGCTGTTCGCGTCGATCTGAGGCCGAACGCCCGATGTCCCGCCATCGTTTCCTCGCGCCCGCCGGGCGGGGCCGTGCGCCGACCCTGACTGCGCCGGTGTTGACTGCGCCCGTGCTGGCCGCACTTGCCCTGGTGCTCGCCCTCGGTCTCGGCGGGGACGCCCGGGCCGAGCCGGCGGCGGTCGGCGTGCGCGGCTGGGATCATGGTGATTACGGCCGCCTCGTCTTCGATCTCGCGCCCGGCATCGACGGGCAGGCCAGCCTCGGCGGCGAGATCTTGACCATTACATTCTCGGCCCCGGTCAGGCTCGACGCCGCCACCGCGCTGCGCCGCCTCGGCCGGCTCGCGGCGGGCGCCAGCCTCAGTCCGGACGGTTTGAGCCTGACCGTCACCCTGAAGCAGCCGGTGAACCTGAAACCCGAACGCTATCAGGACAAGCTGGTCCTGGACCTTCGCCCGGCCGCGGAACCGGCGAATCCCGCCCCGGCAACGCCCGGGGCCGGAAAGCCCGAGCCGGCGAAACCGGCGCAAGCCGCCCCCGAAACCGCGGCAGCCCCGGCGAAACCCGCGGCCCCGGCCCCCGAAGCGGCGACCGCACCGGGGAAACCGGCCCCGGCGACGCCGGAAGCGGCGAAACCCGCGGTTCCGGCCCCTGACGCTGCGGCGGCCGTCCCTGCGAAGCCTGAGGCGGCGAAACCCGCGGTTCCGGCTCCTGACGCTGCGGCGGTCGTCCCTGCGAAGCCGGTTCCGGCGAAGCCTGAGGCGGGAAAACCCGTGGTTCCGGCCCCTGACGCTGCGGCGCCCGCGCCTGCGAAGCCCGTCCCGGCGAAGCCTGCGGTTCCGGGTCCTGAAGCGGCGATGCCCGATGCGGGGCATGGCGTTCCGGCCCACCCGCCGGTCGCGGCGGCCGATGCGGGGCCGGCGGCGGTCACGCTGCGCCAAGGGCTGGGCGGGCCGGAGGTGGTCATGTCGTTTCCGGCGCCGGTGGGGGCGGCGGTCTTCGGGCGGGGCGATGCGCTCTGGTTCGTGTTCGACGGCCCGGGCGGCGGTCCCGCGCCGGCCCTGGTCAATGCGCTGGCCGACCTCGGCAAGGTGGAACCCCTGGCGGTCCCCGGCGGTAGCGGCTTCCGCCTGACCGGGCGGCGCCTGCCGCCCCAGGTCTTCGCCGAGGGGAACGACTGGCATTTCCTGTTCGGGCCCGAGGCCCGGCCCCCGGCGACGCCGCTGGTGGCGAGCCCGCGGGCCGATGCGGGGGGGCGCATGCGCCTCGTGGTGCGGGCGCCGGGGGCGACACGGCCCCTGACCCTGACCGATCCCGAAATCGGCGATACGATCCTGGCCGTGCCCGTCGCCGCGGGCGGCAACGGCATCGCCGTCGGCGGCCGCCTGCCGGATCTCGAATTGCTGGCCAGCGCCCAGGGGCTCGCCTTCGCGCCGCTCGCCGACGACCTGACGGCGGCGGTCGAGGGCGACGACGTCGCGATCGGCCGGGCCGGGACCGGGCTTACCCTGTCCGATGTCGCCCTGCGGCCCCAGGCCGCGGCCCGCGGCCTGGGCCAGCGGGCGGAAAGCGATCTCGATGTCGGGGCCTGGAACCGGCCGGGTCCGGTCGCCGAACTGCGGAGCCGCCTGGAACGGGAAGCCGCACTTGCGCCGGCGGCGGAAAAGACCGACCGCCGCCTGGCCCTTGCCCGTTTCCTGCTCGCCAACGGTTACGCGGCCGAGGCGATCGGCGTCGCCCGCCTGATCGAGGAGCGCGAGCCCGATATCGCCCAGGTGCCTTCGTTCCGCCTGCTGCGCGGGGCGGCCTATGCCATGCAGGAATGGCACGACAAGGCTTTGGCCGATCTGTCGCTGCCGGCACTCGAATTCGCGCCGGATGCGGCGCTCTGGCGCGGCTATGCCCTGGCCGCCACCGGCCGCAAAGCGGAGGCGCATAAGGCGTTCGCCGGCTCGCTCGGCGCCATCGACCATTACCCGCCCCGGATCGCCGAGCGGCTGCTGAGCGCGGTGGGCGAGGCGGCCCTGGCCGCCGACGACGTCCGCGCCGCCGGCGAGGCCGCCGCGGCCCTGGCCGCCCGGGCGGAGACGGCGGCCGGCAAGGCCCGGGCGCTCGCCCTTGAGGGCCGGGTGGCGGTGCGCCGGTCGGATGCGGTGGCCGCGCGTGCGGCCTTCGAGGCGGCGCTGGCCTCGGGCGAGCGCATCGCCCGGGTCGATGCCGAACTGGGCCTGATCGAACTCGGCCTTGCCGACGGCAGCCTCGGCCGGGCCGAGGCCATCGCCCGGCTCGACCGCCTGCGCTATGCCTGGCGCGGCGACGACAAGGAACTGGCGGTGTTGCGCCGCCTCGCCGACCTGCAACTGGCCGAGGGGCGCTGGCGCGACGGTCTCGACACGCTGCGCCTGGCGATGAAGCTGTTCCCGCGCGATCCCGGTTATGCCGCCCTGCAGGAAACCCAGAACACCGCCTTCCGCCGCCTGTTCCTGGGCGGTGCCGCCGATGCCCTGCCGCCGGTGCAGGCGGTTTCGCTCTATTTCGACTATCGCGACCTGACGCCGCTCGGCCCCGAGGGCGACGACATGATCCGCCGCCTGTCCGACCGCCTGGTCCAGGTCGACCTGCTGGACCAGGCGAAGACGCTGCTGGCGCATCAGGTGAACAACCGGCTTCAGGGTATCGCCAAATCCCGGGTCGCGGCCCGTCTCGCCCTGCTGCATCTGCTGGACCACGAGCCGGACCGGGCGCTGGCCGTCCTCGACGGTTCGGAACAGCCGGTCCTGCCGGAAGGAACGGCGCGGCTGCGCCGCCTGCTGCGGGCAAGGGCGCTGGCCGACCAGGGCCGGGCCGCCGAGGCGAAGACCCTGCTGGCCGCCGATCCCGGCCAGGACGCCGCCGTTCTCGCCGCCGAAATCACCTGGGAAGCGCGGGACTGGCCGGCGGCGGCGGCGGCGCTGGCCAGGCTGCTGGCCGACGTGAAGCCCCCCGCCGGCGGCGCCCCCGACGGCCCGTCGGAAGCCCTGGTGCTGCGCCTTGCGGTCGCCCGGGCGCTGGCCGGCGAGACCGAGGGGCTGAAGCAATTGGCCGCGGCCTGGGGCCCGGCCATGGCCCAGTCGAAGAGCCACGACGCCTTCGCCATGCTGACCGGATCGGGCGATCCGGGGGCGATCGCCACCAGGAACCTCGCGCAGACCATGGCCAATGTCGGCCAGGGCACCAGTTTCACCGAGGAATTGCGCCGCCGCCTAATCGCGGGCGAACTGGCCCAGGCCGATTGAGAGCGCTTAGAGTTTGTCCGGGGTTACGCCCATGTCTCGGTCAAGCTGCGCCATATTGCGGGCGCGGGCGATGGTGCCGAGGGCGGCCGCGATCAGCGTGGGGTCCCCTTCTTCCACGCAGGCTTCGAGGTAAGCCGCGATGTCCTCTTCGGTTTCAAGGTAGTCGGCGGTGTCGTAACGGCTCCAGGTCTCTTCCCCGGTCATGACTCATCCTCGACCAGCTTTTCCAGCGCGGCGTTGATCCGGCTTTGCCAGCCGGGACCACCGGCCCTGAAATGCGACAGCACGGCGGTTGAGACCCGCAGGCTGATGCGTTCCTTTGTCGGCGCCTTCTGCGGCCCCCGGCCGCGCTTCCGGGCCGCCGCGATGCCCACCTGCAATTCAGCCTCGGTCGCCGGGCGCTCGTCCTCGTCCTCGCCGTCCCAGACGAAATCGCCCCCCGGCGGCGGCTCTCCAGCGGCTGCCAGCACATCTTCACGAGTCTTCTTGCGCGAGCCAGTCATGGTAAGCCCTCCTCTCTTCGGCGCTGGCGGCGCGAAAGCTGATGATGCGCGCCGCTTCCTCGCCGGGGATGTGAACGAGCGTCAGCACGCGCAGCCGCTCGAAGGCATAGGCGATGGACTGGACACGCTCCTCGCCATTGCGGGTGATGGTAATGTCCAGCCGGAAATCGCTTTCGAGCACCCACGCCGCATCGGCAAAGTCGAGGCCATGCTTGGCGAGATTCTTCGCTCGCTTGGCTTCATCCCATGTCAGGCGCGGGGTGCTCATGGGGTAGATTGTGCCCACAAATTGCTGAGCGCTCAACATTATTGTATGTACAAAATAATCCGGCGCTGCGGCTATACCGCTTTGCGCCCTGCTCCGGTTCGGGGTGAGAGCCGCTTCGAGGATCGCGGTGCTGAAAGCGCCGCAGGCTTGCCTGTTCGGCGCTTTTGCCGTTCCCATGGTCGGGAGCAGCGGGGGGGGGGGCCAGTTTCACCGAGGAATTGCGCCGCCGCCTGATCGCCGGCGAACTGGCCCAGGCCGATTGAGTATCAGCTGCCGTAGCTCTGCACGAGGCTGGCCACCGTCAGGTTCCAGCCGTCGACCAGGACGAAGAAGATCAGCTTGAACGGCAGCGAGATGATCACCGGCGGCAGCATCATCATGCCCATGCCCATCAGGATCGAGGCGACCACCATGTCGATCACCAGGAAGGGCACGAACAGCAGGAAGCCGATCTCGAAGGCGCGGCGCAGTTCCGAGATCATGAAGGCCGGCACCAGGGTGGTCAGGGGTACTGCTTCCGGCGTTTCCGGGCGCGGCCCGTCCGCCATGTCGATGAAGAGGGCGAGGTCGTTCTCGCGCGTGTGGCGCAGCATGAAGGTCCGGAACGGCGCGGCGGTCGCGTCGAAGGCGGCGCGCTCGTCCAGCTGGCCCTGGATGTAGGGATTGATGCCGTCGGTCCAGGCCCGGTCGAAGGTCGGCGCCATGATGAAGGCGGTCAGGAACAGGGCGAGCCCGATCAGAATGGTGTTCGGCGGCGTCTGCTGCGCGCCGATCGCCGTCCGCAGCAGCGACAATACGATCACCAGCCGCCCGAAACAGGTGACGACCACCAGCAGCGACGGCGCCAGGGTGAGCACGGTGACAAGCACGATCATCTGCACGATGGTCGTGGTCATGCCGCCCTCGGCCCCGAAATCGAGGCTGATCGACTGGGCGGCGGCGATGCCGGTGCCCAGCGCCAGCACGCATGCGGCAAGACAGGCGGCAAGGCCGAGGCGGGGCAGGGGGCGGGTCATGCGTCGGCCTGTTCTGTTTCTGTCGCGGGCGGGGCGGCGGGCGGGGCGGCGGCGTCGATGCCCGGCTCGACGACGATGTCGCCGGACGGGCTGAGCAGCAGGAGATGTTCCCGCCCGTCCCGGCGGACGAGGACGAGGCGGCGCCGGGGATCGAGGGCCAGGGTCTCGCTGACCGCAAGGCGCTTGCCCTGGCGTTGCAGGCCGGCGCCGCCGAACCGGCGCAGCACCGCCCCGAACACCAGGATCAGCAGGATGACGAGGCCGAGGGCAAAGGCCGCGCGCAGCAGGTCGGGCCACATCAGCGCGTGCCCTCGTCGGGGTTCGGCGCCTTATGCGCCTCGCGCAGGCGGTTGTTGGCGAGATAGACCTGGGCCAGGATTTCGGCCACCGCGGCGAAGGCTTCGAGCGGGATGGCCTCGTCGAGATCGACCCGTTCCAGGATCTCGACCAGATCGGCGTCCTCGCGCACCTTGACGCCATGGGCAAGGGCCAGTTCCACGATCCGTTCCGCCACCTCGCCGCCGCCCCGCGCCACCACGCGCGGCGCCTTGTCCGCGCCCCTTGTATAGTTCAGGGCGACGGCCTTGGCCCGGCGCGGGGGAGGGGAAGGGCGGGGAGAATCCGGGTCGGTCATGGCGCGATTGTCGCCCAACAGGGTTAACGAAGACTTTTGCAACGATCTAACGCTGGCGTTTACCGCCTGTTAAGCGCAATGGTTACAGCATGCGACAGGACGCGAGCGAGGCAAAGGCGTAAGTCCCGATGGATCTGGACCGCATTCCGCTGATCGGCATGCTGGTGCGCAGGATGGAATTCCTGGGCGCCCGCCAGCGCGTCATCGCGCAGAATGTCGCCAATGCGGATACCCCCGGCTACAAGCCGCGCGACGTGACCGAGGACAGTTTCGCCCGCCATGTCGCGCGCGAGATGGGGCCCGGCCAGTCGTCCTCGGCCCCCTCGTCGCCTTCCGCCTTGCAGGCGACCAATGCCGCCCATCTGTCCGGCACCCTGGCCGAGCGGGGCGCGGCAACGCGCCGTTCCGAACGGCAGGACGATTACGAGACCTCGCCTTCGGGCAATGCGGTCGTCCTCGAGGAGGAAATGGCCCGCCTTGCCGACAACCAGATGAATTACGACACGATCACCGGCATCTACCGCAAGCAGGTGCAGATGCTGAAGACCGCGCTGCGCGGTCCCGGCAGTTCCGCCTGAAGGGGGAGAAGGCCATGGCCATCGACGATCTGGGCAAGACCCTGCTGATTTCCGCCAGCGGCATGCGGGCGCAGAGTGTCCGCATGCGCGTGATCGCGGAAAATCTCGCCAATGCCGATACTGTCGGCCTGAAGCCGGGGGACGAGCCCTACCGCCGCAAGGTCGTCACCTTCGCCGACGAATTGGACCGCGCCACCGGCGCCGAGACCGTGCGGGTGAAGTCGGTCGGCCGCGACCAGTCCGAATTCGGCAGCCGCTTCGATCCCGGCCATCCGGCGGCGGATCCCGCGGGCTATGTGCGCACGCCGAACGTCAACATGCTGGTCGAAGTGAACGACATGCGCCAGGCCCAGCGCACCTATGAAGCCAATCTGAACGTCGTCGATTCGGCGCGCAGCATGATGATGCGCACCATCGACCTGCTGCGGTCGTCGTAAGGCCGGAGGGGAGCCGCCATGGACCCGATCACCAGTCGCGCGCTCGGCGCCTATAACGACGCGCTTCGCCGCGGCGCCGGTGCCGGCACCGGCGGCATCGCCGGCGGCGGTGCGTCGCCCGCCGCGGCCGGCGGCCCGGACGCCAGCTTCAGCGCCGTGCTCGGCCGGGCGATGGACGATGCGGTCGCCACCTCGGTCAAGGCGGATCAGGTTTCCCTGTCGGCGGCGGCGGGCAAGGCCAATGTCACCGATGTCGTCACCGCCCTGACCAATGCCGAGGTGACCTTGCAGGCGGTGGTCGCGGTGCGCGACAAGGTGGTTTCCGCCTATCAGGAAATCATGCGCATGCCGATCTGACCGGCGGCGCTGTGCCATGACCGGCGGCGAAGCCCTGGATGTCGCGCGTGAGGCGCTGCTGGCTATTCTGATCACCTCCGCCCCGGTGATGGTGGTGGCGCTGGTCATCGGCCTCGGCATTTCCCTGCTCCAGGCCCTGACCCAGATCCAGGAGGCGACCCTCAGCTTCGTGCCGAAGATCCTGGCGATCTTCGCCGTCCTCCTGCTGGCCCTGCCGTTCATGGGCGCCCAGCTCGGGCAATTGACCCAGCAGGTGATGTCCCGCATCGGCGACGGCGACCGCCGGGTGGAAACCATCGTCCCCGGCGGCGGCTAGGCCCGGGCCATGCTGGACCAGATGCTGCCGGCGGCGCTGTTCTCGCTCGCCCTCGTCTTCGCCCGGATCGGGGCCATGGTCATGGTCCTGCCGGTGTTCGGCGAACAATATGTCCAGGTCCGGCTCCGCCTCGTGCTCGCGATCCTGCTCACCCTGATCATCGCGCCGCGCGCCGGCGCGCTGCCGGTGCTGCCGGCCGAGCCGGCCCGGCTGATCCCGCTGATCGGCGGCGAGATCCTGCTCGGCCTGGCCATCGCCGGGATCGCCCGGCTGACGGTCACCGCCCTTCATGTCGCCGGCACCCTGGTTGCCGTGCAGTCGGGCCTGGCGGCGGCGCAGAACCTCGATCCGACCCAGGGCACCCAATCGGCGGTGTCGTCCAATTTCATCGTCATGCTGGGGACGACGGTGATCGTGCTGACCGATCTCCACCATCTGCTGATTTCCGCCCTGGTCGAAAGCTATCGGCTGTTTCCGGTCCAGGGCGTGGTGCCGGTGGGCGATCTCGCCCGCCTGGCCACCGGGGTGGTGGCGGATACCTTCAAGCTCGGCGTGCAGATGGCGGCGCCCTTCCTGGCCTTCGGCATCGTCTTCAACGTGCTGCTCGGCCTGATGAACCGGCTGATGCCGGTGATGCAGGTCTTCTTCATCGCGATGCCGCTGCAACTGCCGCTCGCCTTCCTGCTCTTCGCGCTCTCGGTCGGCATGATGATCGCGGTTTTCCTCGATCATTTCGTGGCCGCCCTCGGCCCCTTGATACCCTGAGGCGGCGGGCATGGCCGAAGACCAGGACGACTCCTCGAAAACGGAAGAACCGTCCGCGAAACGCCTCCAAGACGCGGAAAAGCGCGGCGACCTGCTCAAAAGTGCCGAAATCGGCCATTGGTTCGGCCTTGCCGCCGGGCTCGGCGCCATCGTCATCATCGCGACGGTGACCGGGCCGCGCATCGGCCGGCGGCTGGCCGGCTTCCTCGACCACAGTCATGCCATTCCCCTCGACGGCAAGGGCGGCGTCGCCGTCCTGGCCGAGGTCGGGGGCGATCTCATCGTCGGCCTGGGCCTGCCGCTGCTGCTGCTCGTGGTCGCCGCCATCGCCGGCCACGCGGTCCAGCACAAGATCATCTTCTCGGCCGAGAAGATGAAGCCCGATCTGGCCAAGCTCTCGCCCATCAAGGGCCTGGGGCGGATCTTCTCGCGCCAGGGGCTGATGGAATTCGCCAAGGGCATCGCCAAGATCACGGCGGTGGGGGCGGGGGCGACCATCGCCGCCATGCCGACCTTCGACGTGCTGGTGACGACGCCCCACTATGAACTGACCGAGCTTTCGGGCCTGATCCTGCGCTCCGTGATCCGCCTGTTCGGCGGCGCGCTGGTCGTGCTCGCGGTCATCGCCGGGGCCGACTACCTGTTCCAGCGCTTCGAGCGCCTGCGCCGCCTGCGCATGACCAAGCAGGAGGTGAAGGACGAGCACAAGCAGTCGGAAGGCGACCCCGAGATCAAGGGCCGCCAGCGCCAGATGGCGCGGGCCCGCATGCGGCGGCGCATGATGGCCCAGGTGCCGACCGCCGACGTGGTGGTCACCAACCCGACCCATTTCGCCGTCGCGCTGAAATACGACTCGGAGACCATGGGCGCGCCCCGGGTGGTGGCCAAGGGTGTCGATTCGCTGGCCGCCCGCATCCGCAAGGCGGCGGAGGACGCCTCGGTCCCCCTGGTCGAGAACCCGCCGCTCGCCCGCGCGCTCTATGCCGCGGTCGAGGTCGACGACGAAGTGCCGCCCGAACATTACAAAGCCGTGGCGGAAGTGATCGGATTCGTGCTGCGGCGGCGGGGAACGCTTCCCAAGCGGGCCTAGCTTTCGTAATCAATAGGGATGCCCGACCGCCATCTCGACAAACTTGCCGTGAAGCAGAAGCCAGGCCGCTCCTTCATGCCTTTCCTGCGCGGCACGCTGGCGGGGGCGGGCGGCGCCCTGATCGGCGTCGGCATCGCCACCGGCGACGTCCTTTACGGCATCGTCGGGGGGGTGGCGGTGGCGATCCCGATGATGGCGATCACGCTTCGCAATTCGCTGACGGCGCGGCGCCGGCGCCAGTCGGTCGAGGCCATGATCGAAGAGATCGGCCCGGCCATGGAATTGTCGGCGGTGGCGCGGGCGGTGATCGGGCCCGAGGGCATCGTCATCCAGCACAATATGCCCTGGGCCGCCATGGGGCTGCCGCGGGACACCGTGCCCGAGCCCTGGGTCGAGGCGGTGGAGCGCGGCCAGGAGCGCCGCTTCGCCCTGGTGCCCAGCGGCCGCCAGATCGAGGTGGTGGGGCGGGGCCTCGGCACCCTGGCCCATTACTACCTGCTGACGGTCCGCGACGTGATCGAGGCGCCGAGCATCGATCCCGGCATTTTCGAGCATGCCGACCTCGGCTGGTTCGAGATGGACCCGCGCGGCGCGGTCACGGCGATCAATGCGACGCTGGCCAATTGGCTCGGCCGCCCGATCGAGGATATCTATGCCGGCGGCCTGTCGATCTACGAAATCTTCCGGCCCGCGGCCCATGCCGATGTCGGCGACGACCGCTACCGCGCCGATCTCCTGCCGGTCGACGACGAGAGTTTCCCGGTCGAAGTGGTGTTGCAGGGCGGCGCCGGCGGCACGGCGCCGCGCGGCGGCCTGATCATCGATCTCCGCGAGATCGTGCGCTCGGTCGAGGCCCTGGCCGAATCGGCGGAGCGCTTCGGCCGCTTCATCGACGATGCCCCGGTCGGCATCGCCGCGCTGACCGCCGAGGGCCGGGTCGAGGAAGCCAACCCGGTCTTCGCCGAAATGGTCGCCGGCCGGCCCGAGCCCGAGGAAGTGCTGGGCCAGGACCTGCGCCAGATGATCGACTGGCCGCCCGACGACGACCGCGCCGGCGCCGATTTCGCCCAGGTCCTGGCCGGGGCCGACGGGGCCAGCGCCGAATTGCGCTTCAAGGCGACCCCCAGCCTGACGCTCCGCCTGTTCGCGACCCGCGCCAGCCGGGTCCACATCGGCGGCGAGCGCACCACCACCCGCATCGTCTATATGCTCGACGTCTCCGCCCAGAAGGCGCTGGAGGAACAATTTGTCCAGTCCCAGAAGATGCAGGCCGTGGGCCAGCTCGCCGGCGGCATCGCCCATGATTTCAACAACCTGCTGACCGCCATCATCGGCTTCTGCGACCTGCTGCTCACCCGCCACGGGCCGGGGGACGATTCCTTCCCCGACGTCATGCAGATCAAGCAGAACGCCAATCGCGCCGCCAACCTGGTCCGCCAGCTGCTCGCCTTCTCGCGCCGGCAGACGCTGCGGCCCAAGATCATCGACATCCGCGATACGCTGAACGACCTCTCCACATTGCTGCGGCGCCTGATCGGCGCCAATATCCGCCTCGATCTCCAGCATGCCCCCGATCTCGGCCTCGTCCGCGTCGACCCCAGCCAGTTCGACCAGGTGATCATCAACCTCGTCGTCAATGCCCGCGACGCCATGGCCGAGGGCGGCCGCATCACCATCAAGACCCGCAACCTGTCGCGCCGCGAATTGCGCCGCCATCCGGCCCTGCAGCTGCCGCCCGGCGACTATGTGATGATCGAGGTCGCGGACAGCGGCCACGGCATTCCCCGCGACGTCCTGCCCAAGATCTTCGAGCCCTTCTTCACCACCAAGGAAGTGGGGGCGGGCACCGGCCTCGGCCTTTCCACCGTCTATGGCATCGTGAAGCAGACCGGCGGCTCGATCACCGTCGACAGCGAGCCGGGCCAGGGCACCACCTTCCGCATCGCCCTGCCGCGCCATGTCGGCGGCGCCGAGGCGGATACGGAGGCGGCGGCCGAGGCACCCGAAAAGCCCGAGACCGCGGCCGCCCCCGGCAATGAAACCGTGCTCATCGTCGAGGACGAGGATGCGGTGCGCAATTTCTCGGTCCGGGCCCTGCGCCGCCAGGGCTATCAGGTGCTCGAAGCCCCGACCGGCGAGGAGGCGCTCGAGATCATCGAAAGCGGCGCGGCGCGAATCGAGCTGCTGATCTCCGACGTGGTGATGCCGACCATGGACGGGCCCTCGCTGGCGCGCCGCGCCCAGGAATTGCTGCCCGACCTCAAGGTGATCCTGATTTCCGGCTATGCCGAGGAACAGTTCCGCAAGAGCCTGGACCCCGGCCTCGCCTTCACCTTCCTGGCCAAGCCCTTCAGCCTGAAGCAGCTGGGCGCCCTGGTGCGCGAGGTGCTGGACGGCAAATAGGGTGAAACGAGAACAAAACAGGATTGCGGGCGGGAACAAATAAGGTACATTGAGGGCCAAGGGAAAACCGCTCGGGGCCCTGCATTGGCGGGTTGAAACGCGCCGGGGGCTTTGGAATAAGGAGGTCCTCTACATGTCGTCGCCAGCCTTGCGCCTCGTCGGATCGGAAAACATGGACAAGCAGAAGGCCCTCGAGGCCGCTCTCGGGCAGATTGAACGCGCCTTCGGCAAGGGCTCGGTGATGAAGCTCGGCGCCCGCGAAAGCGCGGTGGAGGCCGAGGCGGTCTCGACCGGCTCGCTCGGGCTCGACATCGCCCTCGGCATCGGCGGCCTGCCGCGCGGCCGCATCGTCGAGATCTACGGCCCCGAATCCTCGGGCAAGACCACGCTCGCCCTTCAGGTCGTCGCCAATGCCCAGCGCAAGGGCGGCATCTGCGCCTTCGTCGACGCGGAACATGCGCTCGACCCGATCTATGCCCGCAAGCTCGGCGTCGACGTCGACGAATTGCTGATCTCCCAGCCCGACACCGGCGAACAGGCGCTGGAAATCGCCGATACGCTGGTCCGCTCCGGCGCGGTCGAAGTGCTGGTGATCGATTCGGTGGCGGCGCTCACGCCCCGCGCCGAACTCGAGGGCGAGATGGGCGATTCCCATGTCGGCCTCCAGGCCCGCCTGATGTCCCAGGCCCTGCGCAAGCTGACCGGCTCGATCTCCAAGTCGAACTGCATGGTGATCTTCATCAACCAGATCCGCCAGAAGATCGGCGTGATGTTCGGCAATCCGGAAACCACCACCGGCGGCAATGCCCTGAAGTTCTATGCCTCGGTCCGTCTCGACATCCGCCGCATCGGCGCGATCAAGGACAAGGAAGAGGTGGTCGGCAACCAGACCAAGGTGAAGGTGGTCAAGAACAAGATGGCGCCGCCGTTCAAGGAAGCGCTGTTCGATATCATGTATGGCGAAGGCACCTCGAAGACCGGCGAATTGATCGACCTCGGCATCAAGGCCGGCATCGTCGACAAGTCGGGCTCGTGGTTCTCCTACGACAGCCAGCGCATCGGCCAGGGCCGCGAGAACGCCAAGACTTTCCTCGCCAGCCACCCCGAGATGGCGGACGAGATCGAGCGGAAGATCCGCGCCAATGCCGGCATCGTTTCCGCCGCGATGACCGGCAGCCCGGAGGCCGACGCCGAAGGCTCGGCCGAGGACGCGTAAGCGCGTTTCCCTTACCCCACGGGAAGCCGCGTGCCCCGCGTTCCCGTGGCCCCTCGAAGCCCCCTTCCGGTCAGGGAAGGGGGCTTCTCTTTGTCAGCGGATGCTGATCCAGGTCGATTTCAGCTGGGTGTATTTTTCCATGGCGTGAAGCGAGCGGTCGCGGCCGGTGCCCGACTGCTTGACCCCGCCGAAGGGCACGGTGATATCGTCCTCGTCCCAGCCGTTGATCCAGACGAGGCCGGCGCGCAGGGCCCGCGCCGCCTTCAGCGCCTTGTCGATGTCCTTGGTCCAGATCGCGGAGGCGAGGCCGTAGATCGTGCCGTTGCCGATGCGGATCGCCTCGTCCAGCCCGTTGAAGGTGATGGTCGAGAGTACGGGGCCGAAGATTTCTTCCTGGGCGATGCGGGCGGTCGGGCTGACCTTGTCGAAGACCGTCGGCTCGATGTAGTAGCCGCCGCTCTCGATCCGGGCGCGCTTGCCGCCCAGGCGGATCTCGCCGCCGTCCGCGCGCCCGGTCTCGATATAGCCGAGCACCCGTTTCATCTGCTTCTCATCGACGATCGCGCCCATTTTCGTCGCGGGGTCGAGCGGGTTGCCCGGCTGGATGGTGGCGGTGACCCGGGCGAGGCGGTCGAGGAATTCCTCCTTGATCGGCTCCTCGACCAGGAGGCGGGAACCGGCGGTGCAGACTTCGCCCTGATTGAAGAAGATGCCCCAGGCGGCCTTGGTCGCGGCGAGCTCCAGGTCGCCGCAGTCGGCCATCACGATATGCGGCGACTTGCCCCCGCATTCGAGGCTGACCAGCTTCATGTTCGAGCGCCCGGCATATTCGAGGAAATATTTCCCCACCTGGGTCGAACCGGTGAAGGTGACCGCATCGACATCCATATGCAGGCCGAGCGCCGCGCCCGCGGTCTCGCCGAAGCCGGGCACGACATTCAGCACGCCGTCCGGCAGGCCGGCCTCGGCCGCGATCTCGGCCAGGCGCAGCGCGGTCAGGGGCGATTGCTCGGCCGGCTTCAGCACCACCGAATTGCCGGTGGCAAGCGCCGGGCCCAGCTTCCAGCAGGCCATCAGCAGGGGGAAGTTCCACGGCACCACGGCGGCGACCACGCCCACCGGTTCCCGCGTCACCAGGCCGAGGGCATTGTGGGCGGTCGGGGCGATCTCGTCGTAAACCTTGTCGATCGCCTCGGCATACCATTGGATCGTATTGGCGGCGGCGGGCACGTCCACCGCCAGGGAATCGCTGATCGGCTTGCCCATGTCGAGGGTTTCGAGCAGGGCCAGTTCGTCGGCATGCTTGCGCATGAGGTCGGCGAAGCGCAGCAGGATCTTCTTCCGCCCGCGCGGCGCCATGCGCGACCAGGAACCGCTGTCGAACGCCTTGCGGGCGGCGGCGACGGCATGGTCGACATCCTCGGCCTCGCAGGCGGAAACCTGGGTCAGCAGGCGGCCGTCGGCCGGCGAGAGGCGGGAGAAGGTCTTGCCCGAAAGGGCGGGCACGAAGCGGCCGCCGACGAAGGCGAGATGGCGGAACGACAGCGCGCCGGCACGCGCTTCCCATTGTTCGAGCGTCAGGGCGGCAGCCATCGATTCCTCCAGCGCAGAAACGGCAATGGCGGCACCTTACGGGCCGCCATTGGCGTGAACAAGCGGGGGCGTGAACAAGCGGGGGAGCCGCAGATCAGAGCCGCGGCAGCGCCTTACTTGATCTTGGTTTCCTTGAACTCGACATGCTTGCGCACGATCGGGTCGTATTTCTTCAGGGACAGCTTCTCGGTCTTGGTCCGCGGATTCTTCTTGGTCACGTAGAAGTAACCGGTCTCGGCGGTGCTGAGGAGCTTGATCTTCAGCGTATTCGGCTTTGCCATGACAGACTCCAGCAGGCGCGGTTCTCTCGTAGCGCCTCGAAAAAATGAACCGCGAACATACTCGGGCCGGCGCTCTTGTCAAGATTTACGGCAGAGATCGCGCAAGGCATAAAGCGCGAAGGCGCAACACGACAGGCCCAGGGCGAAAGGCAGGCCCAGGCGGCCGGCAAGATCGAGCGCGGCGCCCCCGACCGGCGGCCCGACCAGGGCGCCGAGACCGTAGAAGATGACGAAGGCGGCATTGGCCGTGGTCAGGTCCGGCCCCGAGAAGCGCTGCCCGAGCAGGGTCAGGCCGACGGTATAGATCCCCATCAAAGCCCCGCCCATGACCACGAGCAGGGGCGCCACGGCCATGGTCCCGATCAGCAGCGGCAGGCCGATCGCGCCGCCGACCCCGACCAGGGCGCAGCCGATCAGCATGCGATGGCGCCCGACCCGGTCGGAGGCCCAGCCGATCGGGATCTGCAGCAGGATATTGCCGAGGCCGAGCCAGATCATCAGCCGGGCGGCGCCAAGCTCGGTCAGGCCGCCCTGCACGCCCCAGACCGGCAGCAGCGACAGCATGCCCGACTCGATGGCGCCCGCCAGCAGGGCGGCCAGCACCGGCGTCGGCGCCGAGCGAGCGATGCCGGCAAGGCTGGCGCTGCCATGGGTATCGAAGGGCGGCAGGTGGCGCCGCGCCAGATTGACCGGCAGCATGCCGGCCGCGGTCGCCAGGGCCACGGTGGCGAAGGGGGCGATGCCCTCGATCCCGGTGACCTGCACCACCACCGGGCCGATGGTATGGCCGACGGCCATGGCGGTCGCATAGATGCCCATGATCCGGCCGCGGTGGCTGTTGCCGGCAAGATGGCCGATCCAGGCTTCCGAGGTGATGAAGAGGCCGGTGATCGCCACATTCATCAGGAAGCGCAGCACGAACCACGCGGCCAGCGAGGGCAGCAGGGGAAAGGCGATCAGGGTCGTGGCCGCCAGCAGCAGGCAACCCTGGATGAAGGGCATGACGCCGAAGCGGCGGATCAGGCGCGGCACCAGGGGCGCGCTGGCCAGGGTGGCGGCCCCGGTCATGGCGGCATTGGCGCCGATCAGCCAGCCTTCCACCCCTTGCGCCTCGAGCAGCAGGGCGAGCAGGGGCAGGGTCAGGCTGTAGGTCATGCCGACCGTGGTGATGCAGACGATGATGCCCCCGATGCTGAGCGCGACCCGCCCGTCGAGCCGGCCGTGCCGGTCGATGACGGCGCTCATCGCCGGACGATCAGGGCGCGGCCCCGCCGGTAGGTCAGGGTCAGCACCCCGTCCGGGCCGCCGCGGTCCCGGGCGATGGCCTCGTCCAGCATCAATTCGGTTACATCCATCAGGGGCAGGCGCCGGGCCTCGCCCAGGGGCAGCCAAAGCAGGTCGGTGAATTCGCCGTTGGTCACCAGGGGCGCGGCGCGGCAGGCCGGATCGGCCCGGGTGATGAAGAAGCGGGCGTCGAAACGGATCGGGCTTTCGCTCGGCGTGATCGCCCGGCCGAGGGGGGCGAGCCGGGCGGGATCGACCGCCAGGCCGGTTTCCTCGGCGGTTTCGCGGACGGCGGCGGCACGGAAGCGGTCGCCGCCGGCGCGCAGGTCCGCGGCATCGACCCGGCCGCCGGGAAAGACCCAGGCATCGGGGGCGAAGCGGCTGCGGCTGGGCCGGCGGCCCATCAGCACGCTGCCCTCGGGGCCGATCAGGATCAGGCTGGCGGCGGGCTTGGCGCGCACCCGCCGGCCGGCCGGCTCAGCCCTCGTCGTCATGGCAGACCGTATGCTGGCCACGGCGGTGGGCGAAGGCGGGAATCCGCCGGTCAAGGCCGGCAAGGCGCCGGCCGATGACGTCGAGCACGACGCCGGTGATGCGCGGCAGGTCCAGTTGCGCCGCCTCGGGCAGGGGCACCCAGGCAACCTCGGTCAATTCGGGCGAGGGGCGGGCCTCGCCCCGGGCGGCACTCGCCGGGGCCAGGAAGAAGCGGGCGTGAAAACGCATCGGCCGATAGGGCGGGGTGATCGCCCGGGCGACATAATCGAGGGCGGCAAGGTCCGGCACCAGGCCGGCGGCGGCGAAGGCGGCCAGCGGCCCCCGGTCCAGGCGGCCGGCCCGGGCATCGGGCGCGCCGATCATCAGCCCGGTTTCCTCGAAGGTCTCGCGGATGGCGGCGACGCCGAGGCCATGGGCCCGGCGCGGCGGCGCGGCCCGGCCGAGGGGGGCGGCGACATCGGGGCGCAGCGCGGTCGCCGGCGTATAGAGATCGGCCCGGTCCAGCCGCCCGCCGGGGAACACCCATTGGTTGGGCATGAAGCGGTGCCCCTCGTGGCGCCGGCCCATGAGCAATTCCCAGCCGCTGCCGGCCGGGCGATGGAGGATCAGGGTCGCGGCATCGCGCGGGCGGACGGCACGGCGCAAGCCCTGGCGCTCGCCCGCGGTCGGGGCATTGAAGGGCGGGGCGGCGGGGGGAATATCGGCGGTCATGACATTCGCTGGCAGGGCATTCGCTGGCGGGGCATCGGGCGGCTGTTCGGCCCATGGTGCCCGCCGCCGCGGCCCGGGGAAAGGCCGGCGCATGCATCGCCGCCCTGCCGAGGCGCAGGGCTTAAAGCCTTGACCCCGGTTTCATTCAAGGTTCCAGGTCAGTCCGAACTGCCGGCGCTGGCGGTGACGGTCGCGGTGGACGGCACTTTCAGGGCGATGCAGGAGACCGATTTCTGGCGCAGCTTCAGGCAGGTTTGGCGGGCGTCGTTCTCCGACAGGCCGACGAAACGGGCGCGATAGAGCTTGCCCTTGTCGTCGCTGCCCTGGTGCACCGCCCTCTGGGCGCCGCGCAGGGTGGCGGGCACCAGGCGGGCGGCGCCGTTCAGATGCTCCATGGCCGCATCCTGGCGGCGGAAGGCACCGATCTGGATGCCCCAGGACTCGCCCGAGGCTTCGCGGGCATGGGCGGCGGCGGCCTGGGCGTTCAGGGAACCGGCGGTCGCGGCGGGCTTGGCCGGGGCGGGGCGGGGCGGGGCGGCGGCCACGACCGGTGCCGGAGCCGGCGCCGGCGCAGGGGGCGGGGGGGCGGCGCCATAGGTGGCTTCGGCCAGATCCTCTTCGCCGCGGCTGATATCGGCGACCTTGGCATCGAGAGCGGCGGCGGCGACGGCGATATCGGCCGGGGCCGGGCTTGCGGCGGGCGCCGGGGCGGCGGCGACAGCGACGGCGCGCGGCGCGGCAACCGCATTCGGCTGCACCACCGGGGCGCCGGCGACCAGATCCGGCTGGGTCTTCAGGCGCAGCAGGGCGGCGTCCAGATATTGGATCATGCGGTCGTCGCGCGCCCGGGCGGAGGTGCCGCCGAAAATGGCGCCGACCAGATGGTGGCCGTCGCGCTTCACCGAAACCACCAGATTGAAGCCGGAGGCGCGGATATAGCCGGTCTTGATGCCGTTCGTGCCTTCGTAGCGGCCGAGCATGCGGTTGTGATTGGTGATCACCTTGCCGCCATAGCGCCACTGCTGGGTCGAGAACATGGGATAGAGATCCGGATGATCGCGCATCAGCGCGAGGCCGAGCTTCGCCATGTCGAAGGCGGAGGTCACCTGGTCCGGATCGGGCAGGCCGTTCGCATTGCGGAACAGGGTCTCGCCCATGCCCAGTTCGCGGGCGCGGGCGGTCATGCGGGCGGCGAAGGCTTCCTCCGAGCCGGCGATCGCCTCGGCCAGGACGACCGACATGTCGTTGGCCGACAGGGTGATCAGCGACATGATCGCGTTCTTCACCGAAATCTTCTGGCCGGGCTTCAGGCCCAGCTTGGTCGCCGGGCGCGAGGCGGCATTGGCCGAGACGGTCAGCATCTGGTCCAGGGTCAGGCTGCCGGCCTTCACCGCGTCGAAGGTCATATAGATGGTCATCATCTTGGTCAGCGACGCCGGATGGCGCTGCGATCCCGGGTTTTCCGAGAGGATGACCCGCCCGGTCGAACCGTCGAGAATGACCACCGAGGTCGGGGGGGCGGCCTGGGCCGCCGGCGCGGCCAGGGTGGCGGCGCCGAGGACGAGGGCCAGCGCCAGCAGCAACGGCACGGGGGCCCGCACGGGGCCCCGGCCGCCGGTGTTATGCGAATGGCCGGTCAATGCCGACCAGGCCCTTAACAGCGCACCACGCATGGCTCGCCCCTGAATGATGGTGAATGCCCGATTCGACGATACGGTTCGAACGCCACTTTGTCCATGGAATCCGAAGGTTGCGGGCGGCGCTTGAGTCCAGGACTGAGGTTGTGCCGGCAAATTGCCGCGATTGCGCCCGCTTGGCGCCCCGGTTCGGGTGAGGCATGCTCTGGCCGGCTTTTCTGGAGTTGAGGCGATGGTGACGATGCGGTCCACGAAGCGGCGTCCGGCGGCGGTGCTGGCGGCCTTGGCGGCGGCCCTGGCGGCGACGGCCTGCATGCCGCGCGGACCGGCCGAGTTCAACCTCGGCCGCCTGCCCGGCTGGTACCGCTATCTCGCCGGCGACGACATCCGCCAGGCCTGCGCGGCCGGGGGCCCGGACCGGGTCCGCTTCGTCTACAACGCGGTCTGGACCGAGCAGGTACGTGCCTACGAACTGAAGTTCGCGGACTACGGTGCCCAGGTCGACCAATATGTCTGGGGCCCCGCCGCCTTGCTGGCCGGCACCACCAGCGGGCCGCAGATCCGGGCCGAGAAAGCCAATATCGGCATCGACCGCGCCCGCCTCGCCCGGCTGGAGCGGGCCATGGCCGCCTCCGACGTCCAGGGGCCGTCGCCGCAGGGCAAGTTCCTGCGCTCGGACAATTTCTATTGGGTGGTCGCCAGCTGCCGGCAGGGCCGCTTCCATTTCAACGCCTTCCAGGCCGGCGACGGCCGCTTCGAGGCCCTGACCTTCCCCGAGCAATTGTTCGAGGCCGACCGCACGGATATCGCCGTCAACCGGCCCCGGCGGCTGGACCTGCCGCCGCTCGCCGGCGCCCCGGACCGGGACGACGGCCTGATCTTCACCGTGCAGGTCTCGGGCGAGAGTCTCGATGTCGCCCGGTGGGATTGACGCCGCGGCACGGCCCGGCTTGGTCTTTCGTCTAATTTTTGCTGCAACGCAACAATGTCCCTTGACTTGAGGGGGCATCGGGCGGAACTTATGCCCATGCCGCGTTGCAGCAACGGGCCGGCCGCTTGGGGGCCGGGGCGCTGCGGCGCCTAAACGACAGCGGGGCGATGGTGCTCCGCCACGGCGGGCCGGCGAGAACGAATGGCCGACCTGACCCACGAAGCATTTGCGAACGAGGGATCAACATGGCCGTCAAATCCAAAGCCGCCAAACCGGAGACTACCGAAGTGACCGATACCGCGACCGAAACCATCAAGGCGACCACCGAACAGGTGAAGGGCAAGATCGACCAGGCCCTGAAGGCCTTCGAGGAAGCCGGCTCCGTCTCGAAGGAGACCTATGAGGCTTTCGTCTCTTCCTTCAACATCACCGTGAAGGGCATCGAGGGCGTGACCGCCGAGTCCGCCGCCTATGCCAAGAAGTCGGTGGAAGATTTCGTCGCCGCCTCCAAGGCGGTGGTCGGTGCGAAGAGCCTGCGTGAAGTCGTCGACCTGCAGAACGACTTCACCAAGGCCGCCTTCGACGCCTTCCTCGCCTATACCAACAAGGTCGGCGAACTGACCGTGGCCTTCACGCAGGAAGCGGTCGAGCCCGTCTCCCGCCAGCTCGGCACGGCCTTCAAGAAGTTCGCCCAGCCGGTCGCCTGATCCGGCTGCTGCGAACCGCCGGCTTGCGTACCATGGCCGGCGAGGTTCGTTGCGTTCGTTGCTTGTGATTGCGATGGCCGGCACGATTCGTTCGTGCCGGCTTTCGTCTTTTCGGGGCGCCGTCTTTTCGGGGCGCGTCCCCCGTGCCGCGCATGGCCCGTGCGCGCGGGCGAGGCTTGCCAAAGCCGGCAAAGCGCGCAGAATCGAATGATTAAATTGTCTGCCGGCCACGGCATCGACCCGGGCCCTGCATCGCCACCCCTGGACAAGCTGCCGGCTCAACCCAATCTATCGGATTGATGTCCGCGACCATGACCAGTTCGACCGATCATCTCCTGGCCCGGGACCCCGTGATGACGGGGGACGACGACCACCAGACCGGCCTCCTGACCGCGACGCGCCCGAAGACGGCGCGTCCCCCCATGTATCGCGTCCTGCTGCTGAACGACGATTACACGCCGATGGAATTCGTCGTCCACGTTCTCGAACGCTTCTTCCACAAGAACCGGGAGGAGGCGACCCAGATCATGCTTCATGTGCACCAGAAGGGGATCGGGATCTGCGGTGTCTACACCTACGAGGTGGCGGAGACGAAAGTGACCCAGGTGGTTGATTTCGCCCGTCGACACCAGCATCCGCTTCAATGCACCATGGAGAAGGAATAGGCGCGGGGTCTTCGCCGGCCTTTGCGCCTAGCCGCCCCTCCGTCGAGGGGAACGGTCGGTGTGGTCGCCCGTCCGGCGGCCGACGCAAAGTGGGAGGTGTGCCTTGCCGTCTTTTTCGCGCAGCCTCGAAAAGTCCCTGCATCGGGCCTTGGCGCTCGCCAACGAGCGAAGCCATGAATTCGCCACCCTCGAACATCTCCTGCTTGCCCTCATCGACGACGCCGATGCGGGCAATGTGATGCGCGCCTGCAACGTCGATCTCGAATTGCTGCGCCGCCAGCTGGTCCAATATATCGAGACCGACCTCGAGGGCCTCGTGGTCGAGCAGGACGACGAGGCGAAGCCGACCACCGGCTTCCAGCGCGTCATCCAGCGCGCCGTCGTCCATGTCCAGTCGTCGGGCCGCGACCAGGTGACCGGGGCCAATGTCCTGGTCGCCATCTTCGGCGAACGCGAATCCCACGCCGCCTATTTCCTGCAGGAGCAGGACATGACCCGGCTGGATGCGGTCAGTTACATCAGCCACGGCGTCGCCAAGCGTCCCGGCCATACCGAGCCGCGCGCCGTGCGCGGTGCCGACGAGGAGGGCAACGGCGAGGCCGGCGGCCAGCGCCGCCAGACCGAGGCGAATGCGCCGCGCAAGGGCGAGGCCCTGGCGACCTATGCCGTCAACCTCAACCGCAAGGCGGCCGAGGGCAAGATCGACCCGGTGATCGGCCGCGAAGCCGAGATCGAGCGCACGATCCAGATCCTGTGCCGGCGCCAGAAGAACAATCCCCTGCTGGTCGGCGATCCCGGCGTCGGCAAGACCGCGATCGCCGAGGGGCTGGCGCTGAAGATCGTCCAGGGCGACGTGCCGGAAGTGCTGCTGAACGCGGTCATCCATTCCCTCGACATGGGCACGCTCCTGGCCGGCACGCGCTATCGCGGCGATTTCGAGGAACGGCTGAAGGCGGTGATCGCCGAGATCGAGCAATCGCCCGGCGCCATTCTCTTCATCGACGAGATCCATACGGTGATCGGCGCCGGCGCCACCTCCGGCGGCTCGATGGATGCCTCCAACCTCCTGAAGCCGGCCCTGGCGCAAGGCACGCTGCGCTGCATCGGCTCGACCACCTACAAGGAATTCCGCTCCTATTTCGAGAAGGACCGGGCGCTGCTGCGCCGGTTCCAGAAGATCGACGTCAACGAGCCGAGCGTGCCCGACGCGATCAAGATTCTGAAGGGCCTGAAGCCCTATTTCGAGGAACACCACCAGGTGCGTTACACCAGCGACGCCATCAAGGCGGCGGTGGAACTGGCGGCGAAATATATCAACGACCGCAAGCTGCCCGACAAGGCGATCGACGTGATCGACGAATCGGGCGCGGCCCAGATGCTGCTGCCGCCGACCAAGCGGCGCAAGACCATCGGCGTGAAGGAGATCGAGGCGGTGGTGGCCAAGATCGCCCGCATCCCGCCCAAATCCGTCTCCAAGGACGACAAGGCCCTGCTCGCCAACCTGGAGGCGGAACTGCGCCGCGTCGTCTATGGCCAGGATGCGGCGATCTCGGCACTCTCCGCCTCGATCAAGCTCGCCCGGGCCGGCCTCCGGGAAGGGGAGAAGCCGATCGGCTCCTATCTCTTCTCCGGGCCCACCGGCGTCGGCAAGACCGAGGTGGCGCGGCAATTGGCCAAGATCCTGGGGGTCGAGCTGATCCGCTTCGACATGTCGGAATATATGGAACGGCACACGGTGTCGCGCCTGATCGGTGCCCCCCCGGGTTACGTCGGCTTCGACCAGGGCGGGCTCCTGACCGATGCGATCGACCAGCATCCCCATTGCGTCCTCCTGCTCGACGAGATCGAGAAGGCGCACCAGGACCTCTACAACATCCTGCTGCAGGTGATGGACCACGGCAAACTGACCGATCACAACGGCAAGAAGATCGACTTCCGCAACGTCGTGCTGATCATGACCACCAATGCCGGCGCGGCGGATGCGGCAAGGCCCGCGATCGGCTTCGGCCGGACGACCAACGTCGGCGCCGACGAGGATGCGGTCAAGCGCCTGTTCACGCCGGAGTTCCGTAACCGCCTGGATGCCATCGTGCCCTTCGGCGGCCTGACCCCGGACATCATCTCGAAGGTCGTCGACAAGTTCATCGCCGAACTGGAATTCCAGCTCGCCGATCGCGGCGTCGACATCACCGTGTCCCAGGCGGCGCGCAGCCATCTGGCCGAAGCCGGCTTCGACCCCGCGTTCGGCGCCCGCCCGCTCGCCCGGGTCATCGCCGAAAAGGTGAAGAAGCCGCTGGCCGACGATCTCCTCTTCGGCAAGCTGGCCCGGGGCGGCACCGTCCACGTCGATTTCAAGGCCGGGGAACTGGTCTTCGAGATCGAGGCGGCCAAGCGCCCGCCCGCTTCGGAAGCCGAGGACGGCGAGGACGAACGCACCCCCGAACTGATCCACTGATCTCCTCCCGGATGGACGGCCATTGATCCAGATCAATGGCCGTCCGCCTGTCCGCGGCCACGATTGCGGCGATCGGGAAGGGAGAGCACCGCATCATGCCGCGTCTGCCGTCTTATTGGGTCCTGCTGGCCGATGGCGTCAGGGCCCGCCTGTTCGAGGGGACGCGGCCGTTCAAGGATTTGCACCCCGTCGAAGGGGCGGTCGGGGAGGGCGCGATCGGGGCCGACCGCGAATCGGCCGACGGCGAAGCGGGAGGCGGCGAGCCGCAAGGCGGGGGCTTGGCCAAGGTCCTGGCATCCCGTCTCGATGCCGCCGCGCGCGCGGGGCGCTTCGACCGTCTGGTCATCGTTGCGCCGGCGCCGGTTCTGGGCGACATCCGCACTCTTCTGGGGGCGTCCGCCCGGGCCCGCCTCAATGCCGCGGCCGGTCTCGATCTCACCGGGCTGCCCATGGCGGCCTTGCCGGCGGCGCTGCTCGGCATTCTGGGCTTCTGACCGCAAAACAGGCCCGCCTCGAACCGGCGCGGGAAAGTCGTGCCGGGTGGCGTGACGGCCGTTCTGGCTGCGCCGTGATCGTGCTAGGCTGTGCGCCGCCGCCGCTGGGCGGAAGGGCGTTGCGGATCGTGTCTTGTTGAAGATCGTGTCTTGTTGACGGGGGGCGGTCGATGAGTCCGGACCAGATCGATATTGGCGCGGTTTTCGCCAGAAAATACGAAGCGGACGACGAGGATTGGGGGCGAAGCTCGGGGCCGGGCTCCGATGCCTTCTACAATATTCCCTATCGCGGCTTCCTCGAGGCGTTCATCCGCCTGAACGGCATCGGCTCGATCGTCGATATCGGCTGCGGCGACTGGCAGTTCTCGCGCTATGTGAATTTCCGGGGCGCCCGCTATCTCGGGCTCGACGTCGTCGAAAGCGTCGTCGCCCGCAACAAGCGGCTGTTTTCATCCGCCAATGTCGATTTCGCCGTGGCGCCGCCCGGCCTGGAAGCGCTGCCCGCCGCCGACCTGCTGATCATGAAGGATGTTCTGCAGCATTTGCCCAGCCCGCTGATCATGCGCTATCGCGACGAAGTCTTCCCGCGGTTCCGCTATGCCCTGATCACCAATTCCTACCGGAAGCTGGACACGCCCAGCAATGTCGACATCGAGGTCGGCGGCTTCAGGTGCCTGGACCTGACACAGGCGCCCTTTTCGATCCGGGCGCCCTATGTCCTTCAGTTCGGCGTCCATATCGCCGAGGAACTGAGAACGCTGCTGATCCACAATCCCGCGGCGGCCCCGCAGGCGCCTGCCGCGCCGTGACTCTGTCCGCGCTTTCCGGTCAGGTCACCGCTTCCGCCACCGTGGCCCCGCCTTCGAGGCGGAGGTCGTAACCGGCCGCCCCGCCGCGGACGAGGTGGCGGGCCAGGGCTTCGCTATGGGTGATGACCCAGACCTGGCTGCGGGCGGCGGCATCCAGGATCAATTCGGCCAGGGGGGCGGCAAGGTCCGGGTGCAGGCTCTGGTCCGGTTCGTTCAGGATCAGCAGGGGGCTGGGCCGGGCCGACAGCAGGGCGGTCGCGAGGCACAGGAAGCGCAGCGTGCCGTCCGACAATTCGCGCGCGGCGAAGGGCCGTTCGATGTCGTGCCGCTTCAGCAACAGGGTGAACTCGCCCCGATCGTGCTCGACCTCCAGCCGGGCGCCGGGAAAGGCCCGGTCGACAGCCCGGTCGAGAGCGGCGGACGGGCCGCCCTCGCGCAGGGTGGCCACGGCGGCGGCAAGGTCGTGGCCGTCGGCGGCGAGGACGGTCGTGCGCGTGCCCACCTGCGGATTGCGGATGGGCGAGGCGGCATCGGTCCGGAAGTGGTGATAGAAGCGCCAGCGCGCCATTTCGCCCTGGGCGGCCGCGACCTCCGGGTAGAGGTGGGGTTCGCGCAATTGGGCCAGCGCCGCCTCCTGCGGGTCGAGGGCGAAGGGATAGGCCGTCCGGCCCCTGGCGCCCCGGACCCGCATCCAGGCGCTCGGGCCTTTCCGCTCCATCAGGCTGTTGCCGGCGGCATCGTGCAGATATTCTTCCTTCACCCGGGGGTCGAGGGCGAAGGCCCCTTCCGGCGGGGGCGGCAGGCCGAGGGCGAGGCTGTAGGACCAGGTGGTGCTCTCGACCTCGACGATGATGCGGCTGCGCTCGTCCTTCCGCCATTCCCCGGCCCAGAGGGCGGAGGGCATGCCGCCCTCCTCGACCATGCCGGGGGCCAATGTGCCGCGGGCGGCGGCCCCCAGCAGGGTCAGGGCCCGGTAGAGGTTGGATTTGCCGGCACCATTGCCCCCGGTCACCACGGTCAGGCCCGCGGGCTCGATCGCGACATTGCGGAGCGAGCGGTAGTTGCGGATGCGGAGGTGCCGGATCATGCCGTCGCCTCGGCCAGGGTCGCCCCGCCTTCGAGGCGAAGGTCATAGCCGGCGGCGCCATGCCGCAGCAGGGATCGGGCCAGGGCCTCGCTGTGGGTGATGACCCAGAGCTGGGAATCCTCGGCCGCCCGCGCGATCAGCTCGGCCAGCGGTTCGGCAAGATCCGGGTGCAGGCTCTGGTCCGGTTCGTTCAGGATCAGCAGGGGGCTGGGTCGGGGCGAGAGCAGGGCGGCGGCGAGGCAGAGATAGCGCAGCGTGCCGTCCGACAGTTCGCGCGCGGCGAAGGGCCGCTTGAAGTCGCGCCGGCGCAGGAACAGGGCGAAGTGCCCCAGGTCTTGCTCGACCTCCAGCCGGGCGCCGGGAAAGGCGCGGTCGATCGCCTCGTCCAGGCTGCCGGTGTCGCCGATCTCGCGGATGGTGGTGACGGCGGCGGCAAGGTCGCCGCCGTCGGCCGACAGCACCGGCGTGCGCGTGCCCACCTGGGGCATGCGGATGGGCGAGGCGGCGTCGGTCCGGAAGTGGTGGTAGAAGCGCCAGCGCGCCATCTCGGCCTGCGCCTGGGCGAGATCGGGATAGAGATGGGGCTCGCGCACCTGGGCGAGGGCTGCTTCCTGCGGTTCCAGGCCGGGGGGGAAGGCCGTCCGGCCTTTCGCGCCCTTCGCCCGCATCCAGGCGCCGGGGCCGTCGCGTTCGAGCAGCAGGGTGCCGTCGGCCCCGTGGAGATGCTCCTCCCCGACCACCGGGTCCAGGGCGAAGACCGGGGGCGGGGCGCCGGCCGGCCATTCGTGAGGGGCAAGGCCGAGGGCCAGGGCATAGGACCAGGCACTGCCCTCCACCTCCACCACCATGCGGCGGCGCTCGTCCTGGCGCCATGCCCCGGCCCACAGCGCGGACGGCATGCCGCCTTCCGCCATCAAGGTCGGGGCCAGCTGGCCGCGCGCGGCGGCGGCGGCCAGGGTCAGGGCGCGGTAGAGATTGGACTTGCCGGCGCCGTTCGCCCCCGTGACCACGGTCAAGCCCGCCGGCGCGATCTCGACATCGCGGAGCGAGCGGTAGTTGCGGATGCGGAAGCGCCGGATCACGGGGTCAAAGCTCGGCGAGAATGCCCCGCAGCATCTCCGCCTCGCGCGCCAGCATGGCATGGTCGCCCGGGCGCTTGCCGTGTTCGGCGGAAATCACGCCGTCGCCGGTCCGGCGCGGCAGGATATGCATGTGGAAATGGAACACGGTCTGGCCGGCGGCGACGCCGTTGGCCTGGAACAGGTTCATGCCGTCCGGCCCCTGGCCCTTGGCCATCGCCAGCGCCACCCGCCGCGTCGTCCGCATCACCGGGCCCAGCAGGTCGTCGGGCATGCTGTAGAGGTCGGGGTGGTGGTCCTTGGGGATGACCAGGGCATGGCCGGGGCTCAGGGGGAAAATATCCATGAAGGCGATGGTGTGCTCGTCCTCGTGGATCTTGTGGCAGGGCAGGATGCCGTCGACGATCTTGCAGAAGATACAATTGCCGTCGCGCGGCGGCAGGGGTGTGGCGGCCATGGATTCGGTTCCTCCCTCGGTCGGCCCGGCCAGCCTGGAGCTTGTCCGCTTCATACTGAAGTGGACAAGCTCCAGGCTTATGCGTGGCCGTCTGTCTTTTTCGATTTTGGCTGAATCAGCCAAAATCGGACAAACTCTAGCCAGCACCGCGGGGGCGATCAACCGCCCCGCGGGCGGGCTTTTTTAGTGGACTTGTGGCCTTGCGCGACTATCTATGTGGGGCCTTGGCGAGGGGCTTTCCGAGGCGCGCCACCCCGGCCTTTTCACGGATCCGTCATAACGCGTGGCAGGGCGCCAGGAAGCCCGGCGCGGCACCCCGCCGCCGCCGCCAGACCGTATCAGCAGGAGATTCAGGAGCATGGCTTCCTACCAGTACGTCTATGTGATGAAGGATCTGTCCAAGACCTTTCCGGGGGGGAAGACGGTTCTGAAGAATGTCTGGCTGTCGTTCCTGCCGGGCGCCAAGATCGGCGTGCTTGGCGGCAACGGCGCCGGCAAGTCGACGCTGATGAAGATCATGGCCGGCATCGACAGCGAGTTCCAGGGCGAGGCCTGGCCGGCGGAAGGCGTCAAGGTCGGCTATCTGCCCCAGGAACCGCCGCTGGACCCCAAGCTGGACGTGCTCGGCAATGTCATGCTCGGCGTCGGGGCGACCAAGGCCCTGCTCGATGAATTCGAGGAAGTCTCGGCCAAGTTCGGCGAAGACATGACCGACGACGAGATGAACGACCTCATCGCCCGTCAGGCCGAACTGCAGGAACAGATCGACGCCAAGGATGCCTGGGACCTGCAGCGCCATGTCGAGATCGCCATGGATGCGCTCCGCTGCCCGCCGGGCGATGCGGATGTGACCAAGCTCTCGGGCGGCGAGCGGCGCCGCGTCGCGCTGTGCCGCCTGTTGCTCGAAAAGCCGGACATGCTGCTGCTCGACGAACCGACCAACCACCTGGACGCCGAGTCCATCAACTGGCTGGAAAAATTCCTGGAGAAATACGAGGGCACGGTGGTCGCGGTCACCCACGACCGTTACTTCCTCGACAATGTCGCCGGCTGGATCCTCGAAATGGACCGCGGCCAGTGCCTGCCCTTCGAGGGCAATTACACCGGCTGGATGGACGCCAAGCGCAAGCGCCAGGAAATCGAGAAGAACCAGGAAGAATCGCGCCAGAAGGCGATCGAGCGCGAATTGGAATGGATTCGCGCCTCGCCGCGCGCCCGCCAGGCCAAGTCCAAGGCCCGTATCTCGGCCTTCGACGATCTGGTGGCGCAGCAGGGCGAGCGCGAGATCGGCCGCTCGACCATCGTCATCCCGCCCGGCCCGCGGCTCGGCGGCCTGGTGCTCGAAGCGAAGGCGATCTCCAAGTCCTTCGGCGACCGGCTGCTGATCGACAATCTGTCGTTCAACCTGCCGCCGGGCGGCATCGTCGGCATCATCGGCCCGAACGGCGCCGGCAAGACCACGCTGTTCAAGATGATCACTGGCGTCGAGAAGCCGGATGCGGGCGAAGTCCGCCTGGGCGACACGGTGGTGCTCGGCTATGTCGACCAGTCGCGCGATGCCCTCGACGCCAATAAGACGGTGTGGGAGGAAGTCTCGGGCGGCCACGAGATGCTGACCATCGGCAAGCGCGAAATCCAGAGCCGCGCCTATCTCGGCAGCTTCAACTTCCGCGGCGCCGACCAGCAGAAGAAGGTCGGCATGCTGTCGGGCGGCGAGCGCAACCGGGTGCATCTGGCCAAGATGCTGAAGTCGCAGTCGAACTTCCTGCTCCTCGACGAACCGACCAACGACCTCGACGTCGACACCCTGCGCGCCCTTGAAGAGGCGCTGCTCGACTTCGCGGGCTGCGCCATGGTGATCTCGCACGATCGCTACTTCCTCGACCGGATCGCGACCCACATCATGGCCTTCGAGGGCGAAAGCCACGTC